>DATCCB010000081.1:0-23436 GCA_036511515.1 Caulobacteraceae bacterium | reverse complement strand
GCCGCGTTCACCCGCCTCTCCGTCGCCAGCTACGCCCATAACTTCGATAGCTTCAGCGGCGAGCGTTTCGACGTCGAACCAGCCAGCCAGGTGCGGGGAGCGGACAGGATCGTGCAATCGCACATCGTTCCGACCCACGGCGCGCCGGTCGCCCTCACCTACCGCATGCACGGCGACGCCGGCGCCTGGAAGATCGTCGACGTCTATTACGGCGCGATAAGCCAGCTGACCACGCGGCGGTCCGACTTCGCCGCTCCCCTGGCCGCCGGCGGCGCCAAGGGTCTCGCCGCGCACCTCGAGCTGTTGAGCGACAAGCTGCTCAAATAGCGACAGCAGCGTTCAGGCCTTCGGCCCCGCAGCGACCGTCGGCGGACCCATCAGCGCCGGCTGAAAGAGCAGGGCGGAGACCAGGGTCCAGATCAGGGAGATCATCAACAGCTTGCCCATGCTGGCCGTGCCTGGGTGGCTTGACGCCCACAGGCTGCCAAAGCCGGTCGCGGTGGCCAGGGCGCTGAAGAAGATCGCCCGCGTCAGGCTCGATTGCAGCAGGTGGCCGGCGCCCGATCGCCAGGCCATGACGAAATAGATGTGAAAGGCGACGCCAATACCGAACAGCAGCGGCAGGGCGATGATGTTGGCGAAATTCAGCGGCTGGCCGATGATCACGCAGCTGCCCATGGTCAGAAGCCCGGTGAGGATGATCGGGGCCATGGTGATGGCGACATCGCGTATCCGCCGAAGCACCGCGAATAAGAGCGCGGTGATGGCCAGGAACGACAGCGCGCCGGCCTCGATGAAGGCGCCGGCGACGGCGCGCCCGCTTTGCTGGATATCGACCGGCGTGCCCGTCGCCAGAGGCGCCTGAGCGCTCACCGCCGCGATGAACCGGCTGAGCACGCGATTGTCGTTGGAATTTCCGCCGGGAACGATCGACACGCGCGCGCGGCCCCCCGACGCCAGCCAATCGCGCCTGATTTCGACCGGCAGCGTGGCCAGATCGAGTGGGCTCGGCTGCAAGGCAGTTCGCGTCTGGCTAAGCAGGCGGGTCAGCCCGGGGATCAGAAGCTCCTGGGCCGCGGCGCGGCTCGCCGCAGGCGCGCCAGCGAGCCAATCGAGCTGACCGGCCAGCCGTATGGCCCGCCCCGCTGCCGGGCCGCCTTGCCCGGCCGCCGCGCGGAGGTCCGCCGCCGTCTGCCGTAAACTGGCGACGACTTCGCCGTCGCTCGGCCCCGGACTGACCACGAGCGGATCGAGGGTCAGGTCGAGCAGCGCCGCCGCGTCGGCGATGGCGGCGAGTTTCTGTGGCTGGTCGGCCGGGACGAAACTGCTCAAGGTGATCGCCTCGGCGACGCTGGGGAGACGCCGCATGCGCTGGGCGATCTGGTCGGCAACGCCGAGCGAAGGGGCGATGACTTCCAGTGTGTTGGGCGACTGGTCGGGGTCGCGCATCAGGTCGAGAAGGGTGGAGACCGACTGGGTCTTGGCGCTTCGCAGGTGGATGGGATTGAAGTCGAACTGCACCAGCGGCAGCAGAGCGGCGCTGATTGCGGCCGCTACGGCGGCGACGATCAACACCCCTCGGCGATTACCGAGGATAAAGCCGTCGAGCCTGGTAAGGAACGGGTTGTCCGGGCGGCTGGGACGCGGCGCCGGGGAGGCGAGGGCAATGAAGGCCGGCAGCACGGTCAGGTTGAGAGCCAGGGCGATAAACATGCCAATGCCGGCGATCACGCCTAGTTGCGATACGCCGACGTAGGCGGTCGGGGCGAAGGCGAAGAAGCCCGATGCAATGGCTACCGCGGCCAGGGCCAGGGACCGCCCCATGCCGGCGCCGGAGGCGACCAGCGCCTGCCTGGTGTCGACCGCGGCGGTATGCTCGGCGCGATAGCGAACGGTAAGCTGAATGCCAAAGTCGATGCCCAGGCCGACAAACAGCGGAATGAAGGCGACGGAAATCACGTTGAAACGATGGAAGATCGCCAGTCCGCATGCAGCCGTCGTCACCAGACCGATGAGGGTCACCAAGAGGATCGCCGCCATCAACCTGACGGACTTTACCGCCAGCCACAGCATGATCAGGATGGCGCTGATCGCCAGGCTGGCGATCAGCGCCGCCCGCTGAGCCAGGGTGGCGAACTCCTCGTCCTGTAGCGGTATGGTTCCGGTAAGCCGCACGGTCACGCCGTGAGCCGGGTCTAGCCGCAGGGCCTGCGCCGCCGCGCGAATGAAGCGCGTCCCATCGGCGCCGGGCTCGAGTCTGGCGAAATTGAGCACCGGACTGGCAAGGACGATGTGGCGCAGCTCCCTTCGATCGGCGGACTTGCCTGAGACGAGATTCCGCCAGGAGAAATAGACCGCGCGGCCGTCCCGGAGACCACCCAGGCAGTGGGCTAAGGCGGTGAGCGGCGCGCGAAGATCGGCGAGGTTCGCCTGGCCCGTGGACACCCCTTGCAGGGCTGTCGACAGGCCGTTCATCAACCCTCGCAGGCTGGGGTCGGCCGCCATCGGGCCAAGAAACGGTTGGGCGGCGATCAGTTGGGCGAGGCTGCTCTGGACCTCGCCAACACTCTCGTAGAGAAGCCCCTCGCGGTCGAAAAAGGCCCCGCCATCCGGCTGCACCACGTCGTGAAACAGATCGGGTCTCGACCTCAGCCGCGAGGTCAGGGCTTCGGCGGCGGTGTCGGCCAGCTCGGGCGTGGCCGCGTCGATCACGCTGACGATCTGATCGCCTTCGGGCTGGAACAGGCGGCTGAATGCGGCCTGCCTTTGTTGGAAAGGCAGGGACTTGGAGATCAGTTTGTCGACATCGGTGTTCATCGAAAAGTTCGAAACCGCGTAGGCCAAGGCGAGGATGCCAAGCGCCAACCCCAGGCCCGCGACGAGCCGCGCACGACCGCAGCTGAAGGCGACCAACCTGGCGACAAAGACCGCCCGAGGCTTCATCGGCAGGCGAGGCGGCGAGCAAGCGTGGCGTTGGTCATCTATCAAGGGCCCTCGCCGCTGGTGACTGCGCGCGATAGAGCATCCCCGCGTGCTGATCGTCCAGCGCGCGTTGATCGTGGGATCGAACGGCTCGGCAAGGTGTTGTTCCAATTGGCGCGGGGCCTTCACTCATCGGGCAGGGTTTTGAGGAGGAGCGCGTGCGCGCAACAGGTCTCGCGACAATGGCGATTGCGCTCGCTCTCGCCGGCGCGACGGCCGCCCAGGCCGATCAGGGGGGGGGCCGGCCGCCCGCGAGGACCAGCTTCACCGGCGATCCCTGGGAGCGACTGAACCGCCGGGGATTCGCCATCAATCAGGGGCTGGACCGGTTGATTGTCCGCCCGCTGTCGATCCTGGCCAAGGGATTGACGCCGGGCGCCGTCGGCGATGGCCTGCACAACTTTCTCGCCAACCTGCATGAGCCGGTGGTGTTCATCAACGACATCCTGCAGATTCGACCCCGCAAGGCGGCGGCCTCCCTGGCGCGGATGCTCGTAAACTCAACCGTTGGCGTGGTTGGCGTCATCGACGTCGCGACCCGGATCGGCGTACCGCCCCACCCCAACGGCTTTGGCGACACACTCGGGCGATACGGCGTCGGGGCCGGCCCCTATCTCTTCCTGCCGCTGCTAGGGCCCTCGGACGTGCGCGACCTTTTCGGTTCGGGCGCCGACGTGGTGAGTAGTCCGCTGTTCTACATCCAGTACCCCTACAAGGCCGAGGTCGGCGTCACCCTGGCCGTGGTCGGCGGTCTCGACGCCCGCGCCGAGGCCGACAGCGATCTGCAGACCTTGCTCGGCGATGCCGCCGACCCCTACGCGACCCTGCGGTCGACCTATCTGCAAATGCGCCAAGGGGAGATCGACGAGGGCCGAGCGCCCGGCGCCCTGCCGCCGCTCGATGACCCAGGGTCGGGCTCAGTCGAACCCGGTGAGAGTCCCAGCCCTGACCCCGTGAACCAGCCGTCGGCCCTCAATGGCTTGCCAGACGATCAGGGCGGGCGCGCCGATAATCAGGTCTCTGGCCCGCTTGAGCAGCGACACGGCGATGGAGAGTTCTGGACCGAGGCAAAAGAGGGGCCCGACGACCGCATAGGTGGCCTCCTGGACCCCGATGCCCATGGGGGCGAAGACGGCCGCGCTGCGGGCCGCGCAGACCAGGCTCTCGATGGCCAGGATCCGATCGAAGCCGATGTCCACGCCGGACAGCCTTAAGGCGAGCCAGATCCCCGCCGCACTGGCGACCCATGCGGCGAAATGAACGCCGACGGCGGCCCAGATACGCCAGGGATGGCTGTAGAGACCCCGCAGGGTGCGGCTGAAATCGATGGCCGCATCCGGCGCAAGCCGCCGCGCCAATCGCTCGACGACGTCCGAGCCGCGCCGCTGCAGTTCGATGAAAACCCACGCGCCCAGACTGGAAAGCGCCAGTCCGGCCAGCACGGCGCCAATCAGCGCCCTATGGGTCGATTGCTGACCGATCGTTATGGCCAGCAGCCCGAGGCCCAGACCGGTGAACCCCAGCTGGGCCAGGAGTTCGGTGGTGACATCGACAATGCTGGTCGAGAACGCCACGCTCGCCGACACGCCCTGCAAAATGGCGGCGCGCGCGCCGATGACGAATCCGCCCACCGGCAGGAAAGGCAGAAGTTCCCCGCCGGCGTCCCGCAGCATTCTGGCCCAGATGAAGGCGCCGAGCCTGCGCGGGCCCGAGGTCTCATCGAGCAGGAACCAGGCCGCGCCCAGCAGGCAGATCGGCGCCGCCGAGTAGACGCATAGAAACGCCAGTCCCCGCCAGCCGATCGCGGAAAGGGCGTCGAACACGGCGCCGAAGCCGAAATAACCGACGATCGCTGTCGCCAGCGCCAGGCCGGCCAGCCCGGCGACAATCACCCAGGGTTTCATGCCGCCAGCGGCTGTTCTCGGCCACGGCCCATGAAACGGCGCGCCAGACGAACCATCGCCGGCACGAAGCGCGGTCGCAGCAGACGCCGGTCGTAACCCGCCAGTCGACGGTCGTTCTCGGCTAGGCAGATGTCCATCAGCTGCGCCACGCCGATATCCATGCCGACCGACTTGGCGCCGGTGACGGTGAAATTGGCGTCCGCCGCCGGCTCGCCTTCCAGGCCGCGGGCGATGCCGATCCGCTCCCAGACCAGAAAGGCCCAGACCGCGGCGATCCGCGCGGCGAACAGCGGCCTTTTCCAGAGCGGCAGATTGCGCCGCATCCAGGCGACCCAATTGACGAAGAACAGGATGTGGCGGCCTTCTTCCTGCATCACCGGCTCGAAGGTCTCCACCAGTGCGGCCGGAAAGTAGCCCGAGCGCTTGGCCAGTTCGAAAAGTCCGAAGGCGAAGAAGCTATCGATACATTCGCTGTAGCCGGTGACCATGAACGCCCATTCGACATCGCGCGGAACCAGATAGGCGGGCTCCGGCTCGAGCGCGATGCCGTAGGCGGCCACCAGGTTCGATAGCACATGCTTGTGGCGCGCCTCCTCGAAGGCGTTCAGCGCCACGGCCTTGCGCAGCCACGGATCGGCGGCGACCACCCGTCCGTAGGACTTCACCCGCAGGCTGGCCTTGCCCTCGGTCTGCACGGCGATGTCCCAGATCGGCAGACCGACCAGCCGCTCGCGCGCCTCGTCGCTCAAGCTCGGCCAATCGATCACCGCTGGCCGGTAGGGGTTGAACGTCTCCAGCAGCATCCGGCAGAAAAGCTGCTTGTGCGCCTCGCTGCCGATACGGATCGGGCCAACATCAGAGCGGCTTTGGGGGAGCGATAGATCGAGATCGCCAGCGGTCCAGTCAGACATATCGATCCCTTCGAGGCGCCGGCGCAAAATCCACATAGCCCCCGCGACGAATATGCGGTCCCGACGCCGCGTGGACAACCTCCGGCGCGGTGAGGGCGGCGAGCTCGTCGGCATAGCGATAGCCCGGGGCGGCGCCCTCGAAACCGCCGTGGATGGCGGGATGCAGATAGATTTCACTCAAGCCCGGCGGCAGATGTGCGATCACCCCGGCCAGGCGCTCCTTGGTCATGGCCCCGCTCCAGCGCAGGCCGAACACCTGATCGGCCGCAGCGATGCCAGCCTGGCGAAGCCGGCGGCGCAACAGCTCAGCCATCAGCGAGACCACCGGGTCGAGGCGATAAGCCCCGCCGGGTTCGACGGCGGCCAGCACCGCCCGCGGCTCGGCGGGCACGCGTACGGCGCGAAGACCATGGCGCTGGCCGATACCGCAGATCAGCGCGGCGATGACCGGGTGCAGGTGAAAATGCTTGTGGGCGTTGACGTGATCTAGGGCGAGGCCGGTGGCGCGGAAAGCCTCGAACTGAGCCGTGATCTCCGCCGCCACCTGGCGCCGCACCGCCGGCCGCAAAGCCATGCTCACGCCCGCAGCCATCATCCCGGCCCGAAAACGGCCAGCCTCATCGACGAGATCAGGAACTTCGGAAGGTGGAAGGGTGGGGCGCCCGTCGACCAAAACCAGATGTAGTCCGACGCGCAAAGCCGGCATCGTCCGGGTGCGCCTGACCGCGTCGGCCGCCCCGGCCGCCCCGACCATCAGGCTGGCGGCGGTGAGAACCCCCTCGCGGTGACCGGTCTCGACCGCCTCGTTGACCGCGATGTCGGCGCCGAAGTCGTCGGCGGTGACGATCAGTCGCCTCAAGCGGCTGCCCCGCGACGCTCCTTGAGAAAATCGAAAAATTCGACCCCTTCGCGCAGGCGTCGCCTCATCATTTCGGGGCTGCGGATCATTTCCCCGACGATCGCGCCGATCTTGGAGGGGCGGAAGTAAAAGCTTTTGTAGAAGGTCTCGACGCTGGCGAAGATTTCGGCGTGGCTCAGGTGGGGATAGTGCAGCGGGGCGATCTGGATGCCGTTGTCGTCAACCAGTTCGGCGTGGTCGGCGTCCAGCCAGCCGTTCTTGACCGCCTGATCGTAGAGGAATGTTCCCGGATAAGGGGCGGCCAGCGAGACCTGGATGGTGTGGGGGTTGATCCTGGCGGCCCAGGCGGCGGTCTCGCGCAGGGTTTCACGGGTTTCGCCCGGCAATCCGGCGATGAAGGTGCCGTGAATGGTGATGCCGAGCGCGTGGCAGTCCTTGGTGAACTTCTCGGCCACCTCGACCAGCATGCCCTTCTTGATGTTGTGCAGGATCTTCTGGTTGCCGCTCTCGTAGCCGACCAGCAACAGGCGCAGCCCGCCGTCCTTGAGTATCTTCAGGCTCTCGTAGGGGACGTTGGCCTTGGCGTTGCAGGACCAGGTTACGCCCAGCTTGCCAAGTTCCCTGGCGATGGCCTCGGCCCGCGGCAGGTCGTCGGTAAAGGTGTCGTCGTCGAAGAAGAACTCCTTCACCTGCGGGAAGGCCTTCTTCGCCCAGGCGATCTCCTCGATCACATGGCCGACACTGCGGGTCCGATAGCGATGGCCGCCGACGGTCTGGGGCCAAAGGCAGAATGTGCAGCGCGATTTGCAGCCGCGGCCAGTGTAGATCGAGATGTACGGGTGCTTCAGATAGCCGATGAAATAGTTCTCGATCGTCAGGTCGCGCAGATAGACCGGGGTCACGAACGGCAGGCTATCCATATTCTCCAGGATCGGCCGGTCGGGATTGTGGGTGACGACTCCCTGCGCGTTTCGCCAGCTCAGGCCCGCGATCTTCGACCAGGGGGCGTCGTCGGCGACATCCTTGATGGTGAAGTCGAACTCGTTGCGCGCCACGAAATCGACGCACGGGGCCGCCGCGAGGCTCCCCGCTGCGTCGACGGCGACCTTGGCCCCGATCAGCCCGGCCTTGAGGCTGGGATTTTCCGCCTTGAGCGCCTCGACGGTCTTGATGTCGGAGGCGAACGAGGGGGCCGAGGTGTGAAGCACCGCAAGGTCGTAGTCGCGCGCCAGCGGCGCCACATCGGCGAGGGTCTGCCGGTGCGGCGGCGCGTCGATCAGACGGCTGTTCTCGACCAGGGCGGCCGGCTGGGCGAGCCAGGTCGGATACCAGAACGACTTGATCTCCCGCTTGGCCTGATATCGCGAGCCGGCGCCCCCGTCGAAGCCGTCGAAGGACGGGGCCTGCAGAAACAAGGTTCGCATCACGAAAATCCTAAAAGCCTTCAGAGAGGGACAAGCACGCCGCCGTGCCCGACGTGAAAACGCCTGCCTTGCCAATGCACGGTGTTGACCGCGAAGCTGGCCAGGAAGACTCCGAACGATATCAGGTCGCGCAAGGGCAGGAGCCACCATGACCCGGCTCGCGTGCCGGTGGCCGCGTCAACCTGCAGCTTGAGGGCTATACGCAGGCAAAAAGTGGCGAAAATCAAACCGATCGACAGGGGCGAGAACGATAGCAGGGCGGCGGCGATCAGCGACAGGGACAGAGAATGGGTCACCAGGCTGCCCGCGAACCCGGCGCGGTCGATCAGTCGCACGACGCGACCCCACCGCAGTTCATGGCCGATAAGATCGCCAGGACCGCTCAGCGCACAGTGATGGCAGACGGCCATGGCCGGAATGGCTATCTTGTAGCCCTTGGCCCGTGTCGCCCTGCCGATTTCGTAATCGTCGGCCAGATGATCGGCGAAGGCTTCGAAGCCGCCGATTTCCGCGAGGACCTCGGCATTGATGGCGATGGTCGAGCCAAAGCAGGGCTGGGCGAGGCCCAGGAACCGCCCGAGGATGACGCTCGGCAGAAACTGATAGTTGATCGCCATGGCCGAAAGGTTCGACCACAGGCCGCCGCCCTGACCGACATAGAGGCAGGTGACCGCGCCTATGTCTGGCTGGCCAAGCGGGGCCACCACCTCGCGCAGATAGCTGCGTCCGACCTCGATGTCGCTGTCGCTGAGCACCAGGACAGGGTGACGGGCCTTGGTGCAGATATTGATCAGATTCGATACTTTGCGGTTGGCGCCGTGTTGCAGGGGATTGATCACCAGGGTGATGTCGAGGGCGGGGTGGCGCGACTGCAGGCGTCGGACCACTTCGATCGCCGGGTCGTCGGCGCGCTCGACTCCGAAAACGAACTGCACCGGGGCCGGATAGTCCTGGCGACAGAAACTCTCCAGGCACGCCTCGAGGCCACGCCGCTTCTGGTGCAGCGGCTTGATCACCGAAACCGCGGGAAGGTGAGGCGAGGCGGGGCCCGGGCGGGCCATGAAGCGCGGGATCAGGACCGCGGCCAGCGCCATATAGATGTCGCCGCAGACGGCCAGGAGCCCGACACCCCACCCCAAGGCAGCTATCAGCATTGGCGGTGGCGAGGCTCCGGATCGAGTTTCATGGCTGCTGAGTCGGCCGCTTAGCTTGCAGCGATGTGGGACTGAAAAGCTTCGGATGCAAGAAAACCTCCCGATATGAGGCCGTTTTCTGGCCCTTATGAGGGCAGATGGTGTATCGCTCACCGATTCAATCGCGAGAGGATAAAAAAGGCGTGGGACTTCCTATTTCCGCGGTGGCGCGCATCGGCGCCTACATCGCCAGGAAGCATTTGAGCGGCGCGCGGCGCTATCCGCTGGTGCTGATGCTCGAGCCACTGTTCCGTTGCAACCTTGCCTGCGCCGGCTGCGGCAAGATCGACTATCCCGACGAGATCCTCAATCAGCGGCTGAGCTTCGATCAGTGCATGCAGGCGATCGACGAGTGCGGCGCTCCGGTGGTCTCCATCGCCGGGGGGGAGCCTCTGCTGCACCGCGACATGGCCAGGATCACGCGCGGCTTTCTCGATCGCGGCAAGTTCGTCATCCTCTGCACCAACGCCCTGCTGCTGGCCAAGAAAATCGATCAATATAAGCCCAACCCGATGTTCACCTGGTCGGTCCATCTCGACGGCGACCAGGCGATGCACGACAAATCGGTGTGCCTGGACGGGGTCTACGACACGGCCGTCGCCGCGATTAAGCTGGCCAAGTCGAAAGGCTTCCAGGTCAGCATCAACTGCACCCTGTTCCAGGGCGCGCAGCCTGACCGGGTGGCGGCTTTCCTCGATTCGATGAAGGTGGCCGGGGTCGACGGGGTGACCATATCGCCCGGCTACGCCTATGAGCGGGCGCCGGACCAGGATCACTTCCTCAACCGCACCAAGACCAAGCAGCTCTTCCGCGATATTCTCGCCCTTGGCCGGGGCGGCAAGGCGTGGTCGTTCACCCAGTCGACCATGTTCCTGGACTTTCTGGCTGGCAACCAGGCCTATCACTGCACGCCATGGGGCAACCCGACGCGCACGGTTTTCGGCTGGCAGAGGCCCTGCTACCTGCTTGGCGAAGGCTACGCCAAGACCTTCAAAGAGTTGATGGACGAGACCGACTGGGATGCCTACGGCGTCGGCAACTATGAAAAATGCGCCGATTGCATGGTCCACAGCGGCTTCGAAGCCAGCGCCGTCGCCGACACGGTCAAGCGCCCTCTAAAGGCGCTCATCGTCGCCCTTCGGGGGGTGCGGACCGACGGTCCGATGGCCAAGGACATCTCCATCGAAAACCAGCGCCCGGCGAAGTTCGTCTTCTCCGGCCACGTCCAGGCTAAACTCACCGAAATCAAGACCACCCAGCCCAACGCGCGACGCAAGGTCGTTGCGGTCAACTAGCAAGGCTCTTTACCCACCATGGCTCTCTCAATGTACGACGCCAGCATCCCTGTGCTGAGCCGCGTCCTGACCAATCTCTCGGCTATTCTCGACAAGGCCGCCGCGTCGGCCGAAGCGCGAAAGATCGATCCGGCGGTTTTCATAGCCGCGCGTCTGGCCCCCGACATGTTCCCGCTATCGCGCCAGGTCCAGGTGGTCTCGGATACCGCCCGGCGTGGGGCGTGTCTGTTGGCCGGTCTGGAGGTTCCGAGCTGGCCGGATACCGAAACCAGCTTCCCCGAGCTGAAGGCGCGCCTGGAAAAGACGCTGACATTTCTCAAGACTATCCGGCCCGACCAGATCGACGGCAGCGAAGAGCGGACGATCACCATGCCCATCGGGGGCGGTAACGAGATGAAGCTGCCCGGCCAAGCCTTCCTGTTCAATTTTGTGTTCGCCAACTGCTTCTTTCACGCCGCCACTGCCTACGCGATCCTGCGCCACAACGGCGTCGACATCGGCAAACGCGATTTCCTCGGCGGCGCGTGACCGCCCGCGGTTCCGCTTCCCTCCGATAAGGGGAGGGAGCTTAGCCTCACGGGGCTGCGGACCGCACCTCGTAGGCGCAGCGCCTCAGCGCGCTAAGGCCAGCCCTTGCTTCGAGAGCCACTCGCAAAAGGCTGGGTAACTGGCCAGGATTGCGCGCGAGAGAGGCGAGCACCGCCGCCAGATCGGCGCGACCGTCGGCGCGAAGGCCGACCTGCGCCGCATTTGGCAGCGTGCGATTTGCGGGGTCCGAAACCGCACGGACGATGGCGAAGGGCGCGCCGGTTCGCTCGGCGAATCGCGCCGCGACGTGCGATTCGGTATCCACGGCCGCGGCGCCGCTGGTGGCGCGCAGAGCGGCCTTACCCAAGGCATCGACAATGAACGCGTCGGTCCCGGCGAACTCAGCCCTCCGCGCCTGGGGAAGGCTCCTGGCCAGGCGATCCGTCCAGGCGACATCTGTCTGCACGCGTCGGTCCTTGATCACCGCCCCCGTTCCGATGAGGAGGTCTCCAGGCTTCAGCGCTCCATCCAGCGCTCCGCAAAGTCCGAAGCTCAGGATCGCCGGGCGGCGATCGGCCAGGGCCTGGTCGAACTTGCCGGAGAGGCTTTCGGGCCTGCCGCCGCTGATGATTACCAGCAGGCCCGGCCCGGCGATGATCCGCGCCTCAGTGGCCATGCCAACCACGGCGATCATCCGCACTGGCTCGGTTGCCCGGTTCACATGCCCCAAGGAACCGCGCCGGTGTTGGTCCCCTTGAGATTGCGGTAGCGGGCGAGCGCCCATAGCGGGAATATCCGCGGGTAGCCGTGATAGCGAAGGTAGAACACCCGGGGAAAACCACCGCCGGTGTAAGCCTCTTCGGACCATGATCCGTCGGCGTTCTGGCAGGCGGTCAGCCACGCGACACCGCGTTCCACAACTGCGCTTGGCGCCTCGCCCGCCGCCATCAGGCCAAGCAGGGCCCAGGCGGTCTGGGACGGGCACGAAGGCGCGGGCTCATGGCCGCGATAGTCGAGTTTGTAGCTGTCGCATTTCTCGCCCCAGCCGCCATCGGCGTTCTGGATGGCGGTGAGCCAAGCTACCGCCCGCCGGACCATCGGCGCATCGGGCGGGACGCCGGCGGCGTTGAGGGCGCAGAGGGCCGACCAGGTCCCGTAGATGTAGTTGACCCCCCAGCGGCCAAACCAGCTGCCGTCGACCGCCTGCTCGCGCTCGAGGTAGGCCAGCGCGCGGGCCATGCGCGGGCTTGCGCTGTCCTCGCCCAGCTGGGCAAAGAGGCTGACGCAGCGCGCGGCCACATCGACGGTGGGCGGATCGAGGAGCGCGCCATGATCCGAAAACGGGATGTTGTTGAGGTGGTGATGGGTATTGTCGGCGTCGAAGGCCGCCCATCCCCCGTCCCGGCTCTGCAATCCCGCCACCCATTGTGCTCCGCGTTCGATGGCGCCCTCGAAGCTGACGGCCGCGGGACGGGACCTGCGGCGCGCGCGGTCCATGGCCATCGCCACCACCGCGGTGTCGTCGAGATCGGGATAGTAATCGTTGCGGTATTGGAAGGCCCAGCCGCCGGGGGGAACATTTGGGCGCTGCTCGGCCCAGTCGCCGGCCACCTCCAGCACCTGCAGGGGGGCGAGCCACGCTAGCGCCCGATCTGCCGCCGCCTCGGCCCGCGGGCCAGCCGCTTCAAGCAAAGCATGAGCCGCCAGGGCCGTATCCCACACGGGCGAAAGGCAGGGCTGGCAATAGGCCTCCGTATCCCCCACGGCCAACAGCTTTTCCACCGCGCCGCGCGCCGTGGCCCGTTGCGGATCGTCCGGGGCGCGGCCGATGGCGTCGTACATCATCACCGCATTGACCATGGCCGGGAAGATCGCCCCCAAACCGTCGTCGCCGTTCAGTCGCAGGCTGACGAACTCCACCGCCCGGTCGATCGCGCGGCAATGCGACGCCTTGGGAAACCATGGTTCGACGCGACGCAGGACCGCATCGATGGCGAAGAACAGGCTTGCCCACGGCTCCTTCTGGTGCGCGCCCCTGGCCAGCCGCCTGACGTTGGCGGGCGGCTCGACAAAGAGTTCATCGATGCCGATCGACCGCGGATTGCGAGCCCGCGGCTGGAGGGCTCGCAACACCAACAGCGGCACGATCACCGTCCGCGCCCAGTAGGAAATCTTCGACAGATGGATGGGGAACCACCGGGGAAGCAGGATGATCTCGACCGGCATCCTGGGAACCGCGGCCCACGAAATGACGCCGTACAGAGCCAGCAGAATACGGGTGAAGACGTTGCAGGCCTCGGCCCCACCCTTCGCCAGCAGGGCTTGCCGCGCCGCCCGCATATGCGGCGCCTGCGGTGCGTCGCCGATCATTTTCAGGGCGAAGTAGGCCTTCACCGTCGCGCTCACATCCAGCTCGCCCCCGTGATAGAGCGGCCAACCGCCGTGCGCTGCCTGGACCCGCCGCAGATAGACACCGATCTTGCGTTCGAGTTCAAGATTTGGAAATTCGCCCAAGTAATGGACCAGAAGAATATATTCCGCCGGTATAGTGGCGTCGGCCTCGAGTTCGAACAGCCAATGGCCGTCATCCCTCTGGGCGCAAAGCAGCGCCTGTGTGGCGCGCGACACCGCTTCATTGAGGTGGTCTCGCGCCTGATCGCCAGCGTCTGACAGGCTTGCCGCGTTCTGCATCAATGGCGGCTCCCTTGCGCCAAGGCCGCCGCCCTTTGGCCCGAGCGTATCGCCCCCTCGATGGTCGCGGGCAATCCGGTCGCTGTCCAGTCGCCGGCCAGGAAGAGGTTGCGCCATCGGGTTTCCGCTGCGGGGCGCCGGGCGTTCTGCTCCGGCGTCGCGAGGAATGTGGCGCGGCGCTCCTTGACGATCTGGCAGGCGGGAAGGTCGCCATGCAGGCCATGAACCTTGGCCACATCGCGCCATAGGCGGCGCGCGAGCACCTCGCGGTCGTCGTCGATGATCGCCTCGGCCCCGCTGACGGTTACCGAAAGCCGGTCCGGGAAGGCGAAGATCCACTCGGCCGCTCCGCCGATGACGCCGACCATCTGCGGCGCGCCAGCCGGCGGCGCCATGGCGAAATGGCCGTTGACGATGGCGCCGTAGCGGTCAGGGACCGTCAGATCAGGCACGAGCTCCTGACTGATCCAAGGCGGCGTGGCCAGGATGACCGCGTCGGCGGCTCCCACGGTCGTCTCCCCGTCCGAAAATCCCAGGCGCCGCACGCAGCCCTGCTCGAACTCGAGTTTGCGCAGCCGCCGGCCCAGACGAACCACGGCGCCTCGCTCCTCGATGTATGAAATCGCCGGGTCGACAAACGCCGCCGACAGGCCCGCGTGGGCGATCCTCGGCCGGTAGGCGCGGCCGCCTCGCGCCAGGGTTTCGCCGATCACCGCTCCGGCCAGCGCCGCCGAGGCGCCCGCGGGATCGGTGTTGAGCGCGGCCAGCAACAGCGGGGCCAGCAGCCGCTCCCAGAACGGACCGGCGCACGGTATGGCGTCTTCGACACGCCGGTCATTCTGGGGTCCCATGAGCGCCAGAAGCCGCAGATAGTCCCGCGCTCGCGTGCCGGGAACCCGCCGGTCCGCATCCAGCACCCACCACGGCAGAGGCCCCAGGTTCGGCCGGATCGTCCAGCGGCGATCGTCACGCACGTCGCAAAAGCTGAACTCGCACGCGCCCGGCCCGGTCACCCGATCCTGTGCGCCGATGGCCGCGAGGTAGCGCAAGGTGGCCTGGTTGCCCGACAGGATCAGGTGATTTCCATTGTCGATCATCATCTCGAGGACCGGATCGACGTAGGATCGGCAGCGGCCGCCGGCCTGCGTCGCCGCCTCGATGAGTTCGACCCGCACGCCGCGCCCCGCCAGGTCGACCGCCGCCGCCAGACCGGCGACGCCGGCGCCGATGACGAATGCGCGAGCAGGCTCTCGCCTCTCGGTCATTCCAGAAGACCGAAGCGCAACAATATCCACGCCAGCCTGGCCTTGCCGATCTTGACGCGGGCGCGCGGTGCGCTCCAGCCGGCTTTCTGCATCAGGCGGAGGATATCGCCATAGACCGCGCCCATCAGCCGGGGCGTGCGCAGCTTGCCGGCGGCCTTCGCGGCGAGAACGCGGTCGGCCTCGCGGTAGTGGCCGAGGGCGATCGGCGCCACCCAGCGGCACGCCTTGTCTATGCGGGGGTCTGCGAGCACGGCCCTTGGATCGGCGACGGCGATGCCCGCCGCCGCCAAGGCTTCGGCCGGCAGGTAGAGCCTGCCCATCGCCGCATCTTCGTCCAGGTCGCGCAGGATGTTGGTCAGCTGCAGTGCACGGCCGAGGTGGTGAGCCAGCGTCCTGCCAGGCCCCTCGTCCATGCCAAACACGCGCACGGAAAGGCGGCCGACGGCGCTGGCCACGCGGTCGCAGTAGAGATCGAGCTGTTCGAACGGCGGGGCCACGATAGGCGCGCCGACGTCCATCTCCATGCCGTCGATGATCTCCATGAAATCCTGTCTGGCCAGGGAAAACCGCCTGACCGGCTCGACTAGGTCGGCTGTGGCGAGTCCCGGAACGCCGGCGAACAGCGCGTCGATCTCGCCGCGCCAGGCGGACAGGGCCGCGCGCCGCTCGGCCGGGGAGGGACCCTCGTCGTCCGCGATGTCGTCGACAACGCGACAGAAGCCGTAGATGGCGAACATGGCGGCGCGCTCGGGTGGCGGCATCAGGCGCATGGCGGTATAGAACGAGCTTCGCGACGCGCCGTTGGCGGCTTCGACCCCTGGTGGCGGCGGCTCGGCGGTCATGCTCTCAGCTATGGCCCAGGACGACAGGTTTTCCGAGCCCCAGCCGCGATCGCAGAGCCTCGCCGCAGCCGAAGGCCGCGATGCCAAGGGCCTCGATCGGCCGATGGTGGACCCGTTGCGAAAGGGGATCGCGGGTCAGCAACCGATGATTGAGGCTCTGAGCCAGCGCCTGGATGACGCCGATCTCCAGGCCAAGGCGCAGATTTCGCACGGCGCCGGCCAGTGACCTGGCAGTGGCTAGCAGGCCGCCGTTTCGCTCAGCCAGCTCCGAGAGGACGCTGCGAAGGGCGGCGCTGGCGCGCGGCGCCCCGAGCGTCTCCACGCCGAGGCCCGCCGCCTCGAGACTATCCTGCGGGACGTAGACCCGGTCCAGCTCGGAATAATCACGGCCACAGTCCTGCAGGTGGTTGATGATCTGCAAGGCGGTGCAGAGGGCGTCCGAAGCGCCCCACGTGTCGCGGCTTTCGCCGTGGACGTCGAGCATGAACCGTCCGACCGGGCAGGCCGAATAGCGGCAATAGTCCATAAGGTCGGCCCAGTCCGCGGTGCGCGGCTTGATCACATCGCGACGGAAGGCGTGGAGAAGATCGAGCATGTGCGCTGGCGTCAGCGCCCGTTCCTGAAGCGCGTCCCTCAACTGAACGGCAGCCGCCGGGGCGTTGGCGCGCGCCAGCAGGGCGGCCTCGATGGCGTTCAGACGATCGAGCTTTTCCTGAGGCGCGGCGCGTGGATGATCGGCGATGTCGTCCGCCATCCGCGCGACGCGGTAGAAGGCGAGGACCACCGGCCGATGCCGCGGCGCAATCAGGACCGAGGCGACGGGAAAGTTCTCGCCGCGATGATCCTCGCCCGAAGCCAGGTCGGTGATTGCGCTCATGGCCGCACGGCGGCCTGGGCGCGGCCCTTCCACATGCCGCCACGGCCTCGCCACACCTCAACGGCGGAACTGAGCGTCATGAGGCCATAGAGACCGCCGATCAGCGGCAGCGCCGCGCCCCACAGTGGCGAGCGACGATAAAAGCGCAGCATTGGCTGAAAAGCGAGCGCCATCGCCAGCCAGGCGGCGCCGCCCGCCAGGCGAGCCGGGCCGCGCGCAAACACGGTCAACAGCGCCGGCGAGAGATAGACCAGCGCCATCCCGGCCACCGCGCCCGCGAGCAGGAGCGGCGAGAACCTCAGCTGGGCGTAGGCCGAGCGCGTCACCATCCGCGCGATGTCGCCAAAACTCCCGTAGGGTCGCAGACTGACCGAGCTGGTGGTAAGGCCAAGCCAGATCGGGCCCTGGCGTTTCATCCGCGCAGCCAGGGCGCAGTCGTCGATGATGTCCGCGGCTATCGCCTGGAGTCCCCCAGCCGCCCGCAAGGTGTCCCGGTGGACCAGCATGCATCCGCCCGCGGCGCCCGCGGTGCGCGACGAAGCCTTGTTCACCCAGGCAAATGGATAGAGCATGGCGAAAAAGAACACGAAGGCGGGGATCAGCAGCCGTTCGGGCCAGGTCTGGACGCTCAGCTTGGCCATCCGCGACACCAGGGTCAGCCGCCCCGCGCTGGCGCGCTGAACCAGCGCCGCCAAGGTATCGGGGGCGTGGGCGATGTCCGCGTCGGTGAGCCAGAGATATTCCGGCGGCTGGCCGCCTTCGTGGGCGCGCTCTATCCCCTGCGCGAGCGCCCACAGCTTGCCGGTCCATCCATGCGGCAGCGGCGCACCGGTGAGAATCTCCAGCGCCGCCGAGGCGTGAGTCGGCAGCGCGCGCGCCAGCGCCGCGGTGCCATCGGTGCTGGCGTCGTCGACGAGGATTACGCGAAACCGGCCCGCATAGTCCTGCGCCAGCAGGCTCGACAACGCGCGCACGACCACGTCGGCTTCGTTCCGCGCCGGTACGATCGCGACGACCGACGGCCAGCGGGTGGGCGACTGAACGACATTGGCCCCGGCATCGCGCTCGCGGGCCAGCCAGAAGAAGCCCCGTCCAAGCAGCAGGTAGGCCCAGGCGCAGCAGGCGGCGAGACCGATGATTTCGGCGACGATCATTTCAAGGTCCCCGCCGCGCGGAACCAGGCCAGGGCGTCGACCAGAGCTTGCCGATAGGGGCGGGCGACATAACCGAGATCCTTGCGCGCCTTCGCCGAGGTGAAGAACATATGATGGGCGGCCATGGCCAACGCGTCCCTGGTCACAAACGGCTCCTTGCCCGTCACGCGCGCGAACGCTTCGGCGCCCCAGGCCAGCGGATAGAGCGGCCCGCGCGGCAGGCTGATTGTCGGCGCGCGGCGGCCGGTCAGCTCGGCGATGACGGACAGCAGTTCACGCAAGGTCGCGTCCTGGCCGCCCAGGATATAGCGCTCGCCCGCGCGGCCCTTTTCGAGGGCCAGGATATGGCCCTGCGCGACATCGTCGACGTGAACCAGGTTGAGGCCGGTGTCGACGAAGGCCGGAATGCGTCCGCTTGCCGCCTCGATGACGATCCGGCCGGTCGGCGTTGGCCGGATGTCGCCTGGGCCGATGGGGGTCGATGGGTTGACGATCACCGCGTCGAGGCTGCGGTCCGCGACCATGGCTTCGACCAGCCGCTCGGCTGCGACCTTGCTGCGCTTGTAGGCGCCGATGGCCTCGTTTTCTTCGATCGGCGAGGTTTCGTCGGTGGCCTTGGCGCCGTCGGCCGCGCGCAAGGTGGCGACGCTGCTGGTATGGACGACCCGCTGGACGCCGGCGGCGAGCGCGGCTTCCATGACCACGCGCGCGCCCTGGACGTTGACCTGGAAGATTCTCGCCGGATCGCGCGCCCACAGGCGGTAGTCGGCGGCGACGTGAAAGACGTAGCGGACGCCGGCCATCGCCTGGTCCAGCGACGCGGCGTCGGTAATGTCGCCGAACACCAGCTGGCAATCGGCGCCGGCGAGGTTGCCCAGGCGAGCTGGCGAACGCGCCAGTGCGCGCAGGTCCAGGCCCCGGCCGCCCAGGGCCCGCAGCACAGCGGCGCCGACAAAGCCGGACCCGCCGGTGACCAGAACCCGGTCGCCCTTGTCCATCAAATTTCGGCTCCGCGCCAAGCATCCGCTGGGGGGTTGCGGGCTATCGCGATATTGTCGCCAATTGCAAGCACACTGGCGCGCGTCAGGCAGGGGAGCGTTACCGTGGGAAGAGATGCGACACGCGTGGCGACGATCGTCATGGCCCTGGCCCTGGCGGCGGGCGGCGCGATCGGCCGGCCCATGCAAGGGGAGATGACCCCCACCGGGGATGCGATCACGCCGGCCGCGGCGCCTGGGTCGATCTTCCAGCCGCTCAATCCCGGCTTCGCCGATGACCCCGCCTTCACCGCCGGGCAGGCTTCCGCCATCGCCATGGCCCCGGACGGCAAGACGCTTCTGATCCTGACCAGCGGGTTCAATCTGACCTTCGGGGCGAGCGGCAAGCTCATCGTCGAGAGATCGATGGAATATGTCTTCGTCTACGACATCGCCGGCCGGGCTCCGGTAAGGCGCGAGGTCCTGGCGATACCGAACACCTTCCTGGGCATAGCCTTCGCGCCGGACGGCCGGCGCTTCTATGTCTCCGGCGGGGTCAACGACGACGTGCTGGAATTCGTCTCCGGCTCAGCCGGTTTCCAGGCGGGGCGCACCTTTGCCTTGGGACACAAGGCGGGCCTGGGCCTGGCGGTGAAGCCGGAGGCCGCCGGCCTGGCGGTCAGCCCCGATGGCCGCCGGCTGCTGGTGGCCAATCTTCAGAACGATTCGGTCAGCCTCGTCGATCTGGGCGGCGGCCGGGTCACTGAGCAGGACCTTCGGCCCGGGGTCATCGATCCTCGACGCGTTGGTCTGCCGGGGGGAAGTTTCCCCAGGGCCGTCGCCTGGGCCGGCGACGCCAAGGCCTATGTGGCCAGTGAACGCGACCGCGAGATCATCGCCCTGGATGTCGGCGCGGACGGGATGCGCGTCGGCGCGCGGATTGAAACCCGGGGCCAACCGGTGTTCCTGCTGGCCGGCGGCAAGGGCCGGCTCTATGCGGCCATCGACAACAGCGATGGCGTGGCCGTCATCGATACCGGCTCCGATCGCCTGGTCGAAACCATCCCGACCAGCGCGCCCGCCGGCATGCTCGACCGGCGGCTGGGCGGCGCCGGATCGAACGCCCTGGCGCTGGCCCCCGACGGCCGCAGTCTTCTGGTCAGCAACGGCGGAGAAAACGCCATCGCCGTGGTTGCGCTGGGTGCGCCCGGCCAGTCGCGGGTCGTCGGCCTGATCCCCACCGGCTGGTACCCGACGGGCGTCGCCATGCGGCCGGACGGCGGGCAGATCTATGCCGTCAACGGCAAGAGCAATGCCGGCCCAAACCCCCGTGGTTGCCGCCACAATCTTAAGGTCGGCGCGGGGGCCGAGGCTACCTGCCAGGCGGCGAACCAGTATGTCTGGCAGCGCGAAAAGGCCGGATTTCTCACCATCCCGACTCCCTCAGGGGCCGGGCTTGGCGCGATGACGCTGCAGGTGGCGCTGAACGACCGCTTTCCCAATGCGGTGGCGGCGGACGGGAGCGCGGCGACGATGGCCTTCCTGCGCGGCCACATCCATCATGTGATCTATATCGTCAAAGAAAACCGCACCTACGATCAGATTCTGGGCGACCTGGAGGTAGGAAACGGCGATCCCGCCCTGGCGATCTTTCCGCGCGCGATGACGCCGAACCAGCATGCCCTGGCCCGGGATTTTGTCGACCTCGACGCGTTCTTCGATAGCGGGGAGAGCAGCAACACCGGCTGGAACTGGACCACCGCGGCGCGAACCAACGATTTCACCGAGCGCGAGGCGCCGGTCAATTACGCGGGGCGCGGCCTGCAGTACGATCAGGAGGGAGACAACCGCAACCTCAACATGGGCCTGGCCTCGTCGGCCGAACGGGTGGTGCAAGATCCGCTTGGACCGACCGATCCGAACATTCTGCCCGGCGCGCGCGATGTCGCCGCGCCCGACGGCCCCGATGACGACGAAGGGCAAGGCTATATCTGGGATGCGGCCATGCGCGCGGGTCTCAGCGTTCGCAACTGGGGGTTCTACGGCGATCTGGCGCTCTATGAGCGGCAGGCGGGCTCTCTCCGCACGCCCAGGATTCGCGAACCTTTCAAGAGCGGCGTCAAGGTCTTCGTCCCCGCCAAGGCGTCGCTGATGGCGGTCAGCGATCCGTATTTCCGCGGCTTCGACCAGGGATTTCCCGACTATTGGCGGTTCAAGGAGTGGGAGCGGGAATTCGACGGCTTCGTCGCCGCCGGAAAGGCGCCGGCGCTGATGATGGTGCGCCTGCCGCACGACCACACCGGCGACTTCGCCGACGGGATCGACGGCATCGGCAGCGTCGAAACCGAGCTCGCCGACAACGACTACGCCGTCGGCCTGCTGGTCCAGAAGGTGGCGCAAAGTCCTCTGGCGCGGGACACGCTGATCTTCGTCATCGAGGACGACGCCCAGGACGGCCCAGACCACGTCGACGCCCATCGCTCGATCGCCTTGATCGCCGGCCCCTACGTCAAACACGGCGCCGTGGTCTCGACCCGGTACGACACGGTCGATCTGGTCCGCACCATCGAGGACATTCTGGGCTTTGGGCCCATGGGGTTGAACGACGCCCTGGCCGCGCCGATGAGCGCGGTCTTCGACACCAGCCAAGTCGATTGGAGCTTTTCGGCCCAGGTCCCGGCCGTATTGCGCTCGACCACCCTGCCGCTGCCGCCACCAAATGCGACAACCCAGGCGCGGAGCTCGTGCCCCGCGCCTCACTCCGCGGCCTATTGGGCGGCGGCCATGACCGGCCAGGATTTCTCGGTCGAGGATAGGCTGGACACCGGCGCGTTCAACCTGGCCCTCTGGCGCGGCTTTCGAGCCGATGCGGCCTATCCGTCCGTCCGCGACGGGCGCGATCTGCGCAGCAACCGAGCGGCGCTCCTGGCCAGCGTGGCTGGGGGGTGCGAGGGGCAAGCGGCCTCGCAGCCGTAACCATTTGACGGCTCAGGCTCGCCAGCCGCCGCCGAGCGCCGCGATGAGATCGACGGCCGTGGTCAGCTGGGTGCTGGCGATCTGAACGGCCGAGCGCCGGGCGGCGAGGGCGGTCGCCTGGGCGACGACCACGGCGGTGTAGTCGCTCTGTCCGGCGAGATACTGGTTGCGGGCGATGACCTCGTTCTGGTCGGCGGCCGTCGAGGCGCTCTGGCTCAACGACAGTTCCTGGCTAAGCATCCGCTGCGCCGCCAGATTGTCCTCGACCTGACCAAGCGCGGTCAGCACCGTCTGGCGATAGGTGGCCACGGCCTCGTCGTAAGTGGCGCGGGCTTCGGCCACCCTGGCGCGGCGCGCGCCGGCGTCGAACAGGGTCTCGGTGACGGAGGCGCCCAGCGACCAGAAAAAGCTCGAAGCGTTGAACAAATTGGCCAGATTGGAGGCGTCGAAACCTGGCGACGCACTCAGGGTCAGGTCCGGGTAATAGGCAGATTTCTGCACCCCGATGAGCGCGTTGGCCGCATCGGCCTTGCGCTCCGCCGACGCCACGTCCGGGCGCCTCTGGAGAAGTTCGGAGGGCAGGCCTGGTGGGATCTGGGGGGCCTCGAGCGCCCAGGGCCCGGCGGCGAGAGTCAGGTCGGCCGGGGCCTCGCCGGCCAGTATGGCGATCGCATGTTCCAGGCGCGCGCGCTGCTGGATAAGATCGACGGCCTGGGACTGTGTTGTCTGAAGCTGGCTTTGGGCTGACAGCACATCGCTCTTGGCGGCGACGCCGACCCGGTAACGGTTCTGGGTGATGGTCAGGGAGCGGGCGTAGCCGGTGTCGGTTTCGTCGAGCAGCCGCTTTTCCTCATCGAGTTGCCGCATCTGGATGTAGTCGACGGCCAGCTCCATCTGGGCCGACAGGCGGGCGTTGGCGAGGTCCGCCTTGCTTGCCTGGGCGTTGGCTCTGGCGTTCTCGATCGTGCGGCGGATGCGTCCCCAGAGGTCGGGCTCCCATGTGGCCCCGAGGCCGAGGCGGTAGTCGGTCTGGGTCCCCCTCCCGGACGTAACCGTCCCGCCCGCGGCGGTAGTGGTCGTTCCTCCGCCTCCCCCTCCGCCCGAGACGGTGGCCGACCCCGTCAGGGAGATCAACGGAAACAGCGCGGCGCGCTGTTCGCTGACAAGGGCGCGCGCGCTGCGGTAGGCGGCCTCCGCGGCGGCGAGGTTCTGATTGGAAATTGCGACCTTGGCCTCAAGGGCGTTCAGCGTCGGGTCGCCGAACACCGTCCACCAGTCGGTCCGGTCGGCGGCGTCGGACGGCTGGGCCGGAACCCACCCTTGGGCCTCCTTGAACGTGGCCGAGATCGGCGCGCTCGGCCGATGATAATTGGGTCCGACGAGACAACCGCAAAGGCCGGCGGCGAGGGCGAGGCCGGCGAAAGGGGCGGATCTACGTTGCGCCCCTTCCGTCACGGCGCTGATCGCGCCGCGCCACCTTCCCCGCTTCGCGGGGCAGGAATTCAAGAAAGGAAATTCCTCCCCCGCCCGCTCGCGGGGGAGGGGGACCGCCCGCGAA
>DATCCB010000080.1:0-9813 GCA_036511515.1 Caulobacteraceae bacterium | reverse complement strand
CGAGAGCGGATGGTGAAACGCATAGCTATTCCTTACCCCGCCATGGCCGGTATCGGGGAGGGTTCCTCCGGCGCGCGGCGGCGAAAACGGTCGAGATACAGATAGACGACCGGGGTGGTCAAAAGTGTGATCACCTGGCTGACCATCAGCCCGCCGATAATGGTGATTCCGAGTGGACGGCGAAGTTCCGAGCCTTCGCCCCAGCCAATGGCGAGCGGCAGCGCTCCCAGCATGGCGGCGAAGGTGGTCATCATGATCGGGCGAAACCGGGTCAGGGCCGCCTGGCGAATGGCGTCGTGGGAGGAAAGGCCGCGCTCCCGCTCGGCGGCCAGTGCGAAATCGATCATCAGAATGGCGTTCTTCTTGACGATGCCGATCAAGAGGATGACGCCGATCAGCGCGATGATGGTGAACTCGGTGTGAAAGATGATCAGGGCGATCAAGGCGCCGATCCCCGCCGAAGGCAGCGTCGAAAGCACCGTCAGGGGATGGATGTAGCTCTCATAAAGCACGCCAAGGACGATATAGATGGCCAGCAGCGCCGCGCCGATCAGCACCGGCTCATTGGCCAGTGATTGCTTGTAGGCCAGCGCGGTCCCCTGAAAGCCGCCATGGATGCTGGCCGGCATGCCGATGTCCGCCTGCGCCTGGGCGATGGCCGTCGTGGCGTCGCTGAGCGACTTGCCCGCCGCGAGATTGAACGAAATCGTCGTCGCCGGCTGCCCGTCCTGATGGTTCACCGCCGTGGGCGTTGAGTTATCAGCCCAGCTGGCGAAGGCCGAAAGTGGCACGATGCGCTCGGCGGTGCCGCTGACCGCGACCCCTTGCGACTGGCCGCGCGACGGCGGGGCGGCCGGGCCGGCCACGGCGGTCGCGCCGACGGCCAGGGCGCTGGCGGCATTGGTCGCACCCGGCACCCCGGCGACCACCGGCGCGGCGCCGAGGTTTATCGCT
Organism: Caulobacteraceae bacterium; assembly: GCA_036511515.1. GTDB lineage: Bacteria > Pseudomonadota > Alphaproteobacteria > Caulobacterales > Caulobacteraceae > Acaudatibacter. The sequence continues at coordinate 8,859 of DATCCB010000080.1, read as the reverse complement.
CCGACCGTCGAGGTGCTGGCCCCCGCCGTGGTCAGGGCGGTGGTCGTCGAGGCGACCGATCCGGTGGGCGCGGCGGGCGTCGCCGCGCCGCCTGCAGCCGTCGCAGGCGACCCGGTGCTGACGTAGACGTCTTTTAGCGCGGTGGGATCCAGCGTCAGGTCCGGCGCCGCCTCCATGATCACATGGTACTGGTTGGTCTCCCGGTAGATGGTCGAGACCTGCCGCTGCCCGAATGCGTCGTAGAGGGTGTTGTCGAGGGCGTTGTCGGTGACGCCCAGGCGCGCGGCCTTGTCACGATCGACGGTGATGAACGATTCGAGGCCATGGTCCTCCTGGTCGGTGTTGACGTCCGTCAGGGCCGGTTGAAGTTTCATGGCCTCCGAGAGTTTCGTCGCCCAGCTGCGCAGGTCGGCGAGGTTGTCGGCTTTGAGCGTGTATTGATAGGTGGCGTTGCTTTGGCGCCCGCCAACCTGCACATCCTGCACCGGATTGAGGAACAGGCTCGCGCCGCTGACCTGGGCCAGCTTCGGCCGTAGCCGTCCGATCACGGCCGCCGCGCCCCCCTTTCGCTGGTTTCTCGGCTTGAGCGAAGTGATCAAGAAACCCCCGGCGGCGTTTCGCCCGGCGAAGGCGACGACAGTCTGCACCGAAGGATCGTGGCGAATGATGCCCACGAACCGCTGCAGGCGCTGGCCGCTGATCTTGAACGAGCTGGACTGGTCGGCCTGCAGGCCCCCGACCATCAGGCCGGTGTCCTGCTGCGGGAAGAAGCCTTTGGGGACGACGCCAACCAGAAAGATGCTGAGCGCGACGGTGACGGCCAGAACCACCAGCATCAGCGGCCCGCTGTCCAGGGCCCAGTCGAGCGCCTTTTCGTAGAGGCGATGCATGCGGTCGAAGGCGCCTTCCGAAAACCGCGCCAGCCGGCCGGGCTTGCGACCGGCCTTGGGCGGATCGATCAGATAGGCGCACATCATCGGCGTCGTGGTCAGGGAGACCAGCAGGGAAACCAGGATCGCCGCCGACAGGGTGATGGCGAACTCGCGAAACAGCCGCCCGACGATGCCGCCCATCAGCAGGATCGGAATGAACACCGCGACCAGGGAGACGCTGATCGAAAAGACCGTGAAGCTGACCTCGCGCGCTCCGAGCAGGGCGGCCTCGAAGCGGCCCATGCCGGCCTCGACGTGCCGGGTGACGTTCTCGAGCACGACGATGGCGTCATCGACCACGAAGCCCGTGGCCACGGTCAGGGCCATCAACGACAGGTTGTCGAGCGAAAATTTGAGCAGAAACATCACCGCCAGGGCGCCCAGCAGCGAGACGGCGACGGCGACGCTGGGGATCAGAACGGCCCGGCCGTTGTGAAGGAAGAAGGCCACCACCCCGATGACCAGGACCACCGCCAGCAGGACCGTCCGCTCGACCTCCGTCAGGGAGGCGCGAATGGTGATCGTGCGGTCGATGGCCACCTGCATGTCGATATCGGCCGGCAGCACGTGCTGCAGCGAGGGGATCACCGCCTTCACGCGGTCGACGGTGTTGATGATGTTGGCGCCGGGCTGGCGGCTGATGACCACGACGATTGCCGGCTTGGCGTTGACCAGGCCGAGGTTGTGTACGTCTTCGACGCCATCGACGACCTGGGCGATATCGGAAAGGCGCACCGCCCGGCCCTTGCGATAGGCGATCAGCAGCGGCGCATAGGCCGACGCGGTCAGGCCTGTATCATTGGTGTAGATTTGGAAGCGCTGTTCCCCGTCCTGGACCACGCCCTTGGGCTGGTTGGCGTTGGCTGATGAGAGCGCCGCACGCACGTCCTCAAGGCCTATTCCATAGGCCGAAAGGGCCAGGGGATTGAGTTCGACACGCACCGCCGGCAGGGAGCCGCCGCCGATAGTGACGTCGCCAACGCCCTTCACCTGGCTCAGCTGCTGCTGGATGACGGTGGCCGCGACATCGTAGATCTGGCCAGGCGTCCGGGTCTTCGAGGTCAAAGCCAGGATGAGGATTGGCGCGTCGGCGGGATTTCGTTTGCGGTAGGTCGGATTGGTGCGCAGGGTCACCGGCAGGTCGACTCGCGAGGCGTTGATTGCCGCCTGGACGTCGCGGGCCGCGCCGTCGATCTTGCGGTTGAGGCCGAACTGCAGGGTGATGTTGGACTGACCGACGCGGCTGGACGAGGTCATCTGGCTGACATCGGCGATGATGCCCAGGTGCTTTTCCAGCGGGGTGGCGACGCTGGTGGCCATGGTCTCTGGACTGGCCCCCGGAAGCGAGGCCGACACCGAAATGGTTGGAAAATCCACCTGCGGCAGCGGCGAAACCGGCAACAGGAAAAACGCCGCGCCGCCGGCAAGGGCGATGCCCACGGTCAGCAGCACCGTGGCGATGGGCCGGCGGATGAAGTGGCTGGCGAAACTCACGTGCGCGCGGGTCCGGAATCGGGCGCGGCTTCGTCGAGGCGCGGGTCGGACTCGCCCTTCCGCTCGCCGCGGCCCCTGCCAAAGCGCCGCGCCAGGCTGTCGAACTGAAGATAGATCACCGGGGTGGTGAACAGGGTCAGCGCCTGGCTGACGATCAGGCCGCCGACGATACTGATGCCGAGGGGATGGCGAAGCTCAGAGCCCACCCCCCAGCCGAGCATCAGCGGCAGGGCTGCGAACAGCGCCGCCAGGGTGGTCATGATGATCGGCCGAAAACGCAGCAGCGCCGCCTGATGGATGGCTTCGCGCGGGCTCTTGCCTTCGACCCGCTCGGCGTCGAGCGCGAAGTCGATCATCATGATCGCGTTCTTCTTGACGATGCCGATCAACAGAACGATGCCGATGATGCCGATCACGCCAAGGTCCTGGCCGGCGATCAGCAGGGCGAACAGCGCCCCGGCGCCGGCCGACGGCAGGGTCGACAGAATGGTCAGCGGGTGGATGTAGCTTTCGTAGAGCACCCCAAGCACGATGTAGACGGTGACGATCGCCGCCAGGATCAGCCACAACTCGTTGCCGATCGAGGCCTGAAAGGCGTCGGCCGCGCCCAGGAACACCGTGGTGATGCTGGTCGGCACGCCGATGGCCTTCTCGGCCTTGGTGATCGCCGAAACCGCCGCGCCCAGCGACACGCCGGGGGCGGTGTCGAAGGAGACGTTGGCGGCCGGAAACTGGCCGACATGGTTGATCTGCAGCGGTGAAGTCCGTTGTTCGACGGTGGCGAACGCCGACAGCGGCGTCGCCGTGCCGGTGACCGTGGCGAAGTAGAGGTTGTTGAGGGCGGCGGGCGTCTGGGTAAGGCTGGGGTCGGCCTGGATGATCACCCGCTCCTGGCTGGACTGGGTGAAGATGGTCGAGATGATCCGCTGGCCGAAAGCCGAATAGAGCGTGTCATCGACAGTCGCCGGCGTGATGCCGAGGCGCGCGGCGGTGTCGCGGTTGATGTTCACGTAAGCCGAGAGGCCTTGTTCCTGCAGGTCCGAGGCGACATTGAGCACCTTCGGCTGGTTGGACAGCTGCCTGACCAGCCGGCTCGACCAGTAGGCGACGGTCGCGGTATCGGATCCCTGCATGGCGAACTGGTACTGGGTCCGCCCAGAGGCCGCATCGATGGTCAGGTCCTGCACGGGCTGCAGATAGAGCGTCACCCCCGCGACCCTGTCGGCCTCCTGGCGCAAACGCGTCAGGGTATTGGCCTGTGAATCGTGCCGCTGGCCGAGCGCCTTTAGATTGATCAGCATCCGGCCGCTGTTGAGGGTGGTGTTGGTTCCGTCGACGCCGATGAAGCTGGTCAGGCTGTCGACGTCGTGGTCCTTGAGCAGCGCGGCCGCCAGGCGCTGCTGGGTGCCGGCCATGCCGCCATAGGAGACCGACTGGCCGGCGACGCTCACCCCCTGGACCAGACCGGTGTCCTGGGTCGGAAACAGGCCCTTGGGGATGATGATGTAGAGGACCACGGTGACCGCCAGGGTGACCGCGGCGACGATCATCGTCGCCATCTGCCGATCGAGCACCCAGGTCAGGCTCTGATCATAGCGGTCGATCACCCTGTCGAGGATCGCCTTGGAGCGACGGCCGAGCGTGGTGTCCTCGACCTTGTCGTGGGTGCGCAGCCAGCGCGCCGAGAGCGTCGGCACCAGGGTCAGGGAAACCACCGCGGAAATGACGATGGTCACCGCCAGCGTGATGGCGAATTGGCGAAACAGCCGCCCGACGACATCGCCCATGAACAGGAGCGGGATCAGCACGGCGAGCAGCGAAACGGTCAGCGAAATGATCGTGAAGCCGATCTGCTCGGCACCCTTCAGCGCCGCGGCCATCGGCGCCTCTCCCGCCTCGATGTAGCGCGAGATGTTCTCGATCATGACGATGGCGTCATCGACCACGAAACCGGTGGCGATGGTCAGGGCCATCAGGGTCAGGTTGTTGAGCGAGAAATTGAGCAGGTACATGGCCGCGAAGGTGCCGACCAGGGAAAGGGGCACGGCCACCGAGGCGATGAATGTCGCCGGCACGCTGCGCAGGAAAAGAAAGATCACCGCGATCACCAGGGCGACGCTGAGCAACAGCTCGAACTCGACGTCCCTGACCGAGGCGCGAATGCCGGTGGTACGGTCGGTGACCACCTTGACGTTGATCGCGGGGGGCAGGCCCGCGGTCAGGCTGGGCAACGCCTTCTTGATCTGGTCGACGGTGCTGATCACATTGGCGCCGGGCTGGCGCTGAACATTGAGCAGGATGGCCGGCGTGTTGTCGTACCAGGCGCCAAGCTGGGTGTTTTCCGCCCCCGGGACGATGGTGGCGACATCCCTGAGGCGGACCGGCGCGCCGTTCTTGTAGGCGATGATCTGGTTGGCGTAGTCGCCGGCCGTCAGCAGCTGATCGTTGGCGTCGATGGAATAGGCGCGGGTGGGGCCGTCGAAGGTGCCTTTGGCGCCGTTGGAGTTGGCCGAACCGATCGCGGTGGTCAGCTGGGCCAGGCTGATGCCGTAGGACGCCAGCTGGCGGGTATTGGCTTCGATCCGCACCGCCGGACGCTCGCCGCCGCTGATCGAGACCAGGCCGACCCCGGCGAGCTGCGAGATCTTCTGCGCCAGTTGCTGGTTGGCGAGATTCTCGACGTCGGTGAGCGGCATGGTCTTGGAGGTCAGCGCAAGGGTCAGCACCGGCGCGTCGGCCGGGTTGACCTTGGCGTAGATCGGCGGAGCGGGCAGGGCGGTCGGCAACAAGCTGCCCGCCGCATTGATCGCCGCCTGGACCTCCTGCTCGGCGACATCGAGGCCAAGATCGAGGTTGAACTGCAGGGTGATCACCGAAGAGCCGCCCGAGCTGATCGAACTCATCCGGTTGAGATCGGACATCTGGCCGAACTGCACTTCCAGCGGCGCGGTGACGGTGGTCGCCATGACCTCGGGGCTCGCCCCGGGGTAGCCGGTCTGCACCTGGATGGTCGGGTAATCGACTTCCGGCAGGGCCGACAGCGACAGGAAGTGGAACGCCACCATGCCCGCCAGCAGGATCGCCGCCATCAACAGCGACGTGGCGACCGGCCGCATGATGAACGGGCGGGACGGACTCATCGGGCGATTTGCTGAGCGCCCCTTCCGTCACGGCGCAAGAAAGCGCGCCGCGCCACCTTCCCCGCTTCGCGGGGCAGGAGTTTACCAAGTTCCTCACCCGCGCAGCGGGGGAGGGGGACCGCGACGGCGCAGCCAGCGCGGTGGAGGGGGCGCACGGCCGCTGCCTTGCCTCCTCGAAGGACCCTGGGATTCATCCCCCGCTGGGCGCGCCGCCGCCGCCCCCTCCGCCGTGCCGGTGATGGCCGCCGTGACCGCCGCGGCCCCCATAGCTTGGCCGTTGGCCGGGCAGGACGACCTTGCCGCCTTCGCGCAGGCGGTCGCCACCTTCGGTGATCACGGTCTCGCCGACCTTCAGGCCAGAGGTGATGGATACCGTCTCGGCGGTGCCCGGACCCACGACCACGGTGCGGGCGTTGACCGTCTGATTGGGTTGCAACACCCAGACGAAATCGCCTTGCGGGCCGTGCCGCGTCGCGGTGGTCGGCACAATCACCTGGTTGGTCAGGGTGTTGACCAGCATGACTACGTTGACGAACTGACTGGGAAACAGCGCGCCGTTGGGGTTGCTGAATCGCGCCTTGGCTTTCACCGTGCCGGTGGTGGTGTCGATGACGTTGTCGAGGGTCGAAAGGACGCCCTGGGCCAGCGCCGTCCCTCCGGCGCGGTCAAGCGCGGTGACCGGCAGGCCGCTTCCGCGCCCGTGATCGCCGGTGACGCCGGGGATGGCGTCCTCGGGCAGCGAAAAGACCACGTCGATCGGCGCGATCTGGGTGACGACGACGATCGGGGTGGCTGAATTGGCGGTGATCTGGTTGCCAGGATCGACCTGGCGCAGGCCGACCCTGCCGCTGACCGGCGCGGGAATGCGGGTGAAGGACAGGTTCAGCTTGGCGTTGGCCAGGTTCGCCCGGTCGGAGACCACCGTGCCCTCGTCCTGCTTGACCAGGGACGCCTGGGTGTCGGCGGTCTGGGTGGCGATGGAGTCCTGCGTCACCAGCGTGCGATAGCGCGCCAGCGAGACCCTGGCGTCGGACAGCAGCGCCAGGTCGCGCATCAGCTGGCCCTGGGCCTGGTCGACCGCCACTTGGAAGGGTCTCGGATCGATCTGGGCCAAGAGCTGACCCTTGCGGACCAGTTGGCCCTCCTGGAAATCGACCTTGACCAGCATGCCGGCGACACGCGCATTGACGTCGACCGTCGCCACCGGCGTCACGGCGCCAAGCGCGCTCAGCTGGATGGGAATGTCGCCAAGCGCCGCCTTGGCCACCGCGACGGTGATCGCCGGCCGACCCCCCGGACCGCTCGCGCCCGCGCCGCCACGGCCTCCGGGTCCCGGCTTCGCCCCGCTCTTTGCGCAGTGCGAGAGGATCAGGGCCAGCACGATGGCGATGGCGATGACCACGGCGATGCCGACGATCGTCCTTCGCGCGGAAGGCCGAGGTCGAGACGCCGGCGCGGCCGCGCGCGGGACGAAAACCGGCTCGCTCATTACCTCTCCTGGAAAAATCCACGCCTAGCTTGGCGTAGGCCCGCGACCCCACGCAAGTCGGCAAACGACCTCGTGGCGCCGCGGCGCCCCCGCGTCTGAACGCAGGGGCGCGCCGATTCCGTCGAAACCTTGACCGCGACCGTGAGTGCGTGACCTCGGCCGGAACCCAAAACGTGGTCAATGCGACGATAGGAGAGCCCGTTCACTTCGCGCCGTCCCGCAACAGGGCGACGATGTGAACACCGAGCGCCAGGCAGATGCCGGCCGCGATCATCATCATCACCTGCCAGTTGATCAGCCGCGGACCTTTGAGATGATCGTGTGGCCGTGTGCCCAGCCATCCGAACAGCCCCGCCAGCACCAGGCTGGGCGCGAGCAGGATCAGTGAAACCTCCAGGGTCATCGTTGGACTTTTCTCCCGCGCATGGCTGGAAGCGCCCGGTCCTAACAGTGCGACGCGCCCCTGCGCAACGCACCTTGTTCGGCGGGCCAGGCGCACCGCCCAGCCAAATCGCGCGCGCTTCAAACCGTGTGGGCCATGGTTGACGGCGAAATCAGCGTCTGAACTCTTGGCGCGCGAGTACTGCTGAGCCCGAAAGGCGATCTTCGCCTCTTGGCCGGCTTGCTCAAGGGCCGGAGCCCAGGCGCGCGTGAAACCTCTGAAGGTCGGCATCACCGTGGCGGCGGGCCAGGAAGCGCATGCGGCGCTCTGGTCCAGCGGCATCAGCCAGAACATCGTCTACCTGGCTATGCTGATGCAGCGGCTGCCCGGCGTCGAGACCTGCTCCCTGGTGGTCTGCCCGCCCGGCGCCGCCGAGGGCCCCCACGCCCTCGCCGAACTCTATGGGCTGCCGAGCCTGCAGCTTGCCGACGCGGCCGAGAGCCTCGACGTGATCGTTGAGCTCGGCGCACGCGCAGAGGTCGAATGGATGCGGCCGTTCCGCGCCCGCGGAGGCAAGCTGGTCAGCTATATGGCCGGCAACGCCATGGCGATGAACTTCGAGGACCTGGCCAACGACGTCGGCTATGGCGACTACATCAACGAAACCGGCTTCGACGCGGTGTGGATCACCCCCCAGCACTGGAAGATGAACCACGCCTATTGTGCCGTTACCCGGACCCAGAACGTGGTTATGGCGCCCCACATCTGGCACCCGATGTGCCTGACCGCGTCGGCCGCCCGTCTCAAGGTCAATCCGTTCTGGCGGCCGCCACCATCGCCCGCCTGGCGGATCGGCATCTTCGATCCCAACGTCAATGCCCTGAAGACCTTCCACTTCCCGCTGCTGGTCTGCGAGAACGCCTATCGCGCCCAGCCCGCCTTGATCGACCGTGTGCTGATGTTCAGCGCCAACCACCTGATGGGCAACGTTCACTTCGAACAATTCTGCGCAGCCACCGATCTGGGGCGTGCCAACAAGGTCTTCGCCGAAGAGCGATTCCTGGTCGCCCAGATGCTCGGTTCCCACATCGACGCCGTGGTCACCCATCAATGGGAGAATGCGCTCAATTACCTCTACTGGGACGTGCTCTATCTGGGCTGGCCGCTGATCCACAATTCGCCGGCCTTCGCCGACGTCGGCTACTACTATCCGGCCTTCGATCCGGTCGCCGGGGGCGCGGTGCTGCGCGAGGCGTTGATCTCCCACGAACGCGAATGGATGCAGCGCCGCCCGGCGGTGCTGGAAACCCTGTGGCGTTTCAACATAGACAACCCCGCGGTGCAGGCGCAGCACGCGGGCCTCCTCGAACAGCTGATGGGCTAGGTGATGATCCGACCGCTTCGAAGATTGGCCGCGACGGC
>DATCCB010000079.1:0-10272 GCA_036511515.1 Caulobacteraceae bacterium | reverse complement strand
CCGGCGCAGCTGGCGGTGGAGGGGGCGCAAAGCGGCCGCTTCTGGGATAACTTGCGCGGATGAGCGACCTGTTTGAAACGGTGGGCGTCTCGCCGCAGACGCCCGGGCCCCTGGCCGACCGGCTGCGGCCGAAGAGCCTCGAAGAGGTCGTCGGCCAGGATCATCTGCTGGGCGAAAACGGCCCGATCGGGCGAATGGCGGACGCCCACCGGCTGTCGTCGATGATCCTCTGGGGACCGCCCGGCACGGGCAAGACCACCATCGCGCGCCTGCTGGCTGACGCAGCCGGCTACGAGTTTCACCAGCTGTCCGCGGTGTTCTCGGGGGTCGCCGATCTGAAAAAGGCCTTCGAAGCCGCGCGCCTGCGCCGCGCCAACGGCCGGTCGACCCTGTTGTTCGTTGACGAGATCCACCGGTTCAATCGCGCCCAGCAGGATGGCTTCCTGCCGTTTGTCGAGCGGGGCGTCGTCACCCTGGTCGGCGCGACGACCGAAAACCCGTCCTTCGAGCTTAATGGCGCGCTGCTCTCACGCTGCCAAGTGTATGTCCTGCGCCGCCTGGACGAGGTCGCCCTGTCCAGCCTGCTGGCCAAGGCCGAGGCCTATGAGCAACGGCCCCTGCCGCTCGAAGACGCGGCGCGCGAGGCTATGATCGCCATGGCCGACGGCGATGGCCGCTATCTGCTGTCGTTGGCCGAGACCCTGTTCAACATAGCCTCGGATACGCCCCTGGACACCCGCGCAATGGGCGAAGTCCTGCAGCGGCGCAGCCCGGCCTACGACAAGGATCGCGAGGAGCACTACAATCTGATTTCGGCGCTGCACAAGTCGGTGCGCGGCTCGGACCCCGACGCGGCGCTCTACTGGCTGGCGCGCATGCTGGCCGGAGGCGAAGATCCGCTATTCATCGCCCGCCGGCTGGTGCGGATGGCGGTCGAGGACATCGGCGAGGCCGATCCCCTGTCGCTGCTGGTAACCATCGCCGCCAAGGACGCCTACGACTTCCTCGGCAGTCCCGAAGGCGAGCTGGCGCTGGCTCAGGCCTGTGTACACATGGCCGCGGCCCCCAAGTCCAACGCCGTGACCACGGCCTTCGGGGCCGCCGGCAAGCTGGCCAAGGACACCGGTTCGCTGATCCCGCCGGCCCATATCCGCAACGCCCCGACCCGGCTGATGAAGGACCTCGGCTACGGGGCCGGCTATCAGTACGATCCCAATATTCCCGAGGGCTTTTCGGGCCAGAACTATTTTCCGGACGGCGTCGAGCGCCAGGTGTTCTACGCGCCAAAAGGTGAGGGCGCCGAGGCCCGGGTAAAGGAACGCCTCGCCCGCTGGGCCGCCCTGCGGACCGGCAAGGGTGGCTGAAGCTCTCACGCCTGAAGAGATCAGATTCGCGCGGGCCCTGGTGATCTACGAGGACGCGCAGCTCATCGCCTTCAACAAGCCGGCTGGGCTTTCCAGCCAGGGCGGCCGCATCGCCGCCCGCACCCTCGACGACCTGCTCGTCGCCTTCGCCAGCGCCGCAGGGGTCAAGCCTCGCCTGATCCACCGCCTCGACCGCGACACCTCCGGGCTCATTCTCACCGCCAGGACCAAGGCGGCCGCCGCGTTTCTCGGCAAGGCGATGATGGCCAGGCGGGTGAAGAAGACCTATCTGGCCATCGTCGCGCCGGGCGGCCCCGCTTTGCGAGAGAGTCTGATCGACACCCCCCTGCGCCGTGAGAGCGTCGGGCGCGAAGCCTATATGCGCACCTGCGATCCGGCCCACCCCGACGCCGTTTCCGCCATCACCCGCTACCGCACCTTGAGCGCGAACGACGTCGCCGCGCTGGTCGAACTGTCGCCGCGCACGGGGCGCATGCACCAGCTCCGCGTTCACCTGGCCTCCATCGGCCGCCCGATCGCCGGGGACGCGCGATACGGCGGGGCGCTCAGCCTGGCGGGCGCCGCCGTCCCGCGGCTGATGCTCCACGCCGCGGGCCTGGCTTTCACCCATCCCGCGGGCGGCCCCAAGTCCCTGGCCGCGCCCATGCCGGCCGACATGGCCGCTCTGCTGTCGCGCCTCGGGCTGGCAGCGCCTCCCGCGCGGAACACGGTCTAAGCGTCGCCGTTGTACCAAGGCTGCCGGCGAGGCGCGTTTGGGAGACGAAAGCCATGAAGACCGTCACTCCGGCTATCAGTATTGCGCTTCTGCTCGCCAGTTGCGCCACGCCCACGGTCTATCAAGCCGCCCAGGGACCGGCCGCCGTCGGCTACTCCGAGGTGCGTATCGAGCCGGACCGCTATCGGGTGACCTTTCACGGCGGCGGCGGCGCGCCGGCAGCCCAGGTTGCCGATTACGTGCTGTTCCGAGCCGCTCAGATCGCGCTGCGGGACGGCTACGACTGGTTCCGGATCACCGACCGGATGGGCGAGCGTGGACCGTCCGGCTACGGTTCCGGACTGTCGGTCGGCGCGGGCGGGGGCAGCTTTGGTCGGGGCGGCGGCGTTGGCCTGGGCTTTGGCGCCAGCTTCCCCCTCGGCGGCGGCCCGGCGATCACGCGATCCATCGAGATCCTGCTCGGCAAGGGACCGACGCCTCCTGGCGTGGACGCCTACGACGCGCGCGCGGTGATCAAGGAAATCGGGCCCCGCGCCCACCCGTAAATTGATCACCTCACCCACTGGGAGAAGTGTGTGAGGTCCGTGGGTGGAATTGAAGCCGATCTATCGGCATATGGACGTATGGAGAGACTGCTTCTGGTGGCCCTCGGCGGGGCGATCGGGTCGATGGCGCGGTACCTGACCGGCGTGGGGGCCATGCGCCTGATCGGACCGCGGACGCTCTGGGCTGGGACCTTCACCGTCAACATCGTCGGCGGCCTGCTGATGGGCCTGCTTGTCGGCGTGCTCGCCTTTCGCGGCGGCGCCGATCAGGATCGCTGGCGCCTGTTCGCGGCCGTCGGCGTGCTGGGGGGCTTCACCACCTTTTCGTCGTTCTCGCTCGATGCGGCGCTGTTGATCCAGCGTCGCGAATGGATGACGGCGGGCGCCTATGTCGCGGCCTCGGTGGCTTTCTCGATCGGCGCGCTGTTCGCCGGCCTGGCCGTGGCGCGGCGCCTGCTGGCCTGATGGCGGAGGTCAGAACCCTGAGCGTCGAAGCGGACGATGACGGCGTGCGCCTCGATCGCTGGCTGCGCAGGCGCTGGCCGCAATTGGGGCAGATCCAGATTCACAAGCTTGCCCGCAGCGGCCAGCTGCGCGTCGACGGGGCCCGCGTTCGGGCCGATACCCGCTTGGCCTGCGGCGCTCAGGTCCGTGTGCCACCGATGGCCGACGCACCGCCAAAGGCGCGTGGAGCGGCGCTGTCGCCCAGGGACATCGCCTTCGCCAAGAGCCTGGTGTTGTTCGAGGACGATCAGGTGCTGGTCCTCAACAAGCCTGCCGGTCTCGCGGTGCAGGGGGGAACCAAGACCTCGCGTCACCTCGACGGCCTGCTGGGCGCATGGGGGGCCGGCATGACGCGCCCGCGGCTCGTCCACCGCCTCGATCGCGATACGTCGGGGGTCATCGTGCTCGGCAGGACGCCCGCCGCGGCGGCGGCCCTGGCCGGCGCCTTCGCGAAGAGGCTGGCCAGCAAGACCTACTGGGCCATCGTCCACGGCGTCCCGTCGCCGGAGGAAGGCACCATCGACCTGCCCCTGGCCAAGATCGGCATCGGCGACCGCGAACTGGTCACGGCGGTCGGGAGCGGCGATGCCAGGGGCGCCGCCGCGACCAGTGAATTCTTCACCATCACGGGGTCGACCCAGGGCGCCGCGTGGCTGGCGCTATCGCCGCTGACGGGGCGCAACCACCAGCTGCGGGCCCACCTTCTGGCCATCGGCCATCCGATCCTCGGCGATCCCAAATACAACACCGCGGCGTCGAAGGCGTTTTCGGGGGCGCTTAAACTTCAGCTGCACGCTCGGCGGCTGGCCATCCCGCACCCGGCGGGACGCGGCATGCTCGATATCGAAGCCCCGATCAGCGCCGAAATGACCGCCGGCTTCGCCCGCTTCGGCTTCGACGAAGGGACCGCGCCCGCCGACCCGTTTGCGCGCCACGGCAGGGGTTGAGCGCTTCCCTCGCTCCCTCCCCTTTATGGGGAGGGTCGGCCGAAGGCCGAGGTGGGGAAGTATGACAATCCCCGGCCGCCGGCGATGATCGAAACTTCCCCACCCGATCGCTTCGCGATCTCCCCTCCCCATTAAGGGGAGGGAGGGCTACTACTAACCCCATGGAACGTGATCTCTCAGATGCAGCGCCCGAGGATGTCGGCCTCTCCCCGGCGGGCCTGGAGCGCGTCGACGACGCCCTGCGCGAACTGATCGGCGCCGGTGAGCTGGCGGGGGCGGTGACGCTGGTCGCGCGCCATGGCCGGGTGGTCCACAGGGCGGCCCTGGGCGCCAAGGACCTGGCCAGCGGCGAGGCGTTGGCGACCGATACGATCTTTCGTATCTATTCGATGACCAAGCCGGTCACCGGGGTGGCGATGATGATCCTCTACGATCGCGGCCTGTGGCGGCCCAGCGACCCGATCGCCAAGTTCCTGCCGAGCTTCGCCGATGTGAAGGTGTTTGGCGGGCTGGACGGCGCCGGCGAGCCGATCCCCGAGGATCCCGACCATGCTCCGACGATGAGCGAGCTGATGACCCACACGGCGGGTTTCAGCTATGGTTTCGATCCGGAGAACCCCGTCGACAAGTTCTATCTCGCCGCCGATCCCTGGCGCGCGGCCAGCCTGGGGCAGTTCGCCGAGCGCGTGGCCAGCGCGCCGCTCGCCTATCAACCCGGCTCGAAATGGCTCTACAGCCTGTCGATGGACATCCAGGGGGCGATCGTCGAAGCGCTCAGTGGCCAGATGCTGCCCGTGTTCATGGCCGAGCGGATTTTTCAGCCGCTGGGGATGGTCGATACCGGCTTCTTCGTCCCCACCGAAAAACGGGCGCGATTGGCGACACTCTATCGCAAGAGCAAATCCCGCGGTCTCGCGCCCATCGAGCGGGCGGGCATGATCCTCCCCGATCACGACGGACCCCCGGCCGTCGCTTCGGGAGGCGGAGGGCTGGTCGGAACGGCGGACGACTACGCCAGGTTCGCCCAGATGCTGCTGGACGGCGGCGAATTCGGAGGGGTCCGGATCGTGTCGGTCGCGTCGCTGGCGCTGATGATGACCAACCATCTCTCGCCGGAGTTACTGGCTGGAGGTTTTGGCGTCGGCAAGCAGCAGATGCGGCCTGGATACGGCTATGGCTACGACGGGGCTGTCTATACCGATCCCGCGCTGGCCGATGTGCCGGTGGGGGAGGGGACGTATCAGTGGGACGGCGCGGCCGGCACCTGGTTCTGGGTCGATCCGGTCAATGATCTGCTGTTCGTCGGCCTGATCCAGCGGCTGGATCCCGACTCCCCCGCGCTGCAGGTGATGACCCAAAGGCTGATCGCCGAGGCAATCGCGTAGCCTCACTGTCCCTGCCGCCCCTTCACGGCTACGGCATTCACACATATTCCGGTATCGCCAACAAAAGACCTCTCCCAGAGGGAGAGGGAGGGGCCCACGCCCGGTCTTGGGCGTGGGAAGGTGAGGGGTTACGCGGCCCGCATTCTAACCCCTCATCTTCCCACCGCCTGCGGCGGTGGGCCCCTCCTTCTCCCTGTGGGAGAAGGGTTTGGGTTCTGCATTCGACAAGTGTGGGTCCGGTAGCCCCTTCATGGGAAGGGACGATCGCGAAGCGATCGGGTGGGGAAGTCTGGATCATCCGATGCGCCCGAGTAGTCTCAGCCTTCCCCACCCCGGCCCTTCGGGCCGACCCTCCCCATGAAGGGGAGGGAGGAGCGGCCGCCCAAATCCTGACACACGAATCTCGCCCGATAAGGGGCGCTCGATCTGCAAATGTGGACCGGCGCGCCCCGGATAAATTGCATGCGCACGATCGCCGTCATCGCCCGCAAGGGCGGGTCGGGCAAGACCACCGTCGCCACCCATCTGGCGCTGGCGGCGTTCCTGCGCGGCTACGACACGGTGCTGGCCGACGCCGATCCGCAGGGCTCGGCCTCGGAGGCGCTCAGGGGACGAAGAGGCCCAGGCCCGGTTTTGACCCAGGTCGCGGGTGCGGAGCTGCTGGCCCTGCAGATCGCCTCGGTCCGCGGCGGGGTCGACGCCCTGATTGTCGATACGCCGGCGACCATCGAGTCGGAGATCGCCCACGCCATCGTCCTGGCCGACCTGTCGCTGCTGGTCATCCGGCCGACCTTCCTCGATATCGCCGCGGCTGTGCAGACCAGCGAAATCATCCGCAGACTGCGACGGCCAGGGCTCATCCTGCTCAACCAGGCCCCGCCGCCGCGCGCCGGCGTCGAGCCGCCCGCGGTCAAGCAGGCGCTGGCGGCGCTGCGCTACATGCGGCTTCCCGTGGTCCCGGCCGCCATCCGCTCGCGGGCGGTCTACCAGAGCGCCCTGGCCAGCGGCCGCTCGGCCGAGGAGACGACCGGCGACGCCGCCGCGGCCAGCGAGATCGGCGAAGTCTGGGCTTTCGTCGAACGCTTCGCCTTTGGGGCCTATGACCCCAACCGCCAGCCGACCTCGGCCGCGAACCGCTGAAAGAAATCGGCGTCATAGGCGTGCTCTGGCGCGTGGCGGACGATCTTGTCGAGGTGATGGGCGTCGTCGCCGACCAGTATCCGCCACTGATCGGCCTTGACCCCGTCCAGGATGACCTTGGCCGCCGCCTCGGCGGTCATCGGCGCGTCGTCCCGGAAACGGCGGGCCATTTCGCTGCTCATGGCCTGGATATCGGCGTCGGACGTGGCCGCCGCATCCATACCGCCGCGAGCCATGGCCAGGCGCGCGCCGGCGAGCTGTTCGGGGCTCAGGACGTCTGAATCGACGCCGCTCAGCACCTTACGGGAGTTGGCGACGATTTCGGTGCCGATGTGGCCGGGCATCACCACCGAGCATTTCACATGCGGCGCGTTGAGTTTCAGGTCGGTAATCAGCGCCTCGGTGAAGCCCTTCACAGCGAACTTGGCGGCGGCGTAGGCGGTATGCGAGACGTTCGGCCCGAGGGAGGCCCAGAAGCCGTTGACGCTGCTGGTGTTGACGATGTGCGCCTCACTCGCCGCCATCAGCATCGGCATGAAAGCGCGGGTGTTCAGGTACACCCCGCCCCAGCAGACGTTGAAGGTCTTTTCCCAATCCTCTCTCGGGCCAGCGACGAAGCCCCCGCCGCCGCCGATGCCGGCGTTGTTGAAAAGGAGATGGATCTTGTCGGTATCCATCTCGCGGGCCACGGCGTCGCGAAAGGCCAACACCTGCGCCTCGTGGGAGACATCAGCGACGTGGGTGGTGACCCGCGTCCCCTGCGGCGCGTCGGCCTCGCAAAGAGCCTTGGTCTGGGCCATGGACTTGGCCGACACATCGCACATCGCGACATTGCAGCCCTCGGCGACCAGCTGGCGCGCCAGTTCGCGCCCCATCCCCGTCCCACCCCCGGTAATCACCGCGATCCTGCCGGCGAAATCCTTCATATTGCAGCCTTTCTCAATTTCCGCCCCCAGAAACCCCTTCCCCGCTTCGCGGGTGCTTCCCCCAGATAGAGGGGAAGAGGGTACAGTGTGTCTTCCCCCATCTACCTCTTTGGGGGAAGTGGCGCGGCGCTTTCTCTTGCGCCGTGACGAAGGGGGCGACCGAGCTAGACGTTTCAGTCGCCGGCAAGTTAGCCCAGCCTCAATACCCCACCGCGACGCCGTCGCGCCGGGGGTCGGCGGCGCCCACGTAGCCGGCCGGGGTCACCGCGACGCCGTTCAGGCCTGAGTTTTCCCCGGCGTTGGCGCGCACCGGCAGGCCGCGATCCTTGAGGAAGGCGACGATGGCCGCATCGGTCCCGGCCTCGACGGCGACGGTATTGCCACGGGCGACCAGATTGGGCAGGGCGAACGCGTCCTGCAGCGGCAGCTTCCAGTCGATGAAACCGACCAGCGCCTTGCCGACATAGGCGATGATCGAATTGCCGCCGGGCGAGCCGAGCGCCGCGACCAGCCGCCCCTGGCCGTCAAGCACGATCACGGGGGCCATCGACGAGCGCGGCCGCTTGTCCGCCGCGGGCGCATTGGCCGCCGAAAGACCGCCTGGCGCATTGGCGCTGAACGAGAAGTCGGTGAGCTGGTTGTTGAGGAAGAAGCCGTCGACCATCCGTCCAGAGCCGAAGACGCTCTCCACCGTGGTGGTCATCGAGACCACGTCGCCGGCCGCGTCGACGATGACGAACTGGGTGGTGCCGCCCGGCTCTGGCGTTGCGTCGACGCCCTCGCGCGGCGCGCCCGCCGGGTTTCCAGGCTCCGGGGCGGCCGCGCCCAACTGGGCGATCAGCGCCGCACGGGCGCCATCGTAAGTGGCATCGAGCAGGCCTGCGGTGGGGACCTTCACCAGGTCCGGGTCGCCTTCGTAGTGGTCGCGGTCGGCGTACATCAGCCGGCTGGCCTGGACGAAGGTCAACCAGGCGGCCGGGTCCTTCGGCCCGCGCGCGGCTATGTCGGTGGCCTGCAGAATCCCCATCAGTTCCAGCAGCCCCAGGCCGCCCGATGGAGCGGGCGCCGAGCAGATGTCCAACGATCGGTACGAACCGCACAGAGCCGGCGTTTCTTGCGGCCGATAGGCGGCCAAGTCGGAAACGCTGAGGGCGCCTGGAATGGCGCCTTCACGCACCTTGGCGGCGATATCGGCGGCGATCCGGCCGCTATAGAGGGCGCTGGGCCCCTCCCGCGCCAGGCGCCGCAGCGTCGCCGCGTAGGCCGGGTTGCGCATGGTGTCGCCGGCCTTGTAGCGGCTGCCGTCCGCGCGGGTGAAATAGGCTTTGGCGTCGGGCGTCGCGGTCTGCGGAAAGAAGGTCATGTTCATCGCAGCGCCCATCCGGGCCGGGACCGTGAAACCGACCTGCGCCAACGCGGTCGCATCGCCAAACAGGCTGCTCCACGGCCGCTTGCCGTGTTCCCTGTGCGCCAGGGCCAGCATCGCAACCGCGCCTGGAACCCCCGTCGAGCGCCCCGACAGGATCGCGCTGACGAAACTGAGCGGCTTGCCGTCGGGGCCCGCGAACAGGTCTTTGCCTGCGGCGGCGGGCGCGGTTTCCCTGCCGTTGTAGGCGGTCGTGCGGCCGGTCTTGCCGTCGTGGTAGATCATGAAGGCGCCGCCGCCGAGCCCCGAACTCTGTGGCTCCTCGAGCCCCAGAACCGCCTGGACTGCCACCGCCGCGTCGATGGCCCCGCCCCCCGCGCGCAACACCTTCAAGCCGGCCGCCGCGGCATCCGGCTCGGCCGCGACGACGATCGCATGCCCAAACGGCCCGCCGCCCGCCGCCCAGCCGACGGCGGGGACGAGCAAAGCGAACGCCGCGAAGCCCAATATCCTTCTCCCTCTGCGGGAGAAGGACTCCGGGTTGCTCATTTAACCGCCTTGGCTAGCTTCTCGATCGATTTTTCCAGGCGCGCGAAGCCGGCGGTCATGCAGGCCATGATGGCCTGGGCGTCGGCGCTGGGGACATCGGTCGGCGAGGCGCGTCCGTTGGCCTTGGCGCGTATGCGTCCGTAGGCGTCTTCGAGCCGGCGTGCGGAATCGACTTCCTCGCCGATGTACCAGGTCAGCAGGGAGGCGGTCATCGGATCGAATTCGTCCCTCGCCATCCGCGCCTTTATCTCAGCGAACGCATCGCCTTCTTCCCCGCGCGGCTGCCCGACCTTCGCCGCATCGCTGACCGCGGGATCGCCGAGCCTTGCGGCGCGCTTTTCCGCCGCCGGATCTGGCTTGTGGCGCACCTCATAGCCAAGCTCGCAAAGCCGCCGCGCAAAAAGCTCGCCGTGGCTCGTCTCCCGCGCGGCCACCAGTCGCAGCGTCGCCGCCAGATCCTTGTCCGGCGTCGCCTTCGCCCAGGCGGTCAGGTAGACGCCGGCGTTGGCTTCGCCCAGCGAAATGGCGTTCAAAAGGCCAAGATAGGTTGGCTTCTCACCGTTCGCGGCGTTGGGCATGAACTTCCATCCTTGCAAAGCTTCATCGATGCTACGCGCGATCCCGCCCCACCCGCAACCGCACGACCACGCGACCGTTAAGATCTGCTTTCGGAGCGCGGGCTTCCAGCCCATAGGCGCTAAGATAGGGCGCTGGCGAAAGTATCGATGAAGTTTTTGCGTTTTCGTGGTCGCTCGTAGAGGGCGTTGGGGATGCCGGTATCGAGGGCTCCGCGCACGAAGGCTTGCAGAC
>DATCCB010000078.1:0-15239 GCA_036511515.1 Caulobacteraceae bacterium | reverse complement strand
TTGATCGCTTCCTCGAGAACCAGGCGATTGAAAGCCAGCCACGACAGTTCGCGGTTGAAGAATCGCTCGGGAGATTGGCTCAGGCCGGGGTCGCGCGGCGAAGGCGGCGATGCGGGCGGGGCGCGTCCCGCCATCGGTTCGAG
Source organism: Caulobacteraceae bacterium (assembly GCA_036511515.1). Lineage (GTDB taxonomy): Bacteria > Pseudomonadota > Alphaproteobacteria > Caulobacterales > Caulobacteraceae > Acaudatibacter. The sequence goes on along the minus strand of DATCCB010000078.1, from coordinate 15,096 downwards.
TGCGACAACGCGAGAAGATTCAATCGAAGAGGCCAAGGGTCCTGTCTTCATGCTCGAGGATCTGACGAGCCAGCGCGCGGGTGATCTCCCGGTGTTCGGCGTCCGCCAGTTCGTCCAACCGTGATACCACATCCAGGGCGGCGGGGACTGAACGTTCCATCCGCTGGACGAGATATGGATAAACATCGGCCGCCGGCCGGATGTTGCGCTCGCGGAAGAGTTTGCGCAGCACCCCGTCCAGCACCCCGTCGTCGGGGGCCTCTATCTGGGCCACCGCCAGAGCGTTCAGGCGCGAGCGCAAATCCGGCAACGCCGTTGGCCAGGAGACCGGCGTCGTGCGCGCGGTGATCAGCAGGCTGGCGCCGGCGTCCGCCATGTTGATCAGGTGGAACAGACGTTCATCGACCGGCCTGCGGTCGGCGTCCTCGAACAGCATTGCGTGGCCCCGTAGCGCGTCGAGCTCCGGTGTTTGATCGCCCACCACGATCGCGCCCGATTGCGCGGCCCAGGCCATGGCCAGGTGCGTCTTGCCGCAGCTCTGCGGGCCAACCAGGGCCAGCCGGCCGCCATGCCAGTTCGGCCAGGCGTCCAGCGCCGCGAGCGCCAAGGCGTTGCTTTGGGAAACCACGAATGTCTGACGTGAAAAGACAGCCGGACGCTGAAGTTGCAGGCGCAACTGGCGTTGGCGCCGCATCTGGTCGGGGGAGGGCTTCACCGTCACCGCTCTAGCAAAACCGTTCGTCGGGGTCGATGCGCCGAAACCATCGGAGAACCCGTCGCTCAATTGCGGCGGGAACAGGCTGATCTAGGGCTCCCGTCGCGACTCCTTCAGGCTCGGACGGCGCCGCAGCGCGGTCACCGGCGCCCAGAGGCCGTCCAGGATGGTGAGCGTGGCCTCCTCGCCCTTGGCCGCGGCGGCGTCGATGGCCTTCCAGTCCCGGATCTCGATCGTTTCGATCGCCGGCAGGACCAGCACATCGGTGGCTTCGCGAGCGGCGGCCAGATCGGGGCCGGTGGTCACCGTCGCCGCCCTCATCAACAGGGAAATGATAGGCGGTCCCTTGCGCCACTCGCCCGAGAGCAGCCACCGCCATATTGACGCGGGCCGGCGAACGTCGCGCGCCTCGATACTGCGTCCGCGGCTGACATCGACCCCGACGATGGGGCCCGGCTGGATGTCGCGCATGATGTCGGCCGGAAAGTTCTTCATCACCGCTCCGTCGACAAGCACGTCGTTGCCCGCGATCACTGGTGGCAGCACGCCTGGGATCGAGACGGAAGCCCGCAAGGCTTCACGCACAAGCCCGTGCTTGTGCAACTGATAGACGCCGCTGGTCAGGTTCGATGAGATGCAGAAGAACGGCAGCCAGAGGTCGCAGATCTGGGTTTCGCCGAAGTGTTCGGCCAGCCGATCGCGCACCTTGTCGCCGTGAGTCATGGCGATAAACGGCAGGGCGATATCGTCGAGCGGACTGGTGTCGACAAAAGCCTTGCGGATGCGGCCATAGAGCTCCGCGTCGTCCCAGCCCATGGCCACTCCGGCGCCGATGATCGCCCCCATCGAGACGCCCGCGACGAAGTCGATCGGAACACCCCGCGCCCGCAGCGCCCGAACTGCGCCGATATGCGCGTAGGCTCTGGCGCCACCCCCCGAGAGCACCAGACCGACAGCCTGGCCTGTGATCACTCGGGCAAGGCGTTCGATGTCTGACTTGTTGGACGCACGAAGTTGAAAGAGCCGGGCGGGCTCGAGAGCCTCCACCCATTTGGCCGAACCCTGCGGTGAAGGGCAATCAGCCTGCTGCAACAGGATCAGATCAACCAGGCCATGCGCGTGAAGGGCCCCGCCCACGTCAACTTCGGCCGCGGGGGCCTGAGCCGCCGCCGCGATGTTGAACAGCCGATCAGCCTGCCGGCCGATGAGCAGCCGCCAGGCCGCCTCATCGGACTCGGCGGCGTAGAGCACGAAATCGTGCAGGTGTTCGAGGTTGGAAAACCATTCCGTCGGCTGGTGCAGAGCTTCGGTCCCCACCACGGCGACCCCGTAGCCCAGAACCTCAATGGCCCTGGCGATAGCCTCGACGATCGGGCGCACGATGACGCCGCGGGCTACGCCGACGAAGCCAAAGGCGGATGGCTCGGCCAGCCAGCTGGTGGTGGAAGTCTGGCGCGCACGTCCGATCGACAGCCTGGCCAGCTCGCCCATCAGCGCCGGTTCGCTCTCGGCCGCCTTCAGAAACAAGGCCCGCGGGAGGGCCAGCACCTCGGAATCGCGCAGGGCGACAACCTCGGCCGTATGGGCCGAGCCGGTGATCAGCGCCATTTCCCCGGCCGGTTCGCCTGGCCGTATCATCCCCAGGAAGCGGGACTCCTGGTCATCGTCGCGCCGCACGGCGCCCAGCCGCCCTGTGCGCAGCAGATAGAGATATTCGGCCGCTTCGCCGGCGAGAAATAGCGGTGCGCCGCCTGGCAGGGAAAACCAGCTGGCGACACCGCTTTCGAACGCCTGATCGAACAGCCTACGCAGGGCGGTGCGTGGCATCGGGTCTATCGAGTTCGCCATGAGCCCCTCGGGTTAGCGGCTGGCCCATGGTGTGCCGATTCTTCCCACCGGCTCGACCGGCGGTGTATGGCTGGCGCATGCCGAGGCTGACCAGCAACCTGGACAAGAGCGGGGAAGCCTTCGCGCGCAACAGCGAGGTCAACAGCCGCCTGGTTCAGACCCTGACCGATCGGGTCCGGGAAACCGCGCTCGGAGGGCCAAAGGCCGCGCGGGAGCGCCACGCGGCTCGAGGCAAGCTGTTGCCGCGCGACCGTGTCAGCCGCCTGGTGGACGTTGGATCGCCGTTGCTGGAGATCGGTCAGCTGGCGGGCTTCGGCCTTTATGACGGCGAGGCGCCCGGGGCGGGCCTGATCACTGCGATTGGCCGCATCAACGGCCGCGAGGCGATCATTGTCGCCAATGACGCGACCGTAAAAGGCGGCGCGTATTTTCCCCTTACCGTGAAGAAGCACCTGCGCGCGCAGGAGATCGCCATTCAGAACCGCCTGCCTTGCATCTATCTGGTCGACAGCGGCGGCGCGAACCTGCCGCACCAGGCCGAGGTTTTCCCCGATCGCGAACATTTTGGCCGGATATTCTTCAACCAGGCGACGATGAGCGCCGAGGGCATCGCCCAGATAGCCTGCGTGATGGGGTCGTGCACGGCCGGGGGGGCCTATGTGCCGGCGATGAGCGACGAGACCGTCATCGTTCGCGGGCAGGGGACGATCTTCCTGGCCGGCCCGCCGCTGGTCAAGGCGGCCACTGGCGAGGTGATCACCGCCGAGGAGCTTGGCGGCGCGGACACCCACGGCCGCCGCTCCGGCGTCGTCGACCATGTGGCCGCAGATGATGACCACGCCGTCGAAATCGTCCGTTCGATCGTCGGCAATCTCAATACAGCCGCCCCGGCACAGCTCGATGTGCGCGAGACCGCGCCCCCCGCCCACGATCCGGCCGACTTGCTCGGACTGATTCCCGGCGATGTGCGCGCGCCCTACGACGTTCGCGAAGTCATCGCCCGCGTCGTCGATGGCTCATGGTTCGACGAGTTCAAGCAGCTCTATGGGACGACCCTGGTCACCGGATTTGCGCGCATCTGGGGCTATCCGGTGGCGATACTGGCCAACAATGGCGTGCTGTTCTCGGAAAGCGCGCTCAAAGGCGCCCATTTTATCGAGCTCGCCTGTCAGCGAGGCATCCCGCTGATCTTCCTGCAGAACATCTCCGGCTTCATGGTCGGCGGCAAGTATGAGGCGGGGGGCATCGCCAAGGACGGCGCGAAACTGGTCACCGCGGTGGCCTGCGCGGCGGTTCCCAAGTTCACCGTCCTCATCGGCGGATCGTTTGGCGCCGGCAATTACGGCATGTGCGGCCGCGCGTTTAATCCCCGCTTCCTGTTCACCTGGCCCAACAGCCGCATCAGCGTCATGGGCGGGGAGCAGGCGGCCAGCGTTCTGGCCACTGTCCGCCGCGATGGGCTGGAGGCGCGCGGCGAGACGTGGTCGGGCGAAGACGAGGAGGCTTTCCGAGCCCCGATACGCGAACGGTACGAAACCGAAGGCGATCCCTATTTCGCCAGCGCAAGGCTGTGGGACGATGGCATCATCGACCCGACCCAGACCCGCGACGTACTGGGCCTGGCCATCGCCGCCTCGCTCAACGCGCCTATTCCCAAGACCCGGTTCGGCGTCTTTCGCATGTAGCCGCGCTGGCTTCACCCCTAGGAATCCCCCATGCCCAATCCGATAGCCGACCCTTTCGTCGAAGGCCCGGACACCGATGTTCAGTCGCGGCTGGTGACCATTGACGCCACCGCGGACGGCGCCGCGACGGTGACCATCAACCGCGCCGAGAAGAAGAATGCGTTCAACGCCGAAGTCATCGGCGCTTTGCGCGAGGCCTTCGAAACCCTGGAGGGGGCCGACGGCGTGAGGGTGATCTTCGTCACCGGCGCCGGCGGCTGGTTCTCGGCCGGGGCGGATCTGGAGTGGATGCGCGACGCCGCGCAACACACCGAAGCCGACAACCGCGACGACGCCATGCAGATGGCGATCATGCTCAAGCATCTCTACGACCTGCCGGCGCTGACCGTGGCGCTTATCCAGGGCGGGGCGTTTGGCGGGGGCGCGGGTCTGGCCGCCGCCTGCGACCTGGCCATCGCCACCACCGACGCGAAGTTCGCCTTCTCAGAGGTCAAGCTTGGCCTGCTCGCGGCGACCATCAGCCCCTACGTCGTCGCCGCCATCGGGCCCCGGCGCGCGCGCGGCCTGTTCGCCACCGGTCGCGGCTTCGACGCTGCATTTGCGCGGGAGATTGGATTGATCGACGAGGTCGTCGCCGATGCGGAGGCGCTGGCCGCGGCGCGTGCAAAGATCGTCGAGGAGATAAAGGGCTGCGCGCCCGGCGCTTTGGCGGCTTCCAAGCGGCTGGTCGCCGAGGTCGCCGGCCGCGAGATCGACCACGGCCTGATGGAGGAAACCGCTCACCGGATCGCCCGCGCCCGGGTCGGCGACGAAGGCCAGGAGGGGGTGCGGGCGTTCCTCGCGCGGACCAAGCCCGGCTGGGCGAGCTGAAGAGGGATCAAAGTGGCGACGGATCGCGACCTGGAGATAGCCGGGGCGGCCTCCGTCGGCGGCGTCATCGGCTGGCGGCGTCGCAAGCCGATGGAACCTGGCGCGCCGTGCGCCAACTGCGGAGCCGTTCTGCAGGGGCCCTTTTGTCACGCATGCGGCCAGTTGGCGGAGGACTTCCAACGTTCGGTCTGGTCGCTGGTTAGCGAGGCCTTCCAGAACATCTTCGACGCCGACGGCCGGATATTCCATACCCTTCCACGCTTGGCGCTGCGCCCGGGGACGTTGACCAGGGACTATCTGGCTGGAAAACGCGCCTCCCAGATGCCGCCGCTGCGGCTGTTTCTGGTTGTCATCGTGCTGTTCTTCCTCGCCGGCAGCGTGCGGGATCTAGTCCATCCATCTGCGAATTCAGTGGTTGTGGCTCCGGGGCGCGTGCACGGCGTGTCGGCGCTCAACTTCGCCGGGGATTCGCGCGTGCAAGCCGTGGGGCGATGGCTGACGCCGCGGCTCAACTACACAATGGCTCACCAGCGTGAGTTCGGCGCGGGACTAGAGAGCTGGGCGCACCGGGCGGCAATCATCTTCCTGCCAATCTCCACCTTGCTGCTGGCCGCCCTGTTCGTATTTCGTCGACGTTTCCTGGTCTTCGATCACGCGATCTTTTCGATGCACTCCCTGTCGTTCATGGGCTTGCTGGCCACCATCGTTAGCCTTCTTGGCTTGGTCCCGGTGGTAAACAGCGTCTCGGGCCTCCTGGTGCTGACCGCGCCTGTCCACCTGTTCGCCCACATGCGCGGCGTCTACGAGACCAGCGTGGCTGGAACGCTGGCGCGGATGTTCTCGCTGTTCATCTTTTCGGTGATCGCCGCTCTCTTGCTGTTCCTGGGTATTCTCGCCTGGCAGCTCAACACCCTTGCGGTGCCGCCGGCATGATCGCCTCGCTGCTGATCGCCAACCGCGGTGAGATCGCCCGCCGGATCATCCGAACGGCCCGGCGCATGGGCGTGCGCACCATAGCCGTCTACTCAGAGGCTGACGCCGGCGCGCCGCACGTGCGGGAGGCGGACGAGGCCGTTGCGATCGGACCGGCGCCGGCGGCGGAGAGCTATCTGGTCGGGGCCAAAATCCTTGAAGCGGCGCGGCTGACCGCCGCGGAGGCCATCCATCCTGGTTACGGATTCCTGTCGGAAAACGCGGTTTTCGCTCAATCGGTGATCGATGCGGGCCTGATCTGGGTCGGACCGCCGCCCGCGGCCATCCTGGCCATGGGCAGAAAAGATGCGGCCAAGCGGCTGATGGCGGACGCCGGCGTTCCGGTGACGCCGGGCTATCTGGGCGAGGACCAGGATCCGGCGCGACTGGCCGCCGAGGCGGCCGCGATCGGTTGGCCGGTGCTGATCAAGGCGGTCGCCGGCGGCGGCGGCAAGGGCATGCGGCGCGTCGATCGGGCGGAGGACTTCGCCGCGGCCCTGGCCGGCGCCAGACGCGAAGCAGCGTCCGCCTTTGGCGACGACCGCGTGCTTCTGGAAACGTTCGTGGCGCGCCCACGGCACATCGAGGTGCAGGTATTCGGCGATTCTCACGGTCAGATCGTCCATCTGTTCGAGCGCGACTGTTCGCTCCAAAGACGCCATCAGAAGGTCATCGAGGAGGCGCCGGCGCCGGGCATGGACGACGCGACGCGCCAGGCACTGTGCGCGGCCGCCATCCGCGCGGCGCGCGCGGTGGACTACCAGGGCGCGGGGACGGTCGAGTTCATCGCCGATGCATCCGCCGGCCTTCGCCCCGACCGCATCTGGTTCATGGAGATGAACACGCGCCTCCAGGTCGAGCACCCGGTCACCGAGGCCATCACCGGCCTTGATCTGGTCGAGTGGCAATTGCGCGTCGCCGCCGGCGAACCGTTGCCGCTTGGCCAGGACCAGATCACCTACAGCGGCCACGCCGTCGAAGCGCGCCTCTACGCAGAGGACCCGGCCCGGGGCTTCCTGCCATCGACCGGGCGCCTCAGCCACTTTCGGCTGCCCACCTCGGTGCGTGTCGACAGCGGTTTTGGCGAGGGCGATGCGATAGGGCCTCACTACGACCCGATGATCGCCAAGCTGATCGCCCACGCGGCGAGCCGGGAAGGGGCGGCCAGGACGTTGAGTCACGCCTGCAAGCACATTGAAGTCTGGCCGGTGCGGACCAACGCGGCCTTTCTGGCGCGGTGCCTGGACGACCCCGACTTTGTCGCGGGCCGGCTCGACACCGGGTTTATCGACGAGCGGCTGCAATCGCTGACCAGCGACCCGCCGACGACCCTCTCCGCCGCCGCCGTCGCCTCGGCCGCCGAGGCGCTCGACGGCGCCTCCGCTGGTCGCCGCGCGAGCCCGTGGAATTCGAGGGGCGGCGCTACTGGGTTTCGCCTGAACGAAGCGGCGGTGGATAACGCCGTGTTGGCCGTTGACGGATCGCCGAGCGCGCTCAGGTTCGACTTCGTGGCCAAGGCCCAGGTCCTGCCCGGCAATGACGATGACGCCGTGGTGTTCGCGGATGGCGCTCCGCACATCCTGCGTCGCCGGCCCAGGCCAGTTGAGGCCGCCGCCGCCACGGGCGATGGTACGGTTCGCGCCCCAATGCCGGGGAAGATCGTCTCGCTGACGGTCACCGTCGGTGAGCGGGTCAGGCGTGGCCAGGCGCTCGCGGCCTTGGAGGCGATGAAGATGGAGCATGTGATGACCGCGCCGTTCGACGGCGTTGTAGAGCAGGTCGGGGTCGCGGAGGGCGATCAGGTTGCGGAAGGGGCGATGGTGGTGCGGTTGGAGCCCCCGGCGTCAGCGTGAACCTGCATCTCCTCAAGCTTTGCGTCGGCTGCGACAGCGTCGAGGACCTGCTTCGATGGCGCCGCGCGCCGCAGGAGAAGGGCCGGCCGTGGATCCTCCGCACGCGCCAGACGCCCAGGCGCGCCGACGAACTGATCGACGGCGGCTCGCTTTACCGCGTGTTCAGGGGCGCCATTCTCTCACGCCAGAGGATCGAGGCCGTGGCCACTGTCGGCGAGGGCCTGGAGCGGCGATGTGAGATCATCCTGGACGAAGCCATCGTGCTGACCGTGCCCACGGTTCGGCGGCCGTTCCAGGGCTGGCGCTACCTCGAGGCCGGCGAGGCGCCGGCTGACTTGGCGGAGGCTGAGTTCGGCGAAGCGCCGCCGCCGGAGTTGGCGCGCAGGCTGCGGGAAATCGGCGCCTGGTGAGAGCGCGCGACGATGCTGGCGAAAACGGGCCCCGCGCACTACCTAATGCGGCAAGTCGTCGGGGAACTAGAGAACAATGACCGTGCCCATCATCATCCTGATCGTCGTCATCGTCCTGGTGGTGATGCTGGTCGGAACCTACAATCGCCTGGTGGCGCTGCGCCAGAACGCCAACGGCGCCTTCGCCGACATCGACGTCCAGCTCAAGCAGCGCCAGGATCTGGTTCCCAACCTGGTCGAAAGCGTCAAGGGTTACGCGGCCCATGAACGCGGCGTCTTCGATGAGGTGACAACCGCCCGCGCCGCCGCGACGTCGGCAAACGGGGTCGAAGCCAAGGTGGCGGCCGAGAACGCGCTCACCGGCGCGCTTGGCAGGCTGATGGCGGTGGCCGAAGCCTATCCCGATCTCAAGGCCAACCAGAACTTCATGCAGCTGCAGGCCGAGCTGACCGACATCGAGAACAAGCTCGCCGCGGCGCGGAGGTTCTTCAACAACGCCGTCGGGGAATTCAACGCCTCGGTCCAGCGTTTCCCAGCGGTGCTGTTCGCCGCCGCCATGGGATTCACGCCCAGGGATTTCTTCGATCTGGGCGCCGATCGCGCGGCCGCGAGCGTTGCGCCGCAGGTGAAGTTCTAGGGTCAAGGGAACCAGCGCCATGCAGGCTGTCGGTCTGCAGACCTACATCTGGAACAACAACATCCGCTCGGCGGTGCTGCTGGCCGGCTTTCCGGTACTGCTCGTCGGCATGGTTTTCGTTCTCACCCTCGGCATGATCTGGGGCGGATTGCTGCCCAGCACGGGGACCTCTGCGGGCGACATGGCCTATGCCTTGCGGCTGCTGGCCGCGGCGGCGCCGGCCGCCATCGCCGTGGCCGCGATCTGGTTCGCCATCGCCTATGTCTTCAACCAGTCGATCATCGACATGGCCACCGGGTCCCGGAAGATCGAACGGGCCGATCAGCCCGATCTCTACAATCTTCTGGAAAACCTCTGCATCTCGCGCGGCATGAAGACCCCGGCGATCCGGATCATCGAGACCGATGGCATGAATGCCTTCGCCAGCGGCCTGCACGAGGGACGGTTTTCGATCACCGTGACGAGGGGGCTGCTGCAGAGTCTCGATAGGGACGAGCTGGAAGCGGTGCTCGCCCACGAACTGACTCATGTGATCAATCGCGATGTCCGCACCATGGTCATCGCCGCGATCTTCGCCGGCATCATCACCCTGATGTGCCAGATCATCTATCGGTCGGTGTTCTTCACCGGCGGCGCCCGGGGAAGGGGCAGGGGGGTCTGGGTGTTCTGGGTTGTGGCCATGGCGGCCGCCGCCGTCGGATCGCTGCTGGCCGTCGTCATCCGCATGGCCATTTCCCGCAGCCGCGAGTTCGTCGCCGATGCGGGCTCGGTCGAACTGACCAAGAACCCCGACGCGATGATCTCGGCCCTGCAGAAGGTGTCCGGCCATGCCCACCTCGATGCTCCGCAGTCGATGCGGGCGATGTTCCTCGAAGAAGACGATGATGGAATTTTCGGCCTCTTCGCCACCCATCCGCCCGTGGAAAAGCGCATTGCCGCTCTCCAGCACTACGCCGGCGGTCGGATCGCCCGGCACGCCGATCCCGCCGTGCTGATCGGTCAGCCGGCCCAGATCGTCACCGGCGCGCCTGGACCGTGGGGGACTCACGCGGGACCAGCGCCGCTAGGTGACAGGCCAGGGCCGTGGGAATAGGGCCCAATGCCGCTTTCCCCCGATGGGAAGGAGTCACGATGACCAGCCAGGCCGAGGACGCCGTTCGCCTGACGCGAAAATTCAACGCCTCGCCTCAGCGGCTGTTCGACGCCTGGCTGGATCCTGACTTGGCTGGCAAGTGGCTGTTCACATCCGCCTCGAGCGAGAGCCACAGCACCTTGATCGACGCACGGCCCGGCGGCGCCTGGGCGATCACCGATCGGCGCGAGGGCGTCGACTACACCGCGGTCGGACAATACCTCGAGATCGATCCGCCCCGGCGACTGGTGTTCAGTTTCGGCATGCGCCAGTTCTCGCCGATTCTGACGAGCGTCATCGTCGAGATCGCGCCGGACGGGGAGGGCAGTGTTCTCACCCTGACCCAGGACGGCGTCGGCGCGGGCGCGGAATCGGCGACGAAGGACGGTTGGCTCAAGATGTTCGAGGCCCTGGAGGCGCTCCTGGCGCGCGGGGAGGGTTAGCGGTCGCAATTAGAGCCGCCTGCTTGTGCATCGAGCGCCGCCTTCCGGGGGGTAGACCGAGCGCGAGCCTGACCGAGGGCCGTCGCTATGCACCGAAATCGAGGCGCAGCGGATAATCGACCACGATGGCGACGCCATCGGTGAGCGCCGTCACCGAATGCCGGGCGCCCGGCGGTACTATCGCCGCCGTGCCAGGTCCGGCCACCTGCGCAACGCCATCGACGGTGAGTTCGACCTCGCCGTCGATTATCTGCCAGACTTCCTCCTGGTCGTGGGAATGCTCGTGGATCGAGGATCCGGCCGCGAAGTCCCAGTGCCCAAAGGTCATGTTGGCGGAATGAAACATCCGGCCGCGCCAGCCCGGCGCCTTTTCGAGCACCGGCAGCGCTCGTGTGTCGATTACATCCATGCTTCGCCTCCGCACCGTGACTAGACCCAAACAGACTGACGACCAAGTTAAAGCGCATCTTTTTGGTTGCATGTGTCACTCGCCCTGTGCGATGAACGCGCAACGAGGAGGTTGCCCAATGGTCGATCAGGTTGAGAAGAGCGTCATTTTGCGCGCGCCCATCGACAGGGTCTGGCAGGCGCTCTCCGACGCGGGCCAATTCGGCCAGTGGTTCGGCGTAAAGCTCGATGGCGCCTTTGCGCCGGGCCAGACCGCGCGGGGGAACATCACCAACCCGGGCTACGAGCACCTGGAAATGGAGGTCAAGGTGGTCCGCATGGAAAGGCCGCGACTGTTCTCATTCACCTGGCACCCCTTCGCCGTCGATCCAAAGGTCGACTATTCCGGCGAGACGCCAACCCTGGTCGAGTTCACCCTGGAGGCGATGTCACCGGGCGAAACACGCCTCAGGGTGGTCGAAAGCGGCTTTGCGAGCTTGCCGGAGCACCGCCGCGCCGAAGCGCTGCTTCGCAACGAGGGTGGATGGGCCGCGCAGATGACCAACATCAAGGCCTATGTCGAGCCTTAGCTTTCAGGGCCCCGCCGCCAGTCCCGCTCCCATCTTCGCGGCCCTCGGCGATCCCACGCGGCTTTCGCTGCTGACCCGGCTTACCGACGGCGAGACACGCTCGATCGCCAAGCTTTCAGCCGACACCCGGCTTTCCCGCCAAGCGATCACCAAGCACCTTCATGTTCTGGAGAAGGTGGGCCTGGTCAGCCAGCGCCGCGTGGGCCGCGAAAGCCTCTACGCCTTTGAGCCGCGGACCATGGAAGCGGCCAGGTCATACATCGAAGCGGTGTCGGCCCGATGGGACGAGGCCCTCGCCCGCCTGCGCCTCCTGGTGGAGACCGATTGAACCGTGTGGCGCCGGCGATAATCTAGTCGCGTTTGTATCCCGTCCTGATCGCTGGGAGATCAGCCATGCCCAAGATCGACATCGCCACCGTGCCGGAACGCAAGGGCGCGGGCTATCCGAAGCCCTTCGACGCCCCGTGCGCGGAACGCATACGGCGCCGGCTAGGCAATGCCGGCGGGCTGACGGACTTCGGGGTCAACCTCATGCACCTGCCGCCAGGCGGTTGGTCTAGCCAGCGCCACTGGCATTCGGCCGAAGACGAATTCGTCTTTGTGCTCGAGGGGCGCCTGACGCTCATCGAAGACGCCGGCGAGACCGAGTTGCGAGCCGGCGATTGCGCGGCTTTTGCGAAGGGCTCGGGCGACGGCCATCACCTGATCAACAGATCGCAGGCGATCGCGGTCTATCTGGAAGTCGGCGCGCGCTCGCCCAACGATGTCACCACCTGCTCCGACATCGACATGATGAGCACCAACGCCGACGGCCGCTTCGTGCACAAGGATGGCGCGCCGTTCCCAGAATCCTGAGTCTGCGGCTAAGGAACCCAGAATTCGGCTATCTAGCCCGGGACCCGTTGAGGGCCACGGCAGCAGATATCAGTGCTTTGAAGGCTTCCTCGTCGACCTTATCGCCCTCATGAAAATCGATCGCGCGCCGGACGTTCCCTTCGAGGCTGGAGTTGAACAGACCCGTGGGGTCCTTGAGCGCGGCGCCCTTGGCGAAGGTCAGCTTGACGACGGCCTTGTACGTCTCGCCCGTGCAGATAATGCCATGGTGAGCCCACACCGGCACGCCTCTCCACTTCCACTCTTCGACCACTTCGGAGTCCGCCTGCTTGATCAGCGCGCGGAAACGGGAGAGCGCCTGGCCCCTCCAATCGCCCAGTTCCTTGATCCTCGCGTCGATCAGCCGGGTAGGGGACTCGCCTTCGGTCGGTGCGCGCTCCTTCATGTCGATTTCAGCTCCCTTAGCTGACTGTCATCGGCTTTGGACACTTCGCCGACGACGCCGAGCAGATTGCTATGGAGATCAGTCCCGACCGACGACGATCGGTTGGCACATCGTCAAAGCCAAGCGCGATTGCAGCCCGCGCGCCTCGGCTTGGGCGAGCGCTTTTCGGTCAAGAAGATGCGTTCGCTCGATGCGCCAAACCGTATACTTGGCGAAAAATCTAACCATTTCCGCATGGCCGACGGCGCGCGCCAGGGTGTCGCGAGCCTGGGCTTCCTCCGCTTCACTGAACGCACGAGCAGACCCGGAGAGGCTTTGAAGTTCGTGCCATGCTTCCCACTCCTGTGTGGCGGCGTTGTAGAGATCGACACCGGACATGGCGATACGCGAGTAGAGCACTGCCTTTTCCTGCGGCAGGTAGGGCGCGGCCCCCGATCCGACGACCGCTTCCCAGGTGTCGATCTGCCAGGGCAACGGCACCGGTTGCGGGATCGGTCCAACGCGAGCGAGACGTCGCGTCCTTCCCGCGGCGTCGAGGATGGCCCGCAGTTGATCGGCGCGGGCGGTCAGGCACGGGGCTTCCCGGTCGGCGACGACCCGGAACTCGATGAACCTGGCGAAGTTGTCGCGGAGCGCCTCTTCGCCCCGGCTGACGATCTGACGATAGTGCCATGCTTCGACGGCTTGTCCTGCCGCAAGGGCCGTCATTACGCCCAGTACAACAATTCCGTACTCCTTCAGGAAGCCGCGCCAGCCTCGCCACGGCTCCGGCTTGTGGATTTCCATTCTTCCTCCTCAGTGGATTGCTTGCCGCTCCTTTGCTCGAAGCCTAGCCACCGGACCCTTGAGCGTCCATCGCCGAGACGGGGATCCCGGCCTACGATGCCAAGGAGGTCCAGTTCAGTCCCCCATCACGTGTGCGCCCGCAGGCGCGGGAGGCGCGGCGCTTGGTTCCACGATCTGCAGAGGCTACGCTTGGATGCAAAGCGGGGGCCTTCATGTCTGCGGTGGGTATTGGCGGCGTCTTCTTCCGGGCCAACGATCCTGAGGCCCTGCAAGAGTGGTATCGAAAGCACTTGGGCATCGTCGCGGACGACGCACATCAGTGGATGCAACAGGCCGGTCCAACCGTGTTCATGCCCTTCCCCAAAGACACCGACCATTTTCCCGCGGCCAAGCAGTGGATGATCAACTTTCGGGTTACCGAGCTGGATAGGCTCCTCTCGGCGCTTCGCGACGCCGGGATAGCGGTCACCACGAAGCCCGAATGGGACACCCCTGAGACAGGCAGATTTGCGCGTATCCATGATCCAGAGGGAAATCCGGTGGAACTGTGGGAGCCGCCGACCGAATAGGACTCCGCGTTGGGTCCGAAACATCTCAAGCGTGACGATACTGATCCCAGCGGTCGGTTCGCCTGGATTCTCGATCCGGATGGAACGAAGATCGAACTGTGGCAGGCAAAGAAACCGTAGCCCGCGGGCGCCTGTTGTCGATGACTATCCCCTGATCGACGCGCGTAGTGTGGTCGAAGGTTTGACGGGCGGGCCCGACCCAGGCGGCGAAGAGCATGTCACGGCGTTTGGGGCCACGCGGCCCCGGCCGAGAAAAAAGCCTCTTGACCCGGCCCCTGGGACAAACTCGAAACAGGATTGGGTCGAAGACAGGTATTGCCCGTGAGCCAACCGCCACGTTTCTTCAGCCCGGCAGAGACCGCGCGCCGGCTCAAGGTAAGCACCAAGGCCTTGCGCCTCTACGAGACGCTCGGATTGGTAAATCCGGTGCGCACCAGCACGGGATGGCGCACCTACGGACCCGACCAGATGGTCCGCCTTCATCAGGTGCTCGCCTTGAAGTACCTCGGCCTGCCGCTCAGACGGGTAGGGGAGCTGCTCGGCGACCAGCTGGCCGACCTCGATGCGGTCTTGCTGCTGCAGGAAACAGCCCTTCGCGCCCGCATCGCGGACGACGCGCGCCGATTGGAGTTGCTGGTCGCCGTGCGGCGGCGGTTGGCCGGCGGCGAAACCTTGTCGGTCGACGACCTCATCCACCTCACACGAGAGACTGTCATGACCGACCTCCCGGAACTGCCCAACCATTACGAAGGCAAGGTGCGGGACAACTACGATCTGCCTGACGGACGCCGGGTGATCGTGGCGAGTGACCGCCTGAGCGCCTTCGACCTCAACCTGTGCGCCGTGCCCTATAAGGGCCAGGTGCTGACCCAGACGGCGCGCTACTGGTTCGATGTCACCGGCGACATCTGCCCCAACCA
>DATCCB010000077.1:0-63796 GCA_036511515.1 Caulobacteraceae bacterium | reverse complement strand
ATCGCGGCGGTTAGGCAGATGATCCTCGCCGATGACGAGGCGGGACGCCGCGCCGCTCTGGCCAAGATTCACCCCATGCAAAAGGGTGACTTCATCGAGCTGTTCAAGATCATGGACGGATACCCCGTCACCTTCCGGCTGCTCGACCCGCCCCTGCATGAATTCCTGCCGCACACCGAAGCCGAATTGGCCGACGTCGCCCAATCGACCGGATTGGATGCATCCAAGCTGCTGCGACGGGCCCAGGAGCTGCGCGAGAGCAACCCGATGCTTGGCCACCGGGGTTGCCGCCTCGGCGTATCCTTTCCGGAAATCTACGAGATGCAGGTACGCGCGATCATCGAGGCCGCCTGCGACGTGGCGGCGTCGGGCGCAGCGGCCCCCGCCCCCGAAATCATGCATCCTCTCGTGGCCAAGGGCGAGGAGATGGACTTCCTGCGAGCTCTCACCGACCGCGTCGCCACCGAAGTGATGCAGGCGCAGGGACGCACAATAGCCTACAGCGTCGGCACGATGATCGAACTCCCTCGCGCCGCTCTGCGCGCGGCCGATCTGGCCAGAAGCGCGGAGTTCTTCTCCTTCGGCACCAACGATCTCACCCAGACCACGTTTGGCATCAGCCGCGACGACTCGGGACGCTTTCTCAACGCCTACATCGACAAGGGAATATTCGAGAAAGACCCGTTCGTGTCCCTCGACATCGAAGGCGTGGGCGAACTCATCCGCATGGCCGCCGAGCGCGGCCGGGCCGTGCGGCCAGATATCAAGATCGGTATCTGCGGCGAACATGGCGGCGATCCCGCCTCGATCGCCTTTTGCGAGGATGTCGGCCTGGACTATGTCAGCTGTTCAGCCTTTCGCGTGCCGATCGCACGGCTCGCCGCCGCCCAGGCGGCCCTGAACATGAAGCAAGTGGGGTAGGGTCTTGTCGGATTCGCCGCTGGAAGAGCTCGAAGCTCACGAACACGCGGAACACGCCGAACATGCGGCTAGGGAAAACGACCCGCTGATTTCGCAGGTCACCTTCACCATCGCCGTGCTCGCCGTCGTCGCCGCCATCGGCGCCAGCCTGGAAACCACCGAGGGCGACCGGGCGATCATCAGCAAGAACGATGCGGTGCTCGAGCAGAACAAGGCCAGCGACACCTGGAATCTGTACCAGGCCAAGAGCCTCAAGAAGAACCTCTACGCCATCGCCGCCGACCAGCCCGGTCCCAAGGCTGAAGGCTATGCCAAGGTGGCGGCCAAGAACGGCGCCGATCAGACCGCCATCTTCAAACAGGCCAAGGCCTTCGAAGCCTCCCGCGACGCTCGCAGCGCCCAGGCCGAAGTGCACGAGATTCGCCACGGCCGGCTGACGATCGCCTCGACCCTGCTGCACATGTCGATCGCCATCGCCACGCTGGCCATCATCCTGCGACGCCGCTGGCCATGGTTCGCCGCGCTGGCGCTGACCGCCGCCGGGGCGATCATCGCGATCTGGGCCTATCTGTAGGGCCTAGCGCTTTTGGACGAAGACCGTCCCTGCCGAGTACCCAGCCCCGAACGAGCAGATCAGGCCGACCTCGCCAGAGACGAAATCAGCATTTTTTCGATGAAAGGCGATGATTGAGCCTGCGGAGCTGGTGTTGGCGAACTCGTCGAGAATGATGACGTTTTCCTCCGCGGACGGCTCGCGGCCCAGCACCTTGCGTCCGATCATCTCGTTCATGTTGATGTTGGCCTGATGCAGCCAGAGGCGCTTGATATCGACGGGCGCGATCCCGAGGTCCGCGGCGTGGGCCAGGATCATCTCCGACACCATCGGCACCACCTCGCGAAAAACCTTCCGGCCCTCCTGGACGAAAAGCTTGTCGCTGGCGCCGAACCCTTCGGGCGCGCAGCGGTTCAGAAACCCGAAATTGTTGCGGATGTTGTTGGAGAACTGCGTCTTCAGGCGCGCACCCAGTATCTTCCATCCACCAGTCGCGCGTTCGGCTGCCTCGACAATCACCGCGGTCGCCACATCGCCGAAGATGAAATGACTATCGCGATCTCTGAAATTCAGGTGGGCGGAGGTAATTTCGGGATTGACCACCAGAACCGAGCGCGCCTCCCCGGCTGCGATATAGTCAACCGCGGTCTTGATTCCGAACGTGGCCGAAGAACAGGCGACGTTCATATCGAAGGCGAAGCCGTCGATGCCCAAGGCCTGTTGGGTCTCGATGGCCATGGCCGGATAGGCTCTTTGCATATTCGAGGCGGCGCAGATCACCGCGTCGATCTCTGACGCCGGTTTGCCCCACGCGGTCAGCGCGTCGTTGGCCGCGGCGACGGCGATTTCGGCCAGGACCGAGATTTCGTCATTGGCGCGCTCGGGGATGACAGGCCGCATGACGCGCGGATCGACGATGCCGGTCTTGTCGATCACATAGCGGGTTTTAATGCCGGATGCCTTTTCGACGAATTCGACGCTGGACGTCGCCAGCGCCTGCGCCTCGCCGGCCGCGATGGCCGACGAATTTTCCGCGTTGGTTAGCGCCACATAGGCATTGAACGTCTCGACCAGCTCGGCATTGGAGACGGTGTTCGGCGGCGTGTAGAGCCCCGTGGCGGCGATGACGGCATTGCCCAAGGCGTCGCTCTCCCGATGACTGTCGGCGGACGTGTTAGCACGTCCCGACGCCAAGGCGATCAACGTCGCGGCGTCTCAGTGGCGTGGGTGAGGCCCAGGCCCTAATCGCGCAACAGCGGCAAGGGAAAGCCCGGCGCGGGACCGGCTGTGAGCAGTTCGCGGCGAAAACGATAGAGACTGGCTGGGCGCCCCCCGGTTTCGGCGTCCATCCGGCCAACCGGCTCGACCAGGCCTGTTCTGTCGACCGCGCGGCGAAAGTTCTGTTTGTGCAGGGCCACGCCGGCGATGGTCTCGACCGCGCGCTGCAGCGCCGATAGCGTGAACTCAGGTCTCATTAATTCAAAGACAACGGGCCGGTACTTCAACTTTCCTCGCAGACGCCCCAGGGCCGTAGCCAGGATTCGGCGATGGTCGGAGATCATTGGCTCTCCAAGAGCCACCGACAAGGCGCGCGGCTCGTCGGGAACGCCGCCGCCGGCCCGATCACGATCGCGCGCCGCTTCAGGGGCCAGCCCCGCCTCGTAGAGCAGTTCGTAACGCTCCAGAACCCGCTCCTCGTTCCATCGGCCGCCATTGAGGGCGAACAACAGGCGCGCGCGGGCCAGGCGGCCCGATGAACGCCCCGCCCATGCCAGAATCGCAGGCGCGATTATCTGATCGATCAGGGCCGGCCGCCCGGCGCGCCAATCCTCCCAGGGGAAAAACCTCGACCATGAGCTCCACAGCGTATCCGGCGCATGGGTGTCGACCGCCATTGGTGCGAGGGCGAGATAGCCGACGGAAATCACCCGTACAGCGCCCGCGCCGATATCCGCCAGGGGCGCGTCGCGTCCCTGATCGCCAAAGGTGTAGAGCTGCTCGACGTAACCCAGCTCGAACCGGGTCTGGTGCGTGACGAACTCGCGCAGCGCCAATTCGAAGGTGCGATGGCCTACCGGGTCGAACGGGCCGAACGGCAAGCCTTCCAGGGTCGAGGTCCGCTGAGTGCGTGCATCGCGCGGTCTTACCGTCAGCACGACGCCATCGCCCCCGCGAATGGCGATGATCACCGCCGAAAGTCCGATTGCGACCGGGCTCGCGGTCATTCGGTATTGAAGGCGGCGGCGACCGGCGCGTAGCCCGCGGCCTGCATGAGCAAATGAAATCGCTCGAGATAGCGCGCCTGCGCCTCGCGCGGCGATGTCGGCTCGATGACCAGCGCGTAGCCTTTCGGCGGCCGGCCAAACAGCCTCAGGGCTTCGGCGTGGGTGAAACCCGCCAGCTGGGTGGCCTCATAGAAGGCGCAGGCGCGGTCCGCCGCCTTGATCAAGGTCCGAATGGGCGGGGAACTTTGGGCAGGCAGGCCAAACCGCACGTGGATGGCGCGCTCCAGCCGATCTTCGAAGGCGCGATAGTCGAGGCCAAGCGCGCTCTTGAACGGCGAGATCATGTCGCCGATGACGTACTCCGCCGCGTCGTGCAGCAACGCCGCCAGACGCCAGCGCGCTTCGAGGCCCGGTCGCATGTGGGCGGCGATCTCCTCCACCACGACCGAGTGCTGGGCGACGGAGAAGGGATGGTCTCCCAGGGTCTGGCCATTCCACCTGGCTACTCGGGCAAGGCCGTGAGCGATGTCGTCGATTTCGATATCCATGGGGGATGGATCGAGAAGATCCAGGCGACGTCCGGACAGCATCCGCTGCCAGGCGCGCGGTGAAGCGGGCATTCTCATCGAGGCAGCCCTCTACCCACCCAACCGTTCTCCCTAGTGGCGTGGCCCTGGCCAAATGACCGATGGCTTGACAAAGATCAATGCGCGGGACCGAGGTCTAAAGTCGCTTTCGGGGAGGTCGCATCGACGTGGAATGGGCGAAAATCATGGCCCCGCTGTCCGGCGGCGAGGGCGACAAGCGGATCGTGGCCGCGGCGGCGGTGCTTGCCGAAGCCTTCGGCGCCGAGCTGGCCGGCGTCCACGCGCCGGCGGACGTCGCCGATCTCATTCCCTGGATGGGCGATGGCTTCATGGGCGGGGTTCAGGCCACCGCCGTTGAAAGTATCCGGCAAGCGTCCGTGGAAGGGTGTGCCGCCGCCAGGACCACGGTCGATGCCTGCGCATACGGTTCCAAGAGTTTCATGTCCTTGAAATCACCGGTCTGGGCGGGTCTGGCCATGCAGGGGCGGCTGGCCGATGTGCTGGTGTTCGACGATTCCTCCGCGCGAGGAAAGGGGCCGCTGGCAGAAGCCTTCCAGCAGATCGTCGCCGGTGAGCAACGCCCGACCATCGTCGCGCGCACAGGTCTGGGGGTAGGGGGCACGGTGGCGGTCGCCTGGGACGGTGGCAAAGAGGCCAGCCGCGCTCTGCGAACGGCGCTGCCGCTGCTGCAGAAGGCGGCCAGCACGATCATCCTGACCGCGCCAGGGGCCTCATCTCGAAAGTTCGATCCACAACTGCTGCTCGCCTACCTCGAGGCACGCGGAGTTAAGGCGGAGGTGCAGACCCTGCCCGGCGGCGGCGATCCCGCGCCGGCCTTGGTAAAGGCCGCGCAGGCGGCGTCGGCGCAGATTCTGGTCGCCGGCGCCTTTGGCCACCCTCGGCTGCGGGAATTCATTTTCGGCGGCGCGACGCGCACTTTTCTCAACGCCGAGGGTCCGTCTCTGTTTCTGTCCCATTAATTCCGCCAACCTGGAGTTTTCATGTCCCTGTCCCGCATCGTCATGCGTCTGGCGCGAAATCCTGGCACTGAGTTTGCCGGTGGCGACGATCATCGCGGCTACGCCCTGACCGCGCCGCTGACCGCCGATGGCCACCTGGACGAAGCCGCCTATGTCAAGGCCAGGGACGCCTGTCAGGTGCGACGCTTCGCGCCCGATGAGGACCCCGTCGATGGCCGCCTGGCGAGACGCGGCGCTCGCTGGTTCTTCGACTATGAGGATGCCGGCGCGGCCGAGGATGAGCCGGTTTATCGGCTGGGCGAGCATCGCTTCGCCGTCGGAGAATACGTCACCATCACCGACGAGAACGGTCGACCGTTGACCTACAAGGTCGCCGAGGTCGCCGCGGCTTAGCCGCCGACGTTCAGCCGCAAGAGCCCATGCACGTCGTGGTCGAGTTCCTCATGTTGGTCTGACTTGGCCAGCATGGTGGCGACAACCAGCGGCCCGCCCATCGGGCCGCGCGCCTCATAGCCCGCCATCCTGTAGCCATGGGGACCGGCGGTGTTCGACGCCAGAATAAATCGCGAGCGAAGTCCGGAGCCGCGTTCGTTGATCCGAATTTCGGCGCCGCTGTCGCCGGCGTCGATGGTCACGCCCTTGTCGGAGGTTCCCGCTGCACTGTCGCTGGCCGGTCCGCTCCGATTGACAGTGACATGCGAGCCATGATCGCCGGCGTTGATATTCACCCCGGCAGCGGAGCTGTCGTGGCCGTTGGCGTGTATGTGAATACCCGGCAGATCGATATCGACGCGATCGGTGTCCGAAGACCCCTTCGCGGCGCCAGGGGTGGGTGGAACCGGCGGAATTGGCGCAGCGGCGCCGGGCCCGTCCGCTCGAGGCGCGACTTCCGCGCGGAGCTCAGCTTCAATCGGGGCCAGCGCGGCCCTCGCATCGCCGTTGGCGACGGCGACCAACGAGAGTTGCACCTGCGCGCCGTCGTCGCCGACATAGGTGCAGGATGCGCCATCCGCGGCGAGATTGGTTCGCGTCAGATCGCCTTGCGCTCCGGGGCACTCCAGCCGTGAGATCACCTTGAGCGGTTCGTCGCGGCGAAGATGCGGAGGATTGCAGGCGCTCAGCGCCAGCATCGCCGCGCCCGCGCCCGCCAGGGTGACTGAAAATCGCATGATGACTGCATCCTCTCGCCTCAGACATGCGGAAAATGCGGCGGCCGGCCTCCAGGGTCCAGTGAATTTGCGGTAAGACTAATCCTACTGCTGGCCGGGCCTCGCCCCGGAGCCCTCGCGCCTGGCCAGATAAGCTAGGCGTTCGAAAAGGTGCACATCCTGCTCGTTCTTCAAGAGCGCTCCATGCAAAGGCGGTATCAGCTTGGTCGGATCGCGCTCGCGCAGGGCCGCATCGTCGATATCCTCGACCATCAGCAGCTTCAGCCAGTCGAGCAGCTCCGACGTCGACGGCTTCTTCTTCAGGCCCGGCACCTTGCGCATGTCGTAGAAAATCCGCAGCGCCTCGGCGACCAGCTTCTGCTTGATGCCCGGATAATGGACATCGATGATCGCCCGCATCGTCGCCTCTTCGGGAAAGCGGATGTAGTGGAAAAAACACCGCCGCAGGAAGGCGTCGGGCAGCTCCTTTTCATTGTTGGAGGTGATCAGCACCACCGGGCGGATCTTGGCCTTGATGGTCTCGTTGGTCTCATAGACATAGAACTCCATCCGATCGAGTTCCTGTAAGAGGTCGTTGGGAAACTCGATGTCGGCCTTGTCGATCTCGTCGATCAGCAGCACTGGGCGTTCCTCGGCGTCGAACGCCTCCCAAAGCTTGCCGCGCTTGATGTAGTTGCGAACGTCCTTGACCCGTTCGTCGCCCAGCTGGCTGTCGCGCAGGCGGGTCACCGCCTCGTACTCATAGAGGCCCTGCAGGGCTTTGGTCGTCGACTTGATATGCCAGGTGATCAGCGGCGCCTCGAGCGCCTTGGCTATCTCATAGGCCAGCACCGTCTTGCCGGTGCCAGGCTCGCCCTTGATCAGCAACGGACGCTCAAGCGCGATGGCGGCGTTGACCGCGATCTTCAGATCGTCGGTGGCGACGTAGTCCTTGGTGCCCTCGAAACGCTTGCTCATGCGTCGCCGTCTCCGTGCGGGAGAGGCGGTTGGCCCCTCGAACAACTGTTCAGATTCGAATCCACCCTAGAGGCAGCGCGCCGACATTCAAGCCAAATGCGCCGCCGCCGCTGCGCGGGCCTGATGCAACGCCGTCCAGGCCGGGGCGTATTTCAGGGCCCCGTCATACTTGGCCAGCGCGTCTCTCCAGCGCCCCTCCCGCGCCAGCAGATCGCCCCAGGCCTTCAGCGGGTCGGCCCAGTGCGGACTGCGCACGCTAGCGGCGGCGAGGTCGGCGCCGGCGCGCGCCAGGTCGCCGCGGCTCAGTTCGGATATGCCCCGGTACAGATAGACCGGCGGCAGGTCCGGCCCCACGGCGATCCCTTGGGCCCACACCCGTTCGGCCTGCGCCAGATCGCCGACATGTTCCAACGCGGCGCCATGCATGGCGAAGCAGAGGGACCAGGGCCCGGTCCGCTTGAATACCGCTTCGGCCGCGCCCGTCCGCCCCGCCAGACCATAGGCGAGGCCCAGGAAACACGGATTATCGGCATAGATGCGTTGCAAGTTCGGGTTCTTTAGCCACGCCGTCCAGAACCCTTCCAGGGGCGCGACGGCCCCGGCGCCATCGTCTCGATCGAGCGCGGCGTAACCGTTGAGCAGCAGGGCCTCGGCCGTGGTCGTCGACTCCTGGGGATCGCTCGCGTCCATCCAGCGGCTTGCCGAGAATTGATCGTGCATGCGGGCATATGCGTCCGCGATCGCGGGTCCGATGATCGTCGACCGGGTTCCAGCCCCGCCGTTATGAGACGTCTCAGCCATGGTCGCGGCGAGCAACAGCGGGAAATCGAACGACGATTCCGCAGCGGCGGCGAACAGACGTAACTCCGGCCGGTCCCTTTTGGGGGCCTTTGAGGCCGCGTGCAGCATCGCCTGGGCTTCGCGCCAGCCCGCCTCTTCACCCTGCGCTTCGCTGACCGTCCAGATGAGATTGCCCCAAGCCTTCCAGTTGTCCGGCTTCAGGGCCATGGCCAGACGGAATTTGTCGGTGGCCGGCGCGGGCATGTTCAACCCGAAATAGGCGCTGCCCCAGGCGTTGGCCAACGCCGCGCGCTGTTCGTCATTGGCGGCGACAGCGAACGCGCCAGGAATAAACACAAGCGCCTCGGCGTCGCGGCCGTTGGTGATCAGATAGACGGCGAATTGATAGGGCTGCGAAGCCCCATACAAATAGTCCGCCGCCTGGGCGGTAAGGGTGTCCAGCTGGCCCGCCGCGCCCTGAAAAGTCTTGGCCGGTACGCCGTCGCCCCGCACGGTCAGGACCAGGCCGCCTGTCTGGGTCTGCACGAGCTCGCCACCGATATGAATGTCGTGGCCGAAACGGGCGTGGAGGAGGCGGTCGATCTCGCCGATGGAGACCCCCGTCCCCGGCGCCTGGATCTTGATGTCCGAGGCCCAGGCGCTGGTCGTTTTCAGCAGTTTCGCTGTCGATCGGGTGGCGGCCTGGAGCTTCTGGAGCCGGTCAAGGAGGTCGGCGGCCACAACGGTGCCGGTAAGGCCGCGCTGCGCCAGGTCGGGCGGCGCCTCGAAAGCGTCGACGACGACCGATCTGGAGGTAAAGGCGTCAGTGAGCATGACCAGCAGACCAAGGCCCGCGAGCGCGGCGATGAGCACGATGAGCGTTTGCGTCGCCGCCTTCAGCCTTTCGGTAAAGCGGCGCAGTCTCAGGTGCGACGTCTGCAGCGCGCGTTGTTCGAGGAGATCCTGGACCTGGATGTCGATGAAGCGCGCCTGCCGTTCCAGATAGGCTGCGGCTGTGCGGCTCAATTCCGGGTCGAAGCGTGCGCTGTTCATGGCCACGGCCATGGCGACTGCATCGGCGCCGGCCGCCGCCTTCGCCTCTTCAAGCCCCTCCGCTTCGGCGCCGCCGACGAGATCGTCTAAAGGTCCGCCGTCGCCCATGCCGCTCCCCCGGGTCGAACGGGCAGACCATCAAGGTTCTGGGCGCCGCTGGCAATGCCGGCCCCCGCCCAAAGCTCTTGCGGCCGTCAGGAGGCGAGGGCATCCTCGCGCGATGTCATCCCGCATGCCCTCGCGCCGCCAGGCAGGAACGATCCTCATCGCCGCCGCTGCGGGCTTGGCGGCGCCCGCACGCGTCGCTGCGCGCGGCGACGAGGATGACGAGGGCCCCCCGAACGTCTTCATCAGCCCCTGCGGCGAACCGTTCAGAGCCGCGACAGACGCACCCTATGCGGTGGCTCTCTGGTTCAAGCAGGCCGACGCCAACGCCGACGGGCGAGTGGATCATGGAGAGTTCATTGCCGACGCCGAGCGCTTCTTCGCCAAGCTTGACATCCACAAGCAGGGAGCGCTGGGCGCGTACGACATCGCTGTCTACGAGCGTCGCATCGCCCCCGAAGTGCTGGGCGGTCATTATCAGGTAGGCGCCATCGGTCACCGCGGCCTGAAATGGCTCGCGCAGGCCGACCGCCCGGGTGAAATCGACCCGGGCGGCAGCGTGCCCCCTGAAGCCACGCCAAGAAAAGATCTCGACGAAACCGGCGTCGGCGCTTCGCCCTACAGTTTTTTCGACGAACCCGAGCCGGTTACGGCCGCCGACCTGGATCTGGTTGGCTACATAACCAAAGCCAACTTCCTCAAGCTGGCGGAAATGCATTTCACCACCCTCGACAGCGGCGGGCAGGGCTACCTGACCCTGGCCAAATTGCCCAAAACTCAGGTTCAGAAACAGCGCGAAGCCCTGCGTCCCAAACACCACCGGGCTTGAGGTCGCGACCATTGAATTAGCAGCATGTCACGACCGAACGGTCCCCGTGGCGATCGGCCGCGCGAATCAAGCGTTGCCACTCTGCTTTTGCAAGAACAATGTGCTGATGCGATACTCGCCCGAATGAGGGTTAATGGGCGGGGGCCGGGGGGTAAATGTCTGAATATGGTCTGGAGGACCGCGAGCCGCACGATCAATCCGTGCGGATCAGCGGTCGCATCAAGTGGTTCGATGCGGGCAAGGGTTATGGGTTCATCGTTCCCGATGACGCCAGCCAAACCGGCTTGCGCGATGTGCTGTTGCACGTGACCTCTCTGCGCAATGCGGGCCGCGACGAGGCAATCGAAGGTTCGCTGATCGTCTGTGACGTCGTCAAGCGGCCAAAGGGCTGGCAAGTCTCGGAGATCGTCAACCTCGACGACACTGTCGCTCCCCCAAAACGAGAACGCCCGCAACGGCCGTTCGCCGCCGACGGCCCAGGTCACGGCCGACCGAGGCACGACAGGCTTGAACGCCAGCGACCGGTCGGCGTTGGAGCGGCGCCGCGCAGCCAGGGATCCGACGGCGCGGCGCATCGCGGCCCGCGCGCAACTCCGGTCGCCGCCGGGCCGTTGGAGACGGCCCGGGTGAAGTGGTTCAATCGCACCAAGGGATACGGTTTTGTCGTCCGCGACGCTGAGCCCGGTGACATTTTCATCCATATCGAGACGCTGCGGCGCAGCGGCCTCGAGGACCTGGCGCCGGGTGAGGAAGTCATGGTCCGCTTCGCCGATGGACCCAAGGGACTGGTTGTCGCCGAGATCGAAGCAAGCCAGACTTAGTCCGGCTGCTGTTCTAACGACATGGAGTGACCGGAGTGAACGTTTCTTCAGGGGCGATCCTGAGATCACTGTTGCTGGTCTTGTCGATGGCCGTGTGCCTGGCCGCGCCGGCGACGGGGGCGGCGGAACCGCGCCTCAAACTGCGGCCGCTGGACATTGTCACCGCCCACGGCGTGGCGCACTTCACGGTGGAGGTCGCGGACACGCCCAAGACCAGGGAACACGGGTTGATGTTCCGAAAGTCGCTCGCCCCTGACCGGGGAATGCTTTTTGATTTCAAGACGCCGCACCCGGTGACCTTCTGGATGAAAAACACCCTCATTCCGCTGGATATGATCTTCATCGGACCGGACGGGCGCATAGTCTCTATCGCCCGTAACGCGGAACCGCTGTCGGAAACCAACATTCCCTCGGGCGGGACCGTGCTTGGCGTCCTTGAGATAATCGGTGGGCGGGCCGATCAGATAGGGGCCGCCCCTGGGGACAAGGTGCGCAACGCGATCTTCGGCCGGTGAATCCAGCCGAGATTCCGCCGCCGCCGGAGGGCTTCGTCGCCTCACCTGGCCGCGGCGCATTCAGCGGCCATAACGGACCCTATTTCCATCGACAGGCGGCCCAGGGGGCCGAACAGGCCTTCTTTGCGCTTGCTCGCCACTGCAACGGCCTTGGCCTGATCCACGGCGGCATGCTCTGCGCCTTCCTCGATGGGCTGCTGGCCGGGGCGGCGGCGCGGGCGACGGGGGCGACACCGGTGACCATCCATCTCTCGGTGGATTTCCTGGACATGGGCCGCGCCGGGGAGTGGGTGCTCGGCGCGGCCGAGGTCACCAGGGCGACTCGCGAGGTAGCGTTTGTCGAGGGCCGCGCCCATATCGCCGGCCGGGATCTGGTAAGGGCCAGCGGCGTGTTCAAACTCATGCGGCGGCGCCGCGATTGAGCTGCGGCTCGCGTTGCCCGCGACGCGGTCGCGTGGCAGAAGGCGCGCGTCTGATGGCCGCGGGGCGTAGCGCAGCCTGGTAGCGCATCTGCTTTGGGAGCAGAGGGTCGCAGGTTCGAATCCTGCCGCCCCGACCATTGGATGAAACGCTAAGGGAGGCAGCCATGCTCGCGCGCATCTATCGGCCGGCTAAGTCGGCCATGCAGTCGGGCAAGGCCAAGACCCGGGTATGGGAACTGGTCTTTGAGCCGGCGTCGGCGCGCGTGTCCGACCCCTTGATGGGCTGGACCCAGTCCACCGATATGAATGGCCAGGTGCGCCTCACCTTCGAAAGCCGTGAGGAGGCCGTGAACTACGCCCAGCGTCACGGGATTGCCTTCGAGGTTCTTCCAGAAGAAAAACGTCCAAACATCATTAAGGCTTATGCCGATAATTTCGCCTTTCACCGCAAGCAGCCATGGACCCACTGAAGGGCTATGACCCCGTAGCTCAACCGGATAGAGCATCCGCCTTCTAAGCGGACGGTTGCAGGTTCGAATCCTGCCGGGGTCGCCAGAAGCGGCGCTAGTCGCCGATGAACCGGTAGCCGCGCACCCCGCGCAAGGCATGGCCGAGGCCACGTGGATTTTCTCGAGCATGGACCTGTCTCCTTAGAGGCGGGTCAAAAGGAATGCCGGGCGGTCGATCGTTCACCGTCCCGGGGCTATGACGCTCAGGGCGCGGACGAGGTCGGCGATCAGGTCGTCCGGATCTTCAAGGCCGATATTGAGGCGCACCACCGGTCCTTCGAATTTCGGCAGGTGTCCGCGCGCCTCGAACTGCGGATCGCAATCGAGCGCCAGGCTTTCGAATCCGCCCCACGAGAATCCGAGGCCGAACAACTCGAGACGATCAAGGAAGGCGTGAACGGCAGGCGCCGGGCAGGGTCGCAGGACAACTGAAAACACCCCGGCGGCGCCGGTGAAGTCTCTGCGCCACAAGGCGTGGTCGGGGGCGCCGGGGAGGGCGGGATAAAGGACCCGGGCGACGCTAGGATGTTCGCTCAGCCACCGGCCGACCGCCACGGCGCTTTGCTGATGGCGCGCCATCCGCGTGGGCAGTGTGCGCAGACCACGGAGCATCTGGTAGGCGTCTTCCGGAGCGACGGACCAGCCAAAGTCCCAGATGGCGTGATCGAGCGCCTCGACGAGTTCCGGGGCGGTAGCCGCGGCGCTGCCCATGAAAACGTCGGAATGGCCGCCAACATATTTGGTCAGGGCCTGCACGGAAATGTCCACCCCGTGGGCCAGCGGTTTGAAGAACAGCCCCGCGGCCCAGGTATTGTCCATCAGGGTGAGCAGGCCGCGCGCGCTGGCCAGGGCGGCGATGGCCGGCGTATCCTGAACCTCGAAGGTCAGCGAACCGGGCGACTCCAGAACGATCAGCCGCGTCGCCGAACCGGCCATGGCTATCAACGCGTCTGGACTTGTTCGCGGCGCATAGATTCGCACCGACACACCAAATCGCTTCAGGACGTTGTCACAAAATCGATGGGTGGGCTTGTAGGCGGCGTCGGTGAGCAGGACCTCGTCGCCGGCTTTCAGCACAGCCAGCATCGCCCCGGTCATCGCCGCCAGGCCGGACGGAAACAGGCGCACCGCCGTTGCGCCCTCCAGCTCGGCCAGGGCGCTGATCAGTGTCTCCTGGGTTCCCAACCCCCCGCGCCCATAGGTCGGCTGGGCGGTGTCGTAGAGGTCAGCCGCGCGGCCCAGCAGTACGGTCGAGCCTTTCTGGATCGGGGGGCCCACGGTCCGCGCAGGCTTGGCCGGACCCGAGCCGGAGCGGATCAGGCGGGTGGCTTCGGCGGGCCGCTTGGTCATGCCGCGCGGGTCCACATCGCCTGTGAGTAAAGCAGGGCCATTCCGGCGCGAACCATGTTGCGGTGACTGGTGGAAAGAAACGCCGCCTGCGCGCAGATCAGGTCGCATCCCGCCTGGGCGGCGTCCGCACTTCGGCGATGCAGCAGCGCCAGGTGGACGCCCTTGCGCCGCATCGCCGGATCGACCGAGGAATCGGCGCAATAGCCAACGCCGTTGGACAC
The DNA here is from genome assembly GCA_036511515.1 of Caulobacteraceae bacterium. Classification (GTDB taxonomy): domain Bacteria; phylum Pseudomonadota; class Alphaproteobacteria; order Caulobacterales; family Caulobacteraceae; genus Acaudatibacter. Next base: position 49,799 of record DATCCB010000077.1, on the reverse strand, counting down.
ATGGAGAATGGCCGCGCCGGCAGGCTGGCCTTCATGGCGGCCCAGGTACAGCGTCCAGCCGGGTTGGCCCAGCCAGCCTCGCACGTTGGCCTTGAAGCCCTCGCGTTCGGTCACGGCCCATCCCGCGGCATAGGCGTCGAGGAACGCCTCCAGCGTACCGGCATCGACAACCTCCACCGAGACGCCCATGGCCGGGTTTTGCGCAGTGCCTGGCGCGCCAAAGAGGGTGGCGTGAAAATCGCTATGAGCCCAGCCAGCCGCCGCCAGCGCCCTGCGCACGGCCTGCGCATGGCCGCCGGGCGCGATCTCGAAGCGCCCGTTGACATCGGCTTCCGCAAACCAGGCGATCAGCGGTCCGACGTCGCCGGCGTTGGCGTCGGTAAGGCCGACCACGCGGTTGAAGCTGGAGATCGGTAAATGGCGGGCGCGAAAGGCGTAGGCTTCGCCGACCCGCCGGCTGGCCACGCCTACCGGATTGCCCGGCAGGCGCTCGAGAACCGACAGGCGTGAGGCGGTGTAGCCGCACTCGGCATCGATCACCCGGCGCAGGAGTTCAGCGGACGGAACGAGGGGAGCCTGGCTCATTGGCCTCTAGTCTTCCAGCGTAAGGCGCATGGCGCAACGGCGCCGCGGATCGAAACCGCGAGCGGCCTGATTTTCGAGAATTCCGATCAGACGCGGAGATAGTTCGCAGGCCGGGATTTCGACGAAACCTAGCGATGCATAGAAGGGCGCGTTCCAGGCGACGTCACGGAAGGTGGTCAGGGTGAGCGCGGCCAGACCCTTGGCCTTGGCCCAACCGATCACCCACTGCATCAGTCGGCGTCCATGGCCTTTCCTCTGGTGATCCATGACCACGTCGATCTCAGCGATGTAGAGGCCATGCTCGGCGAGCTCGCCGGCCAGGAAGCCGATCAGGCCTTCGGGGGGATCATCGAGCACCCACACGCATCCCGCTTCCATGGCCGCACGCCAGGCGTCCGGCGATGCCGGAGGCGAGCCGTCGGCCAGCGGATCGCCTGCGGCCGCGAATGTCTGGGCCCCGGATGCCTCGATGGCGCCCAGGCGGGAAAGGTCATACGGCCTCGCCTGTCGAACGATCGGACCACTCATCGGCCGGTGACCACCGGCGTGTCGTCGCGGCCGCCCCATTCGGCCCACGACCCGTCATAGACGGCCACGTCATCGCGTCCGAGGCGCGCCAGCGCCAGTGCGAGAACCGCCGCACTGATCCCAGAACCACAGGTGGCGACGATCGGTCTTTCGAGATCGAGGCCCGCGCGATGAAACGCGGCGCGCAGCACCTCCGCGCTCGCCAGTCGGCCATCGTGGGTCACCACCTCGGTAAACGGCGCGTTGAGCGCGCCGGGCATGTGTCCGCCACGCAGACCCGGCCGGGGTTCGGGCGCGGCGCCGGCAAAACGCGCGGCAGGGCGGGCGTCGAGCAGCTGTTCATCGCCGCTGGCCAGCGCCGAACGCACGCCTTTGAGGTCGCGAACCAGCGCGGGATCGGTCTTGGCTTTGAACGCGGCGCGCGTCGGCGTCCGCCATCCGGTCTCCAGCGGATAGCCGCCAGCGATCCACGCGGGCAGGCCGCCGTCGAGAACAAAAACCTTGGCATGGCCCATGGCGCGAAATGTCCACCACACGCGCGGCGCCGAGAACAGGCCCTGGCTGTCATAGACGATCAGCGTGTCGTCTGCGCCAACGCCGAGACGCCGTGCGGAAGCCGCGAACTCGGAAGGGCTGGGGAGCATGTGGGGCAGGTTGCTGGTCTGATCGCTGACCGCATCGATGTCGAAGAACACCGCGCCCGGAATGTGCCCCCTGGCAAATTCGGCTCGCGCGTCGCGGTCCGAACCCGGCATGAACCAGGAGCCGTCGAGGACGGCCAGGTCGCCGTCCTGCAGGCGCCTGGAAAGCCAATCGGCGGAGATCATCGGATCTGCGGATGTGTTCAAAGCCATGGGGGCGCCGGCAGCCCGCGCTCGAGCAGGAAGGCGGGGTTAAACAGCTTGCTCTGGTAGCGCGATCCGTGGTCGGCCAGGATGGTGACGATGGTGTGTCCAGGACCCATGTCGCGGGCCATGGCCGTCGCTCCAGCGACATTGATCCCGGTCGATCCCCCCATCAACAGGCCCTCGTGAAGCGCCAGGTCATAGATCGCTTCGAGCATCTGGCTGTCGGAAATGCGGTAGGCGTAATCGACCTTCAGTCCCTCCAGATTGCCGGTTATTCGGCTCTGCCCGATGCCTTCGCTGATCGAGGCGCCTTCGGACTTCAGCACGCCGTGGGCATACCATTCATAGAGCGACGCGCCGTAGGGATCGGCCAGTCCGATGGCGAGGTCGGAGCATTTCTCGCGCAGGGCGGCGGCGACGCCCGCGAGAGTCCCTCCAGTTCCCACCGCACAGATGAAGCCATCGACACGCCCCTCGGTCTGCCGCCAGATTTCCGGTCCGGTGGTCTCGATATGCGCCTGGCGATTGGCCAGGTTGTCGAACTGGTTGGCCCAGACCGCGCCGCCGGGCTCGGTCGAGTCGAGTTGCGCCGCCAGCCGTCCGCTGTAACGCACATAGTTGTCGGGGTTGGCGTAGGGGACGGCGTCGACCTCGACCAGATCGGCGCCCGCCAGGCGAATGGCGTCCTTCTTTTCCTGGGTCTGGGTTCGCGGAATGACCACCGTGCAACGGTAGCCCAGCGCTTTCGCCACCATGGCCAGGCCGATGCCGGTATTGCCGGCGCTGCCCTCGACGATCCGCCCTCCAGGTTTCAGCAGACCCCGCCGCTCGGCGTCCCGCACGATGTAGAGCGCGGCCCGATCTTTCACCGACTGGCCGGGGTTCATGAACTCGGCCTTGCCGAGGATCTCGCATCCCGTGGCCGCGCTGGCCCGCGCCAGCCGGATCAGCGGCGTTTCACCAATGGCTTCAAGGACGCTTGGACGAATGTCGCGGCCGCTCATCGGCTCTAGATCAACCGCCGCGGCCGTCCGCGCAAGGGTAGGGGATGGCTAGGTTCGGGTCAGGCTCAGCTGCACGACGTTGGTCCGCTCGCTGCGGAAACCCGCCTCGCAGTAGCTGAGATAAAAGCGCCACAACCTGCGGAAACGCTCGTCGAAGCCAAGCTTGGTGATCTCGTCCCACGCGCCCTCGAAACGCCTCGCCCATTCGGCGAGGGTATCGGCATAGTTCTGGCCGAATCGCACGATGCCGCGCCACTCGAGGCCCGCCGCGTCAGTCTCTTCGCGCAGCCTCTTTTCACTGGGCAGCATGCCCCCTGGGAAGACGTATTTCTGGATGAAGTCGGAACGTCGGCGATAGGCGGAGAAAAGCTCATCGCGGATGGTGATGATCTGCAGTCCGGCTCTGCCGCCCGGCGAGAGTACATCGCGCACCTTGCCGAAATAGAGCGGCCAGTAGGCCTCGCCGACCGCTTCGAACATTTCGATCGAGGCCACGGCGTCGAACCGGCCCTCGACGTCGCGATAGTCCATCAGGCGGATGTCGGCGCGGTCGGCGAGGCCCTGATCGAACAGGCGTTTGCGCGCGAACTCGTGCTGGGCCGGCGAAATCGTCACGCCGGTCACCCGTGCGCCGATCTGCTTGGCGGCGAACTCCGCGAAGCCGCCCCAGCCGCAGCCGATCTCCAGAACGTGAGCGCCGGGCTCCAGGCCGATCTCACGGGCCAGGGTCGCGTACTTGTTTTGCTGTGCATCCAGGAGCGCCTGGCCCGGCGTCTCGTAGCGGGCCGACGAATAGGTCATGCTGGAATCCAGCCAGCGGGAATAGAAGGCGTTGCCCAGGTCATAGTGGGCATGGATGTTTCGTCGCGCCCCGCGGTGAGAATTGGCGCGAAATACCTTCGCCAAAGCATTGATCCAACGCATGAAAGGGTTGCCGTCGACCAGCCGGGCCAGATGATCGAAGTTGACCGTGAACGCTTCCAAGAGGGCCGAAAGATCCGGAGTGTCCCACTCGCCGGCCATGAAACCCTCGCCAAAACCGATATCGGCGCTGGCCAGCACGCGGCGGACGAAATGAAAATCGCGGATCACCAGCCGCCCATCCGGACCTTTGAGGGCGCCTTCGATGAGAATTTCCCGGCCCGACGGCAGGACGAAGGTCAGCGTCCCCGCCCGCCAGTTCTCGCGCGCTATGGCGATGGCGGTGCGGAACGCGGCGGGCGCTTTGCGAAGTTCTGGGTCGTTCGCCAGCGGAGCGGAGGCCGCATTGGTCATGGGCGCCTGCGTCGGTGTTCGTGCATGTTTATCATACCACTAAACCGTCGCCTTGCGCCAAGGTCGCCTTGCCGCCACTTCTACGCCGCCCGACCGGCCGTGGATCAGGAGCCTGCCGCAATGAAGCCAAATGCAGTCGTGGTCGTAAACGGCGCCAGGCGCCCGGTGCGCATCGGCAACGCCGAGCGGCTGGCGATCATCGCCGGCCCCTGCCAGATGCAGAGCCGGCAACACGCGCTCGAGACCGCCCATGCCCTGGCCGAAATTGCCCAGCGCCTCGACGTTGGCCTGATCTACAAGACCTCGTTCGACAAGGCTAACCGCACGTCCGGCGCCGCCGCTCGTGGAATTGGCCTAGGCCAAGCCCTGCCGATCTTCGCGGAAATCCGCGAGGTCACCGGCCTTGCCGTGCTCACCGATGTGCATGAAATCGACCATTGCGCGCCCGCCGCCGAGGTCATCGACGTATTGCAGATACCAGCCTTCCTTTGCCGCCAGACCGACCTCATCCTCGCCGCCGCCAGAACCGGTCGACCGCTCAACATCAAGAAGGGTCAGTTCCTGGCCCCGTGGGAGATGAAGAACGTCATCGCCAAGGCGCTGGCGGGGGGCGCCGCCAATGTCATGGCCTGTGAGCGGGGGGTGAGCTTTGGCTACAACACCCTGGTGTCGGATATGCGCGCCCTGCCGATCATGGCCGCCATCGGCTGCCCGGTGGTCTTCGACGCCACCCATTCGGTGGCTCAGCCAGGTGGCGGAGGCGATCGATCGGGGGGACAGCGCGAATTCGTCCCAGTGCTGGCGCGGGCGGCCGTGGCGGTCGGCGTCGCCGCGGTGTTCATGGAAACCCACGAAGACCCGGACAACGCGCCGTCGGACGGACCAAACATGGTGCCTCTGCGTGAATTCGAGCCCCTGGTCCGGGAGCTTCTCGAATTCGATGCGCTCGCCAAACGGCGGAGCGCAGAGCGGATTTAGCAGGCGATGCCCGCAAGTGGGTCGCATCGTCGAACGGCCGGCTAGCGCTACACAAACTGGCAAGCCTTTTTGGCGCAACCTTCAAGCGCATGGAGAATGCGCCCCCCCCAAGGCCTGCCATTCCGACGGCGCACCGAAGGTGAGACCCCTTGGCGCGTTCAGCGCTGCGGTAATCCAGCTGGCTGCTGCGGCGGGTGGCCTTTTGACCTTCCTATTACTGGCTAGCCATTCACTGGCGCCATACTTTGCAACGCAGCCGCCCCCGCGATCGCCGGAAGCGGCCTTCCGGGCCCAGCTCGACCTATCGGCGCCGAAGATTCTGCATCATTTCGATATTCCAGGCATGGTCATCGCCACCGTCATCGATGGCGCGCCGGCCCAGGTATACGCCTATGGCCTGGCCGATGTCGGACGCCGAAAGCCGACGACGGCGGACACGGTATTCAGCGTCGCATCGATTTCCAAGGCGGTGACGGCCTGGGGCGTCCTTCGGCTTGCCGAGAGGGACGGCATCGATCTGGACGCCCCGGCCCGGCGCTACCTGTCCGCCTGGCCTCTTCCCCCGTCGTCCTATCCAGACAGCGCCGTCACCATCCGCCGCCTGCTCGATCACACCGCCGGGATCAACGCCGGTCCGGACACCTTTCGCCGTCCAGGGGCGCCAGCGCTTTCGGCGATCGCGCTGCTTCGTGGAGAAGGCGCGAGAGCGGGCGCTGGGCGACCGAAGCTGATCGGCCCCCACGGCGCGTACATCTACTCGGCGCCGGGCTACACCCTGCTGCAGATGATTGTCGAGCAACAGTCCAGACAGAGTTTCGAAACCTACATGCGCGACGTCGTCTTCCGACCGCTGGGGATGAACGCCTCGACCTTTGCCTGGGATGGCCGCCTCGGGGAAACAACAGCGACGCCATACAGCGGCGGTCGGCCGACGGCGATGGTCGTACCTCAGGACCTCGCGGCCGACGGGCTGTTCAGCACAGGCGCCGACCTGGCGCGGTTTGTCGGCGCGTGGCTTCCAGACAAGCAAGGACCCGCGGGCGCGGGGGTTCTCAGCGCCGGTGCGATGCGACCCCTCTACAAACCGCCCGAGGGGTTGTCACAGGTCCAGCCCTGGGGCGTCGGGGACGGGCCGGCCGCCGGCTGTTTTATCGAATATCTTTCGGACGGACGGATCGTGGTGACCAACGGAGGCTACGATCCGGGCTGGTCGTCCCAGTTCTACATCGTGCCTTCGACCGGCGACGGCATCGTCATCCTGACCAACAGCGGGCATGCGGAGCCGGCGATCGCGCAGGTGGCCGCCTTGTGGTCGGTCTGGAGGGGCCTGCCGCCGATGAAGTTGACCCGGGCCTATCGGGGGCTTGGCACGGGAGTCGCCCTGACCATCGGCTTCTTGATGATGATCAGCATCTCGTTTGCCGGCCACTTAGTCGAAGATCTGGCGACGGGCGTGCGGCGGTTCGGCGAATTCCGCCCTTCGGGTCTCGTCGCCACCACCATCGAGTGCGTCTTGGCCCTGGGCGCGATGGGGCTTTGGGTGAGTGCGCGGTCGACCCTCCAGGCGCTGCCTACCTTCAACGCCGTCGGGGTGATGACGATCACCTTTTTTTCTCTGGTGGCGCTTGCCCGGTTTGTCTGTCCGATCGGTGGAAGCCGGCCGCACGGTTTCAGCCAAGGGCGGGCCGACCGCTTGGCTAGGCGCCACGGCCATCCAGACCGCGCCGCAGTGTCGACAGGAGCGCCTGAAGCGGCTCTACCTTGACCCTCCTGGCGCCAGGGGGCAGAGCCTCGCGGCGATGGACCTCGGGGACCTGCAAAATCTGCTGAATGCGCTGTCGGCCGTGCGCGTCCTCGCCGTCGGCGATCTGATGGTCGACCGGTTCGTCTATGGCGAGGTCAGCCGTCTGTCGGCTGAGGCGCCGATTGCGGTGCTCGCCCACGCGCATGAGCGGGTCATGCTGGGCGCCGTCGGCAATGTCGCGCGAAACATCGCCGCTCTGGGCGGCAAGGTCCGGCTGGTCGGTGTCATCGGCGACGATTCGGCGGGCGGTGAGGCCGTCGGCCTGATCAGGGACGAGGCCGCGATCGAGGATGTCCTGATCGTCGACCCGTCTCGGCCAACGACGGTGAAGACCCGCTTCGTCGGCGCCGGACAGCAGCTTCTGCGCGTAGACATGGAGGAGGTGAGGCCCATCGAGGGCGACGTCGAGGCGCGCCTGATCGGCGCCGTCACCGGCGGCTCTGCACTTGGGGTCGGCGCCATTCTGCTTTCCGACTATGGCAAGGGATCGGTGACACCGGCGGTGATCGCCGCTTGTCTTGAGGCCGCGAGGTCCGAGGGCGCTCCGCTGATCGTGGATTCCAAAGCCGACAGCTTCGCCGGCTACGGCGCCGTCGATCTGATCAAGCCCAACGCAGCTGAATTGGCCCGCGCTACTGGCATGCCTACGGCGAGCGACACGCAGATAGAGGCGGCGCTTGCCAGGGCGCTGGAACGGAACGCGTGCAAGGCGATCCTGGTCACCCGCTCGGCCAAAGGCATGTCACTGGCCGTTCGCGGCCAGGGGGTTCGACATTTCGCCCGAGCGCCGGCCGAGGTGTTCGACACCTCGGGCGCCGGCGATACCGCCCTGGCCGCGGTGGGACTGGCGCTGGCCAGCGGTGCGGCGATCGACACGGCGGTCGAATTCGCGCTGCTGGCCTCGAGCGTCGTCGTTCAGAAGGTCGGCACCGCCACGGTCGCGCCAACGGAGCTGATCGAGGCCGAGATTTCCCTGCACAGAGCCCCCTCCGAAGCCAAGATCGCCACCGCGGCCCGCATGGCGCTCGAGGTCGAGCGTTGGCGGGGGCGGGGCCTAAAAATCGGCTTCACCAATGGCTGCTTCGATATCCTGCACCCCGGTCACATCGCCTATCTGGGCCAGGCGCGGGCCTGGTGCGACCGGCTGATCGTGGCGGTGAACAGCGACCGCTCGGTGCGGGCGCTGAAGGGCGAAGGGCGACCGGTCAACAATCTGGAGGCGCGCAGTCTGGTGCTGGCGGCGCTGGCCTGCGTCGATCTGGTGGTGCCGTTCGACGAAGACACGCCTCTGACGCTGATCGACATCGCGGCCCCCGATATCCTGGTCAAAGGCGGCGACTACACACCCGCGGGCGTCGTCGGCCATGAGATGGTCATCGCCAACGGCGGCGAGGTTCGCATCACCCCGCTGATCGAGGGGCACTCGACAACCGGGACCATCCGCAGACTGGCCGAGAGCGGTTAGGCTTTGACATCCGGCCCGGGGGCGGGTTTGCAACGCGGCCGCCGATCGACCCCCTGCCTTGACCATGCCCGCGCCAGGGGGCAGACGCTCGCGGTCATGCAATCGCCGACAAACGCATGACCCGTCGCATCGTCTTTGTCACCGGAGGGGCCGGGTTCATCGGCTCCAATATCGCCGCCCGCCTGGCGGAGGATCGACATCTGGACGTTGTCGTCTGCGACCGGCTCCGGCAGGCCGACGCCGGCAAGTGGCGCAACCTCGCCAAGCACCCGCTCGGCGATTTCGTGCAGCCCGAGGAAATGTGGGACTGGCTGGAGAAGCGCTGGCGCGACGTTGAGCTGGTCATCCACACCGCGGCCATTTCCTCGACCCTGGAAAGCGACGCCGACAAAATCGTCTCGACCAACTTCGGTCTTTCGCGCGACCTGTTTCGTTGGTGCGCGGATCGTCAGCGACGGATGATCTATGCCTCTTCGGCGGCCACCTACGGAGATGGGTCGCAGGGTTTCGACGACTCCCAGGAATGGGAGGCGCTGGCCGCCCTGCGGCCGCTGAACGCCTATGGCTGGTCCAAGGCCCTGTTCGATGTCTTCGCCGTGCGCCAGGCCGCCAGGGGCTATGCGCCGCCGCAGTGGGCCGGATTGAAGTTCTTCAACGTCTACGGGCCCAACGAAGAACATAAGGGCGTGATGCGCTCGGTGGCCTCGCAGATCTGGCCCGATGTCGCCGCCGGTCGGACGGTCAAGCTGTTCCGCTCCTATCATCCGGACTACCCGCACGGCGGTCAGAAGCGCGACTTCGTCTATGTCCGCGATGTCGTCGATGTGGTCGCCTGGCTGCACCGGAACGAGGCGGTGAATGGGGTGTTCAACCTGGGCTCAGGTCAGGCCAGATCGTTTCGGGAGCTGGCCGAAGCCCTGTTCGCGGCGGCGGGACAACAGCCGCGCATCGAATATATCGAGATGCCGAAGGCCCTGCGCGAGCGATACCAGTATTTCACCGAAGCCCGCACCGATCGCCTGCGCCAGGCGGGCTACGCGCCGCCCATGACCAGCCTCGAGGACGGCGTTGGCGACTATGTGAGCAACTATCTGAGCCAGGCCGATCCTTATCGCTGATGGACGCTGGGCGCCGCCGATGGGGGGGCCTTGGGCTCGGACTGGCGCTCACGGCCGGAGCGATGATCGTCCTGGCCATCGCCGTGGCGCTCATCTGGCGCGATGACATCCTGGGCGCCCTGCTCGATCCGAAGATACCCTACGCGGTCTACAGGCGACCGCCGGCCCCGGACTACGCCAAGACGGACGCCTGGGCCCTGCTGCCCGGGCGATCGGACGACGGACCAGCGCCGCCGGCCGATGTTTTCTTCATCCACCCAACCACGTTCGATGGCGGCGACGACTGGAATGGCCCCGTCAGCGATCATGGGGCTCGCGCATTGCTGGCCAAGGTCATGCTGCCCAATTACGCCGGACCGTTCGCCACCACCGCACGGGTGTTCGCGCCGCGCTATCGACAGGCGAGCCTCTACACCTCGCTCAGCTTGTTTGATGACGCGGTCGAGGCGAGAGAGTTCGCCTACGGCGATGTCGCCGTCGCCTTCCGTTTTTTTCTCGATCACCTGAACGTCGGACGGCCGGTTATCATCGTTGGCGTCGAGCAGGGGGGCCTTCTGGCCGCCAGGCTGGTCAGGGAAGAGATCGCCCAGGATCGCCATCTTTTGGATCGCCTGGCGGCGGTCTATCTGATCGAAACGGCCGTTCCCGCCCAGGACTACGGACCAGACGCCGTCGTTCCCGCATGCCTGCGCCGCATCCAGGCGCGGTGCGTGGTTGGCTGGGTGTCGGTGCGTCGCGGCGATTTCGTGCGCGCCCAGCGATTGCTGAATCGAGCGCTGGTGTGGAACGCCCAGGACGCGCTTGTTGGTCTGGCCGGCCGCCGGGCCCTCTGCGTCAACCCGCTTCTGGGCGCGGTCAGCGACGCCGACGCGCCAGCCAGGCTGAATCTGGGGGCCGCCAACGCCACGGGCATGGAGTGGGGGGCGAAACCAGGCTTCATGGTTCGCCAGGTCGGCGCTCAGTGCGTAGGCGGCGTGTTGCGGGTGACCAAACCCAGATCAGCCTCGCTACGCCCGGCCGGCGGCTGGGCCGAGCGCCGACGCGTGGCGGGCTACAATCTCTTCTATGCCGATCTGGAGGCCGACTCGCGCGCGCGAGTTCTGGCGTTGCTCGGCAGCCAACAGCCTAGGGCAGCACCGTCGAAGCGACAGCCGCGCCGGCCGCGTAGTTGAAGCCAACCTGACCGGGCACGAGGTCGCGAAGATATTGCTGGACGAACACGCCCATTTCGGCGACCCGGCTCCTTGGCACGAAGACGATATCGAACCGCCGTAACGGGACGAGGTCGAAGCGGGCCGGGTCGTGCAATGCCGCCTTGAGATCGACGACGCGCATCATTGCCTTGCCATCGGCGCCGCGGCGGATGATCACCACCTGCCGCTCGCGCGCGCTGGTCTTGAAGCCGCCGGCCTCGACGATGGCGCGCAGGGCGTCGGTGTCGCCGACCATGTCGTAGACCCCAGGCTTGTCGACCTCGCCGCCGACAAAGATCTTCAACGGTCCGGCCGTCTTGACCGAGACGTCGACACGTGGATCCCTCAACTGCGAGGCGTAAGCCGCGGCGAGCGCGTCCTGTAGCTGATCGACCGTGCGATCGGCGGCCATTACCGGGGCGACCAGAGGCACGGCGACCCGGCCGTCTGGCTGCACGCGAACGATGCGGTTCAGTTCCGGCGCAGAAGGAAACGTGATCTCGATCTCATCGTCGGGATAGAGCCGATAAGCGGGCTCGTCCTGGCTCCAGGTGGCGTAGCCGACATCCGGAAAACCCGCATCTGGCGCAGCGTGCCCCCGGGCCAGCGCCGATCCGCCAAAGGCGATGCTCAGGGCGGCGGCGGCGAAGATCAGGCGGCGACGGTCCATGCCGTGAAGGTTAGGCAGAATGGGTAATGGAGTGTTAATCCCGCGCTTCGATGGTCGTGGCTGCCGACGGGAGCGGCTTCGACTCGGATGACATCGCAAGGCGCATGGGCATCGCCGGCAGCGGCGGCGGCGGAGGAAGGCGATTGGGCCGTGAGGCCGCGGTACGCGCCGTCGGATCTGCCAGCCCTGCTGTGGCGCGAGCGCCGCCTGATGCTGACGGTTTTCGCCGTCGTTCTGGTCGTCGGAATCGCGTTCGCCTTCACGTTCAAGACGCTCTATCCGGCCCATTCGAGCGTGCTGGTGAGGCTTGGCCAGGAATATGTCTATGAGCCGCGGTCAGGCGACGCGGGCCGCGGCGCCGTCCCCGCTGGCAATCAGGTGCTGGAATCCGAAACCGACATCCTCGGCAGTGACGCATTGAAGCTCCAGGTGGTGCGCGACCTGGGCTTTGGCCGTCTTTATCCAGGTAAGGCTCATGCCTTCGCCGTCGCCGCGCCGCAGGCCCAGGAGCGGATGATCGGCGGGGCGGCGAGCGCCATCGGCCGTCGGCTCGATATCGCGACGACGCCTGACACCCCCGTGATCAGGCTGACCTATTCCGACCCGAACCCGGCGACAGCGGCTTTGGTTCTGAACACCCTGCTCGCCGACTACCTGGTCTATCGGCGCTCGGTGCTGCTGGCGCCGACGACCGACGCCCTCGAGGCCGAGCGCAAAGCCTTTGAGGATCGTCTGGCCCAGGCCGACGCGGCCTATCAGAATTTCCTGACCACCAATCAGATCGGCGATTTCGACGCGGAGAAAGCCTCGCTTTCCCAGCTCCAGGGCCAGGTTGAGCAACAGCGGTATGCGGCCGCCGCCCAGCTGCGCGAAAGGAGCGGACGCCTGTCGGCGCTGGATGCGGGTCTGGGCCAGGTGCCGCAGGAGGTGGGCATCTACCGCGACGTCGACAATTCCGCAGCCAACAAGCTGGCGGATCTCGAACTTCAGCGCGAGTCGCTCCTGTCGCGGTATCAGCCGGGGGCCCAGCCGGTGCGCGATATCGACGCGCAGATCAGCCAGCTTCGCTCCGCGGTGGACGCAGGTCGCGCTAAGGGTCCTGGGGGCGTGCGCACCGGCGCCAATCCGGTCTATCAGAGCCTGCAGACCGATACCGTGCAGTCGGCCGCCGAGCTTGCCGCCGCCCGTCAGAGCCTCGCAGCGCTGGAAGGCCAGCAGCAGCAGATCACCCAGCGCCGCCTGCGTCTTGCCGCCCTGGAGCCGACGTTTCGGGCCCTCAGCCGAGATCGTGACGTGCTGGCGAGCAACGTCCGCGATTTCACCGTCAAGGAGGAGCAAAGCCAGGCGTCCCAGCAGATCGCCGCGACCACCAACGACGATATTCGCATTGTCGAGCGGGCATACCCGCCGACCGATGGCAAAAGCCTGCGCAAGTCCCTGATGGCCATGGCTTTTCTGTTCGCGGGATTTTGCGCGGTTTGCGCGGGCCTGCTGCGCATGGTCCTGCGCCCAGGATTGCCAACGCCGGCCCTGGCCGCGCGAACTCTCGAACTGCCGGTTCTCGGCATGGCCGCCATGAAGGCTTGAAACTCCCGAAGCTCTGCATGCCGGCGCCCGATTGGGTTAGGGTCAACGCTTTAGACGTCGCGGCGATTCGAAGATGGTCGATCTGAGCGCCGAAATGGCTGAACTCTGGGCGAGAGTGGGCGGCCCGGGCCCCGGCCGTGCCCGCGCCATCCAGTTCGCCGCGGCCACGGCAGGCGAGGGGGTTTCCACCGTCGCGCGCGAGTTCGCCTTCTTCGCGGCGGCCCACGCCGGCAAGCGGGTGTGGCTGGTCGATCTCGATGTGCTTGGCGAGGCGCAGGTGCTGAGCATCGCCGACGCTCCTGAACGCTACGGACGGCTGGGCCCGGCGTCCTCCGCTTCCCCGGACGGCTCGGCCTTTTTCACCGTCCAGCCACCCCTGCGACGGCCGGACGGGCGAGCGTGGTCCGACGCCCGTTATTTCGCGGCATATGCGGTGGGAGACGTCAGCCTGTGGGTGACGCAATTTCGGCGCGACGCCATGAAGCCGCGCCAGAGCGTGCATATTCTTCCCAACGGCGCCTACTGGAACGCCCTGCGGCGCCATGCCGACCTGGTGGTGGTCGACGCGCCGCCGGCGGATCGATCTCAGGCGGCCCTGACGGTGGCGCCGTTCATGGAAGATACGGTGCTGGTGGTCGCCGCCGACCAGCGCGACGTGCAAGCTCCAGCCAGGCTCAGGGACGCCATCGCCAGCGCTGGCGGCCGATGCTCCGGGCTGTTCTTCAATCGCGCCAATTTCGATGCGCCAAGGTTTCTGAACAACGCCTTCTAGCCGGGGCGGCTGATGCCTCGCGCGGGCATCAGCGCGCGAAGTCCGCGCGAACGCATGCCGGCGATGTCCAGCGCCATCGCCAAGGCCCCGTACACTGCCGCGCCGACGCACGATTTCAGCAGCAGTTCCGGCAATCCGCCCAGCGCGGGAAGGCGCATGACCACCAGCGCCATCACCAGGCCCGCCGCCCCCGCACGCGCCATCACGCCCAGCGGAATCGGCAGGGCCAGGCATCGGCGGCCGAGGACAAACGAGGCGACCGCGCCCAGTCCATAGCTGGCGGCGGTGGCCCAAAGCGCGCCGTCCAGGCCAAAGCGCGGGATCAGAACCAGGTTGAGGCCAATATTGGCGACGGCCGGAATCGCCATGGCCAGCAGCAGCATCGAAGTCCTGCGCGCCAGGGTGAAAGCGAGGTTGAGGTAATAGATGGTGATCCCGGCACAGAAGGCGCTAAGCGCGATCCACGGCGTCACATGCGCGGCACCGCCGCTGAGAGCCGGCCCGACGAGCACGCCGGCGAGGGGTCGGGCCACCAGCGCCAGCCCGATCGCCGCCGGCAGGGTGAGGGCGATGATCGCGCCGGACTGCTCGCGCGCCAGGTCCTCCATGGCCTGTTTGCCGCCGCGCTCCAGGGCCATGACCATGGCCGGTCCCCCCGCCATGCCCATCCAGATGAACATCACGTCGAGGGTGCGGTTCGCCAGGCTGTAGCCGGCATGATAGACGCCAACGGCCCGGTCGCCGAGAAAGGCGGCCAGCAGAAAACGGTCGGCGGTGGACAGCAGGGCGATGAACACCAACGAGGCGGCGATCGGCAGGCCGTATGCGGCGTAGGCGCGGGCTCGGGGCGCCTCGAACCGCCCGCCGCGCATCTGGCGCAGTTCGGCCGGCAAGGCCCAGACGAGGCATGCCGCAGCGACCATGCCCAGGGCGGCGATGGCGCCGGCGGCTTGATAGCCGATCAGGATCAACCCCAGGCCGATCGCCAGTCCGCCGACGGTCTGGATCATGTCGAGTCTCGCGGCGGCGCCGACCTCGCCAGACGCGCGGCGGCGTTCCTGCACCAGCTTGATCAGGCTGCGCACGAGGATCGAGGCCATGCCCGCACCGACGGCGATCTTGACGGCCAGCGGCGCCGGCCAAAGCAGGCCGGCGACCACCGAGACTGCCGAGAAGATCAGGGCCGTGACCAACCAGGCTCGGAAAAGGGTGGCGAAGTGCTCGGCAATCTCGCCCGAATGGGCCGCGCGCGCGTGAAAGCGCGCCATCGCCGCCTCCATCCAGGTGAAGAACAGCGTGTGCGCCAGGTTCATCGCCGAGAAGCCCAGCGCATAGACGCCGTACTGCGCCGGACTGAGCATGCGGGTGAAGGTGACAATGGCCAGCAGACCAACAACGCCCTGGACCAGGTTCACCGGCAGATAGCCGACCACGCCGCGCCAGAACATGCGGGGCGAGTTCGAGACCGTGACGATCTGCGCCTCTGCGGTCACCGGACCACCTTCGCATCGCCCAGCAGGCACGGCAGCGTCTTGACCATGATCATCAGGTCGAACCAGAACGACTGGCGCTCGATGTACTCAATATCCAGGGCCACGCGCCGGCGCACGGCCTCGGGGGTATCCACCGGTCCTCGCGACCCGTTGATCGCCGCCCAGCCGGTGACCCCGGGCTTCATCCGGTGTCGATGGGCATAATCGGCGACCAGCTTGGAGCTTTCGGTCCCCGCCGTTCGCATGCCGACCGCATGGGGCCGGGGGCCGACGAGGGACATCTCGCCCTTCAGCACGTTGATGATCTGGGGCAGCTCATCGAAGCTGGTCGCGCGAATGAAGCGGCCGACGCGGGTGACGCGGCTATCTCCCGCGCAGACCTGGCGGGCAGCCCGGGCGTCGTCCGATCCCGCGCGCATGGAACGAAACTTCCAGACCACGATCGGTTCGTTGTTGAAGCCAAGCCGGCGCTGACGGAACAGGATCGGTCCCGGACTGTCGAGCCGCACAGCCAGACCGACAGCGACCATGATCGGCGCGGCGACCACCAGGGCGGCGGCGCCGATGACCAGATCCTGCAGTCTTTTGACGAAGGCGCGCCGTTCGTCGCCGGGCTCGCCGGACACCCTCGCCAGCGGCGCATCGATGATCCGCGACAGAGCCGCCGTCCGGCCCGCCTCGCTGTCGTGATCGACGAACAGCATGATCTCGTTTGGCATCACCGCGAGGCGCCCGATCAACTCGCGCACCCGCGATCTGGCCATGGAGGAAACGGCAATCACCACACGGTCGACGGACGGCATGACGTGGTGGCCGATCAGAGCATCGGTGTCGCCCAGCACCGGCACGCCGGCGACGTCGGCCGGCGCACGGTCGAGCCGGTCGTCGAAAACGCCCAGTACCGCGGCATCGCCGCTTTCCAGCGCCCTGCGGATCAGCCGTTCGGCGTTGGCTGTCGCCCCGACCACGACGATGTTGGGTGTCAGTCTGCCACTCCGGCGCCAGGCTCTGACATTGATCCACCAGATGCTGTGCAAGGCGCCCAGGGCCACGAAACTCAGCAAAAACCATCGCGCCAGGCCACTGACCGCCGCGCCCACGCCGGTCATGGCCAACAGGCCCGCCATGAGCACCGCGGCCAGACCAAATCCCGCCGCAACCCGTCGAAGATGATGGTCAAAGGCCTCCTTCTGGCCAAATCCGTAGGCGTCGATGGCCCCGAGACTCCAGCTGAGCACGCCGATAGCGACCAGCAACGGCATGATCGTCGGCCCGCCCGCGCCGCCAAGCCCCGGCGCGCCTGTCAGGATCGTCAGCCACGCCATGGCGAGCAGAGCCGCGGCGTCGCCGAGGCGAACGGTGGCGCGCAAGGTCCACCGGTGGAGGCGACGACGTGTCGGTGTAAGATCCCGCGGCCGCATCGGCCCGCGGCGCTCAAGTTTGGCGCGCTCGGCGGGAACCGTCAGGAAGTCGGCGCCAGGCGACGTCCGCGGCGTCTCCAAACGGGACGAAGCCCGGCGCTCGTTCGCAGGCTTGGTCTGACCTTCGAACGCTCGGTGGCGGGATTGTCGGGTGACGGCGGCCATGACTGGCTCACCTTAAGCAAGACCTGGGCCGGTCTCGGCCGTCGTTGCCGGGGGTTAGCAGGTGAGCTAAGAGATGAGCGCGGTCGCCTCGGCTTGGCGGGCGTTCGAGACGCATTCGCCGAGCCCCGCCTGGCGTAATCAGGTGATCTCGGCATGGTCTTATTTCTGGTGACGTGGCCGAGTGGCTGAAGGCGGCGGTTTGCTAAACCGTTGTACGGTGTAAAGCCGTACCGAGGGTTCGAATCCCTCCGTCACCGCCACGCCGCTGGCGAGCGTCCGGGCTGAAGCTGCTCCTCACTACGCCGGCGGCTTGTGTTTGGCCCCGGGTCCCGGCAAAGACGATCGATCCTTGATGCGTTTCGAAAGGCGGGTGGCCATGAAGGCGGCGGTCTATTACGAAAACGGCGATCCCGGCGTGCTCAGATACGAAGACGTCGACGACCCCGTCTGCCATCCAAAAGGCGTCGTCATTCGCGTCGAGGCTGTGAGCATCGAAGGCGGCGATATCCTCAATCGCTGGCGGGGGGCGCTGGCGGCGTCACCGCACATCGTCGGCTATCAGGCTGCGGGCGAGATCGTCGAGGTTGGCAGCGAAGTGACCGCGCTCAAGCTTGGTCAGAAGGTGGCGACGAGCAATGCCCACGGCTCCCACGCCGAATTGCGGGCGGTCCCGGCGCGCAGCTGCTGGCCTGTGCCGGACGGGTTCGATGTCAAACAGGCCAGCGTCATACCGGTGACTTTCGGCACGGCCGACGAGTGCCTGTTCGAATTCGGTAGGCTGAAGGCCGGCGAGACGGTGCTGATTCAGGCCGGCGCCAGCGGCGTTGGCGTCGCCGCCATCCAGCTTGCCAAGCGCGCGGGGGCGAGGGTGCTGGCGACGGCTTCGAGCGATGAACGCCTTGAGCGGTTGGCGCCTCTGGGGCTCGATCACGGCATCAACTATCGCAACGAAGATGTTGTAAAGGCTGTCATGCGTCTCACCGACAACAAGGGCGTCAATCTGGTCGTCGATCCCGTCGGGGGCGCGACTTTGCAAGCCAGTATTCTGTCGCTGGCCTACAGGGGTCGCGTGTCGATGGTAGGGGCGGCCGGTCGCGAGCCGATGAAGGTCGACGTATCGTCAATGATGGGCGGCAATCGCTCACTGAGCGGCGTGTTCCTGGGGGCCGAGATCAACACCGACCGCGTACACGACAATATCCAACGGCTGATCGACGAGGCCGCGCGCGGCGAGTTGAAAGTCGTCATCGACCGCACCTTCCCGCTCTCGCAGGCGGCGGAGGCCCATGCCTATATCGAGAGTCGCTCCGCGGTGGGTCGCGTGCTCCTGATCCCATAGCGCAACCGCGCGCCTTCCAAGGCGTTGGGCGAGCAGGCCGGCGCAGGTTCTTGGCGGGCGACGAAAGGGGAGGGTTGATCGATGGCGCCTTCAGACGACGCGCCGGCGCTTAAGAGCGCGGTCGACAGGCGCGGCCGGACCGAGGATCTGCTGGCGCGCTATCGCCGCACGCGGGCGGCTGGCGTCGCATTGGCCCAACCCCTGTCCCCAGAAGATCAGACGCCGCAGTCGATGCCCGACGCCAGCCCGACGAAGTGGCACCTCGCCCACACAACCTGGTTCTTTGAGACCTTCCTTCTTCAGCCGCACCTTGCGGGCTATCGAGCCTTCGATCCCGTCTTCGGGTACCTGTTCAATTCCTATTACGAAGCGTTGGGAGCGCGGCACCCGCGGCCGGCGCGGGGTCTGCTGACGCGGCCGACCACCGCTGAGATACTCAGCTACCGGGCCCACGTGGACGCAGGCATGGAACGCCTGTTTGCGACGTCCGCGAACCCTCTGGTCGCCGATCTGGTCGAGGTCGGTATCGCGCATGAACAGCAGCACCAGGAATTGCTGCTCATGGATATACTCAGCCTGTTCGCGCTCTCGCCGCTCAGGCCGGCCTATGCGGAGGGAGCGCCACGGGCGTTGGCGGTCGGCGGTCCGCTGCGATTTGTCGACTTTCCGGGCGGTCGCGCGGAGATCGGTCATGCTGGTCCGGGCTTTGCCTTCGACAATGAGCGTCCGCGTCACGAGGTTTTGCTTCACCCCTACCGGCTGGCCAACCGCCTGGTGACCAATGCCGAGTGGCTGAGATTCATGGACGCGGCGGGCTATTCGCGTCCGGAGCTTTGGCTGGCGGACGGGTGGGCGATGGTGCGCCAGCACGAATGGGAAGCGCCGCTCTATTGGGAGCGTCATGGCGAGGGCTGGCGCTCGATGACCCTGGCCGGACCCCGGCCGATCGATCCTGACGCGCCGGTGGCGCACATCAGCTACTACGAAGCCGCCGCCTACGCGGCGTGGGCCGGTAAACGCTTGCCGACGGAGGCCGAGTGGGAACACGCCGCGGCCGACCGTCCGGCGCGCGGCAATTTTCTGGGGTCTCCCGCCAGCATAAACGACCCCGATCTGGCGCAGATGTTCGGAGATCTTTGGGAGTGGACCGCCAGCGCTTACTCGCCCTATCCAGGATTTGCTCCGGCAGCCGGCGCGGTCGGCGAATACAACGGCAAATTCATGGTCGGCCAGATGGTTCTAAGGGGCGGCGCCTGCGTAACGCCCGCCGGGCACCTGCGGGCTTCGTACCGCAATTTCTACTATCCCCATCAGCGCTGGATGTTCTCCGGAGTGCGTCTGGCAGAAGATGCGCCGCAACAGGCGGGCGAAGGCTCATTTCGCGCCGACGTCATCGTCGGCCTGTCGGCGGCGCGCAAAAGCCTTCCATCAAAGTGGTTCTACGACGCGCCGGGCAGCGAACTTTTCGAAGCCATCTGCGAACTCGAGGAATACTATCCGACCCGCCAGGAGAGCGCACTTCTGCAACGGATCGCGCCCGAAATCGGCGCCTTGATCCCGGCCGGGTCAGCGTTGATCGAGCTTGGCAGCGGCGCAAGCCAGAAAACCCGGCTGATCCTCGACGCCGCGCCGC
Source organism: Caulobacteraceae bacterium (assembly GCA_036511515.1). Classification (GTDB taxonomy): domain Bacteria; phylum Pseudomonadota; class Alphaproteobacteria; order Caulobacterales; family Caulobacteraceae; genus Acaudatibacter. Next base: position 29,921 of record DATCCB010000077.1, on the reverse strand, counting down.
AGATCGCCAATTACACGCCGATGGATATCAGCCAAAGCGCCCTGAGCGCTGGGGCCCTGGCTATCTCCTCGGATTATCCCGGGGTTTCGGTCACGCCGCTTGCCTGTGATTTCACCCGGGCCGGCGAATTGCCCGCCGGAGCCGCGCGACTGCGCCCCGTTGGTTTTTTCCCAGGGTCTACGATCGGCAACTTCGCCCCGGACGCGGCCGTTGAGCTGATGAAACGGGTGGGACGCCTGCTTGGACCCGCCAGCCTGTTCATCGTCGGGGTCGATCTGGCCAAGGATGAGGAAACCCTGACAGCCGCCTACAACGATCGTCGGGGGGTAACCGCCGCGTTCAATCGCAATCTTCTGGTGCGGATCAACTCGGAACTGGACGGCGATTTCGACCCTGCGAAGTTTGCCCACAAAGCGATCTGGAACGCCTGCGAAAGCAGGATGGAGATGCATCTCCAGGCGCTCGTCTCTCATGCCGCCCATGCCGCGGGCCGCGAATTCACCTTCACCGCCGGTGAAACCATCCATACGGAGAACTCCTATAAGTTCACCGAGGAAGCATTCGTGGAGTTGGGCAGAAGGGCTGGCTGGCGGGTGCTCCGCAGCTGGACCAGTCCCGAGCCGCGCTTTGCGGTGTTCCTTCTGGAAGACGCCCAGCTTTAGAGCGGAAGGTCGTTAGCTAGCGGGACGCCGTCCGCCGCCGCGCGAGGCGGCCCCGCCTTTGCGGCCGGCGTTGGCGGCCAGATCGCGGTTCTGAGCAAAACTGCGCTTTTCACTCGGCACGCTGGCCCCGCCGCGCCGGGCGATCTCCTTGCGCCGGTCGGGCTCCATGGCGGCAAATCCCCTGCGGCTCGGCCGACGGATTTCGTCGTCGGTTGTTTCCATTCTGACCGCTCCTTCTGAAAAGCAAATGAACTTGGGCTCGCCCTGGTAACTGCCCAAACGCCAGGGGGTTGCGTCCCCTTCGGAGTTGTCCACTCGCGTATCCCGCGCCGCCGTGGGCTCATTGCGGTATCGCAATCCACCCGCTAGCCTTGATCGCAGGCTCGGCCGTATCGGCGAGCGATGGGCGAGGACACCCGAATGGCTAGTGTTTCTGGGGTTGGCCGGGGTCTTGGGCGCATGTTTCAGCGCAAGTCCGTCGGCCAGATTCAAGCTGAACTCGAACACAGTGAACTGAAGCGTTCCCTGGGCGCCCTGAACCTGGTTCTGCTTGGCATCGGCTGCGTCATCGGCACCGGCATCTTTGTGCTCACCGGTCAGGCCGCCGCGCAGTGGGCCGGCCCGGCGATCATGATTTCGTTCGTGATTACCGGGGTGCTCTGCGCGCTGGTGGCGCTCTGCTACGCGGAACTCGCTTCGGCGCTGCCGGTATCGGGCTCGGCCTATTCCTACACCTACGCGTCCATGGGCGAGGGCGCGGCCTGGATCATGGGCCTGTTACTGCTCCTGGAGTACGGCCTGGCCGCCTCCGTGGTCGCCGCGGGCTGGTCTGGCTATTTCGTCAGCCTGATGCAGGACTTCCACATCTTTATCCCCCCAGCCCTGACCGCCGCGCCTGGCGTGCCGGTGAAGGACGCCGCTGGGATCGTGGTCGGCATGGGCGTGATCAATCTGCCGGCGGTCGCCATCATCGCCGCCGCCATCGCCCTGCTGGTGGTCGGGGTTTCGGAATCGGCGACGGCGAACAACATCATCGTCGCCATCAAGCTCACGGTGGTCGTCGCCTTCATCGGCATCGGCGCGCTGTACGTGAACCCCGCGCGCTGGTCGCCGCTGATCCCGGCGCAGGTGCCCAGCCCGCCGCCCGGCACGCCGATGGACATGGGCCACCAGATTTCCCGCGCGCTTTGGGAGGTCATCACCGGCAACAGCCACTCGCGCTATGGGATCGGCGGCATGATTCACGGCGCGGCGGTGATCTTCTTCGCCTATCTGGGCTTCGAGGCGGTATCCACGGCCGGGGCCGAGTCGCGCAATCCGGCCAAGGACATGCCTATCGGCATCCTGGGCGCCCTGATCATCTGCACCATCCTGTTCATCGCCACATCGGCGGTTCTGGTCGGCATCGTTCCCTATACCTCCCTGGACAACCCGGCCCCCATCGCCACCGCGGTCAACCAGATCGGGCTGCCGTGGTTCGCCATCCTGGTGAAGATCGGCGCCATCGCCGGGCTTTCCAGCGTCATGCTGGTGCTGCTCTACGGGCAGACGCGGATTTTCTACACCATGAGCAAGGACGGCCTGCTGCCGTCACAGTTGGCCGTGGTCCACAAGCGTTTCAAGACCCCGTGGATCAACACGATCATCGTCGGCATCGCCGCCTGTGGCGCGGCCGGATTCATGTCTCTGCACGCCTTGGCTGACCTTACCAATGTCGGCTCGCTGGCGGCCTTCGCGCTGGTCTGTGTGACGGTGATCTATCTGCGGTTCTCAAATCCCGACTTGGCGCGACCCTTCAGGACGCCGCTGTATCCGGTCACGCCGATCCTGGGCGCCATTATGTGCGTGATGCTGTTGATGAGCCTGATGGCGGGGTCGGCGACCCGCAATTTCTTTCTGATCTACCTGGCCATCGGCATCGTGATCTACTTCGCGTTCGGCATCTGGAACTCGAAGCTGGGCAAGGGAATAGCCGTGACCGGACACGAGGCGGCGCCCATGGAGCTGCCGAGCAGGACCAAGTAGGCGCCGTGGCTCAGGGCAGGGCTGTGGCGGCGTAGATCATGATGCCGGCAGCGACCGCCAGATTGAGGCTGTCGGCGCGCCCTCGCATCGGGATCTTCACGCTTGCGTGGCAGGCGCCCACCAGACTTGAGGGCAGGCCGGCCTGTTCATTGCCCATCAGGATCATCGCCGGGCGGCGATAGGTCGCCGCGCGAAAGTCAGTGGTCGCGGTCAGCAGGGCGCCGACGATCTCCCCGGGCCAGGTCTTCAGCCAGGTGATGAAATCGGCCTCGGCGGCCTTGGCGATGGTCACCGCGAAGATCGACCCCATGGTCGCCCGCACGGCTTCGACGGAAAACGGATCGCAGCAGTCGCCGACCAGGATAACGCCGCCGCAGCCGGCCGCATCGGCCGTGCGCACGATGGCGCCCAGATTGCCGGGATCGCGCACGGCCTGCAACGCGACCCAGCAGGGCGCGTCGGCGGGCCTCAGATCGCCCAGCGGCGTAAAGCTCTGCTCGAAGACGCCAAGGACCGTCTGCGGATTGTCGCGCCGCGAGATCTTGGCCAGGATGGCGGGGCTGACCTCGATGGCCTCCCCAGAAATCTCGGCGGCCTGGCGCAACAGGGGGTGCCCGGCGGCGGCGGCGCTGTAGAGCAGGACCCTGGGAATGCGGCCGAGCGCCACCGCCTCGGCGACGATCTTCAGGCCCTCGGCCAGAAACGTTCCGCTTTCCAGGCGCGCCTTGCGCAGATGCAACGCGCGCACGGCTTTCACGGTCGGATTGGCCAGAGAGGTGATGGTGCGGGCAGTCACGGCGCGCTCCAGCGCGCAAAGAACGAAACGCCCGCCCCCCTGGCCCCGGACTCATCAACGATGGCCAGCTCGCCCCAGTCGATCGCGCCGCCTCGCCCTTCGCCGCCGGCCGCCAGCAGACTGGCCAGCGCCAAGCCCGAAATGCGCTCCGAATAGGCGTTGAGCAGCACAAATGCGGCGTCATCGGCCAGCAGAGCCATGCAACCGGCCATCAACCCCGCCAGGCCATCGTGAAGGCGCCAGACCTCTCCGGCGGGCCCGCGGCCATACTTTGGCGGATCCAGGATGACTGCATCGTAGCGCGCGCCGCGGCGACACTCCCGCTGGACCCATTTGCGCGCGTCCTCGCAGATCCAGCGAATCGGGTGGCCGGCAAGCCCTGAAAGGGCGGCGTTTTCACGCGCCCAGCCGACGGCCTTCCTGGATGCGTCCACGTGCGTGACCTGCGCTCCGGCCGCCGCGCAGACCAAACTGGCGACGCCGGTATAGCCGAAGAGATTGAGTATTTTCAGCACCGGCCGTCCGGTTCGCAGGCGATCGTCGAGCCACGCCCAGTTGGCCGCCTGCTCTGGAAAAACACCCATGTGGCGAAAGGCTGTGAAACGGCCGTGGAAGGCGACCTGTCGCCAGGCCATCGGCCATGTGTCGGCAAGCGGCGTGGCGAATCGCCAATGACCTGCCTCTTCGTCGTCGGCGGCTTCGAAAATCGCGTCGGCTTCGTCCCAACTCGGCCGCTCCATGGCCGGCGCCCACAGGCACTGCGCCTCGGGGCGGACGACCCGATAAGGGCCGTAACGCTCGAGCTTTCGCCCGTCGCCGCTGTCGATGAGACTCCAGTCCGACCACGCCTCGGCGCGCAGGACCAGCGGCTGCGGTGAGATCAGCGGGGTAGGGGAGGGCGCCATAGGCGTGGACTTACGCGGCGGGTCGCCTCGCCGTCCAGCGTCGCGGCCGCGCCTTCGCCTCTTGACCGCCTGGATGGCCGGGGCGAAGCCATGACCTGCTTACAGCCAAGGACCAGAGCCTCCCATGCGCAAGTCATCCCATCCCGCCGGCTCGGTGCGCCGGATGTCCGTCGAGAGCGCCGTCCTGGCCGGCGCCATGCTGGGCGATCCAACCACGCGCCTCGTCGATGTGTATCTGCCGGCGGGCCACGACGGACGGGGCCTGCCGCTGCTGGTCGATCTGGTCGGCTTCACAGCCGGCGGACCGGCCCATACCAATTGGTCGCCGTTCCGCGAGAACGTGCCCGAACGGCTCGATCGGTTGATCGGGGAGGGGGCTATGCCCCCGGTGGCCGTCGCCTTCCCCGACTGCTTCACGAGGCTGGGGGGCAATCAGTATGTCAATTCAGCCGCCATGGGCCGGTGGTCCGATTTCCTGATTGGCGAGATGGTTCCCCATGTCGAAGCGGCCCTGGGATGCGGCGGACAAGGTCGCCGCGGCGTCTTCGGCAAGAGTTCGGGAGGGTATGGATCAATCGTCCACGCCCTCGATCACGCGGATTTCTGGGCGGCCGCCGCCTGCCATTCGGGCGACATGGCCTTTGAGCTCTGCTATGTGCCCGACATGCCGGCCTGCCTGCGCGCGCTGGCCAAATGCGACAATTCCATCGAAACATGGTGGCGGAAATTCGAGGCCGCCGCCAAGCCGTCAGACGGGGCGATGAAGGTGGTCAACATCCTGGCCATGGCGGCAAGTTACGATCCAGATCCTGACGCCTTCCTGGGCTTGCGCCTGCCGGTCACCCTCGAGACCTGCGAAATCATTCCTGAGCGGTGGGACAACTGGCTGGCGCACGATCCGGTGGTCAAGCTTGCAGGCAAGGCCGACAATCTGCGCCGGCTCAAGGCACTCTACATAGATTGCGGCGCCGACGATCAGTTCAACCTCGTCTACGGCGCGCGGCGCTTGCATCGCGGCCTGGACGCGTTGTCCATCGCCCATCGCTACGAAGAGTTCGCCGATAACCACAGCGGCGTCGACTACCGTATGGACGCTAGCCTTCCCTATCTGGCTGCCGCGCTGGCCGGATGAAACCTTGTCGCGCCTTGCGATGCGCCATGGATTACCCTCTAGTGTCCCGATTCCGAACTTCGCTTGCGCAGATGGCGAGCTCCGACGAACTTCGGAATCGATAAGGACACTAGACAAGTATATGTTTTCTAGTGTGTTTTTCGGATCTGAAGTTCGTCAGCGGACGATCCAGCGAGCAGGCGAACTTCAGATCCGGCACACTAGTGTAACTATCGTGGCAGCCATGGGTGCGGAAAAGGTGAGCTTGATCTTGAACAGGCCGGCGCGCTCGGCCCGCAAGGCGAAGGGCGACGGCCATCTTCGCCGCGCGGAGATTTTGGAGGCGGCCGAACGCATCTTCGTCACCGACGGCTATGAAGGCGCGACTATCCGCAAGATCGCCGATGACGTCGGCGTGTCATCCACCGCCCTCTACATGCATTTCCGCGACAAGGATCAGATCCTGCTCGAGATCTGCACCGAGGCGATGGAACAACTGCTTTCCATCAACAGCGAGATTTCCGCGCGGCCCATCGATGCGGTTACCCGCGTGCGGTTGATGCTCGAGGCCTATGTGCGCTTCGCTCTGGAGCATCCCAATGCGTATCGATTGGTGTTTTGTTCGTCGCCGCTGGTCGATTCGGAGCACAAGCAGGACGCAACCAACGAAATCGGCGCCAACTGCTTTGAGCGCTTCAGCGGGGTGGTGCGCGAGATCGCCGCCGAGGGGCGGTTGCGCACCGGCGACACCCGGACCGCCGCCCTGACCCTGTGGGCCGCCTGTCACGGCATGGTCGCGTTGACGATCACCAAGCCGAGCTTCGACTGGACAGAGCCGGAGGAGTTCATGCGGGTGATGATCGACGGTCTGCTCTACGGCCTGATCGCCGACTGATCGCCATGCGCCTGGCCGGTCTGTTCGCGGCTGGCGTGATGAGCTTGTCGCCAGTCGCCGGCGCTGGGGCGCCGCGCGTGGTTTCCCTGGACCAGTGCGCTGACCAGTACGTGCTCGCGCTCAGCCCGCACAATGCGATCGCCGGCCTGTCGAAGCGGGCCCGCAACGTTGACTCGTACCTGCGGGCCACCGCGGCCGGTCTGCCGCGAAGGCGCGCGACGAGCGAGGCGATCCTGGCGGCCGACCCCGCGGTCGTCGTGCGCTATTGGGGTGGCGACGCGCGGCTCACCGCCGATCTGGAGCGCAGGGGTGTGCACGTGGTCACCCTCGAGGACTCGACCGATTTCGGCGGCGTCAGACGAAACGTTCGCATGGTCGCCGCCGCCCTGGCCGAGGGAGAGGTAGGCGAAGCGCTGATCGGGCGCATGGACCGCACGCTCGCGGCGGACGCAGGGGTCTGGCGTGGAGCGCCGGCGCTCTATCTGACCTCGGGCGGCTATACCGCGGGGAGCGACACCTTGATCGGCGCGATGTTGTCGGCCGCCGGTCTGAGAAACCTGGGCTGGCGTTCGGGCTTTCACGAAGTCCCGCTCGAAGAGTTGGTCCTTCAGCCGCCGTCGGCGATCGTGCGAGGGTTCTTCGACGCCTTTTCGATGGCCTATCAGCAGTGGAGCCTTGGCCGCCAGCCGGTGGTGGGCGGGTTGGCGCGCGGCCGGACCGTCGTTTCCCTGCCCGCCGCGATACTGGGTTGCCCGGCGTGGTTCGCCGCTGACGGCGTCTCGAGAATCGCCATGGCCCGCCAACATGGCTGAGCTGAGATTCGGCGAGCCACGCCAGTCCCGCCTTCTGGTGGGTCTCGGACTCGTGCTTGTCGGCCTGATCGCCCTGGCTATCGCCCTTGGCGAGACCGGGCTGAGCGGGCATCAGTACGCCACGGCATTCACGGACCCGGGCTCGCCGGCGGGGGAAATCCTCTGGCAGATTCGCGCGCCGAGAGCCGCGGCGGCCGCCGTAGTCGGGGCGGCTCTCGGCTTGGCCGGGGCGGTCATGCAGGGTCTCCTGCGCAACCCCCTGGCCGATCCCGCTGTCCTGGGTGTTTCGGCGTCGGCGGGTCTTGGCGCGGCTGTGGTGATTGCGCTTGGCTTGGCCGGTATCGCCGGCGCCGTCGAGGCGGCGGCTCTGGCCGGAGCGCTCATCGCCGGCGTAATCGTCGTTCTGCTGGCTCTGCGTCTGCGCGAGCCGGAGACGCTCATCCTGTTCGGCGTGGCTTTATCGGCAATGGGCGGCGCGCTGACCGCGCTGGTATTCAATCTGTCACCGTCCCCCATCGCCACCAGCGAGGTGCTTTCCTGGCTGCTGGGATCGGTCGCCAACCGCGGCTGGAACGACATCGGCGCGGCCCTGGCGCCGTGCGCGGTGGGCGCCGCCCTTTGCGCCTACGCCGCCGGCGGTCTGCGCATGCTCACCTTGGGCGAGGAGACGGCGGCGTTATCGGGTCTGCCGATGGCCCGCCTGCGCGCCGCCGCGGTCGCCGGGGCCGCCTTGCTGACCGGCGCGGCGGTGGCCATGGCCGGAGTGATCGGCTTCGTCGGCCTGGCGGCCCCGCACCTGACACGGGGCGCCGTATCGGACGATCCAGCCCGCACCCTGGCGCCGTCGGCGCTCGCGGGGGCCATGCTGCTGGTGGCCGCCGACCTCGCCGCACGGATTATCCCTTCGGACGAAGAGTTGAAGCTTGGCGTGGTCACGGCCCTCTTCGGCGCGCCGCTTTTCGCCGTTGTCGCCTGGCGGGCGGCGCGGAGCTGGCGGCGATGATCGCCTCGCTCGAGATGGACCGCGTGAGCGTCGAACTGGCTGGACGCCCGGTCCTCGCCGAAATCAGCCTTTGCATGGCGCGCGGCGAGGTGCTGGGCGTGCTGGGGCCCAACGGAGCGGGAAAGACCACCCTGCTGCGCGCCGCCCTCGGCCTCGCGCGGCTCGGGGCCGGCGAAGCGCGCCTGGAGGGCAGGGACGTCAGAACCTTGTCAGAGTCCGCGCGCGCCAATCTGGCTGGGTATCTGCCGCAAGACCGCCGGGTGGGCTGGAACCTTCCCGCGTGGCGCATCGCCGCCCTTGGCGCGGCGACGCGCCCGCCGCGCGATGCGCGCCGCGTGGCGATGGACGCGCTGGATCAGGTCGGCATGGCCGCCCTGGCGCAAAGAGGTGTTCTGGACATGTCGGGGGGTGAGCGGGCGAGGGTGCTGCTGGCGCGCCTGATAGCCACGGCCGCGCCGCTGCTGATCGCCGACGAACCCGCCGCCGGCCTCGATCCCGACGCCCAGTTCATGGTCATGGAGGTGCTCGCTGCGCGCGCGGCTGCTGGCGCCGGGGTAATGGTCACCCTGCACGACCTTACACTGGCGGTGCGCACCTGCGACCGGATCGCTGTTCTTTCGGGCGGACGGTTGGTCGCCATCGGGCGGCCCGAAAAGGCCCTTGAACCGATGACATTGCGTGAAGCGTTCGGCCTCGAAGGCGAAGTCATCACAACGCCGCTGGGGCCTGTGATCGCGGCTCGTCGTCGCCGACACTAACCCTTTCGCGAGGGTCGGCGGTTAGCTATGGCAGCGCCGCGCTGACTCCCCCCTGGGAGACAGCCATGATCGGGCTCATCGGCGTGTAGCCATAGGCGCCGCGCTTGAGATCCGCCGCCAGGGTGAGGGGGGCTGCGCCGCCGTTGAGGCGGGCGCGATAGACCTGAGTGGCTTCCAGCACCCGCATCACGTAGTCGCGGGTCTCGGAGAACGGGATGCATTCGATGAAGTTTACTGGATCAGTGGAGGCGCTGCGTGGATCGCCGCACAACAGCGACCACTCGGAGGGTCGGCTCGGACCTGCATTGTAGGCAGCCGTGGCCATGACATAGGAGCCGCCGAACTGGCCGACGAGTTGGCCAAGAAAGGCCGAGCCTAGCTGCATGTTGTAATCAGGGTCCTTGAGCTCATCGGTGGCGTAGGCGACGCCCAGACGCCGCGCGATTACCTGCGCGGTCCCTGGCATCAGCTGCATCATCCCGCGCGCTCCGGCGCCCGATCGCGCCCGAGGATCGAAGCCGCTTTCCTGGCGGGTGATGCCGAGAACGAACGATCCTTCCGGCGCGCCGAAAGCCGCCGGCGGGGTTCTGATCGGATAGCCCCGCTCGGGCAGGATCAGGTCGCGTTTTGCGGCGTTGCGAACCACACGCATGGAAAGTTCCTGATCGCCGTAACCGCGCGCCAGATCGACGAGCTGCGCCTCGTCGGCGGTGGTCGGCAAAGTCTCGGAAAGGTCGGCGACAAAACTTTTGAAGGTGTCCTTGGCGCCGGCCTGCGCCAGCAGGCGCGCGGCGCGCACGGGCTCTCGCGCCTCGAAGGTCGCGCGGTCGGCCGCGGTGATTTGCGGGTCACGGCCAAGGGTGATCGTGGTTAAGCCGGTGTTGGCGGCGCTGAGCTGGCCATAGAATGTCGTATAGTAGCGCGCCGCTTGACCGAAGAAGAGCTGCGCCCCGAGAGGATCGCCCATCGCCAGAGCCGCGCGACCCCGCCAGTAGAGCGCCCGGCTCTGGGTAAGCGGCGATTGGCCGATCGTCTGCAGCGCCGCGAAGTGGCTGTCGGCCAACTTGGCATCTTTCAATCTGGTCAGCGCGATCCAGCCGGCGAAGAACTGCGCCTCGGCCGCATTAGCGCCCGAGGTCAATCCGGAATGCGCCGCCGCGGCATAGGCGGCGGACGTGTCTCCAGCCTTGAGAGCCGCGACGACCAGCGCTCCATAGCGCCATAGCCGTTCCGCCGCCGATTCCAGGGGAAGTTTCGCTGGCAGATAGCTCATCAGGGCCAGGGCCTGATCATCCTGGCCGCGTTCCCGCAGGCTCAGGATTCGCTCATAGACGAGGCCGGGGCTGGTCTGCGCGGCGTAGGGCAGCGAATCGACCAGCATCTGCGCGTCCGACGCGCCGCGGCGCAACGCCATGCGGGCTTGCGCAATCGCCTGCTGGTCAGGGGGAAGCAGGCGGATCATGTCTCGGGCGGCGTCGCCCTGGCCGCCATAGAGCAACAGGTCGGCGCGAGCGACGTGATCGGCCTGGGTCAGGGCGACGGCAAATCGGCTCAGAATGAGTTCCTGGGTGTCTTCGTCAAACACGTTCGTACGCCAAAAATGACGGATGAGGGCGTCCGCGGCTGGTTCGTCGCCGGTCGACCGCAGCGCGGTGGCCAAGACCAGCGCGCCGCGCGCCGTTGCGGGTTCCTGACCGGCGAACCAGGCGATAAGCGCCGCCGGCGCCATGCCTGATGTCTCGACCTGCCGTTCCGCGGCGATCTGCCGCTCTTCGTCTCTGGGCCACCCGGCCAGCTCGCGACGCGCCATATCGGCCTCGAAGAAGCTCATCGAGTCGGGCGCGGTGTCGGCCAGAAGCCATAAAGCCAGCTTCCGCGGCAGCGGCGCGCCGATCTGAGCCATCGCCAGGCGGATTCGCTGGCCATCACGCGACCTCGCCGCGGCAAGGGCGGCAATTACCGCGTCGGAATCCGATTGCGGGCTAATTTGCGATGGTTGCGGCGGAGGCGTGGCGGGCGCAGGCGAAATCCAGCGCGGAATCTCCGGCGCCAGGGTCTGGGCGAATACGACCCCCGCGGCCATCACCACCGTCGCTGCGGCGGCGCCCAAGCCTCTGCGAACACTGAATGGCAATGCAGCCTTAGCTCCGTCGTTCGTGCGATCGCCTTCGCACCCTGTTGCGAGCCTAGCCGCATGGACGATACTAGGCCAAATCAATCCAATAGGCCGCAGCATTGGGCGGCGAATCACACTCTTTTACATCTTCCATGTCGGCACCTTTATTTCATGGCGCGATTACGGCGCTGGTTACGCCCTTTCGTGGCGGCGCGATCGACGAAGCTGCGTTTATCGCCCTGGTGGAGCGTCAGATCGCCGCCGGCGTGCATGGGTTGGTTCCGGTCGGCACCACCGGCGAGGGCTCCACGCTCAGCCACGCCGAACACCGGCGAGTCGTCGAACTCTGCGTCATCACCGCACGGGGCCGCGTGCCGGTAATCGCCGGGGCCGGCTCTAACGCCACTGACGAGGCCATCGATCTGGTGCTCCACGCCAAGACCGCCGGAGCGCAGGGGGCGCTGGTGGTCACGCCCTACTATAATCGGCCAAGTCAGGAGGGACTCTACCGACACTATGCGGCGATCAACGAGGCGGTCGATCTGCCGATCCTGGTCTATAACGTGCCGTCGAGAACGAGCGTCGATATCGCCGACGAGACTCTGGCGCGGCTTGCGGCGCTGCCCAACATCGTCGGCGTCAAGGATGCGACCGCCGATCTTGCCCGCGCCAGCCTGCAGCGGCGGATATGCGGGGAAGGGTGGCTGATGCTCTCGGGCGATGACCCCACCGCGCTCGGCTATATGGCCCACGGCGGGCATGGATGCATCTCTGTGACTGCAAACGTGGCGCCAGCGGCTTGCGCGCGCTTCCAGGGGGCCTGCCTGTCGGGCGACTGGGCCGCGGCGCTGGCGCTGCAGGATCGGCTCGCGCGCCTCCACAAAGCCCTGTTTCTCGACGCCTCTCCGGCGCCGACAAAGTTCGCCCTGTCGCGCCTGGGCCTCTGCGCCGAGGAAACGCGCCTGCCGATTGCGCTCTGCGCCGAGGCGGCGAAGCCCGAAATCGTCGCCGCCATGACCGAAGCCGGCCTCTGACCTATGAGCGGTAAATTGATCGCCGAGAACCGGCGGGCCCGTTTCGACTATTTCCTCGAGGAGACGTTCGAGGCGGGCCTCTCGCTTACCGGGTCGGAGGTAAAATCCCTGCGTCTTGGCAAGGCGAACATCGCCGAGTCCTACGCCGCCGTCGATGGCCGCGAACTGGCGCTCGTCAACGCCTATATCCCCGAGTACGGGCCAGCCAACCGTTTCAATCACGAGCCCCGGCGGCCCAGGCGCTTGCTGCTGCACAGGCGTCAGATCGATCGGCTGCTGGGCGCTGTCCAACGCGACGGCCGCACGATCGTCCCGACCCGGCTGTTCTTCAACGAAAAGGGCTTGGCCAAGCTCGAGTTGGCTCTGGCTAAAGGCAAATCCGCCCCAGACAAGCGCCACACCGTGGCCGAGCGCGACTGGAAGCGCGAACAGGGCCGGCTGATGCGCGATCGAGGTTAGGCGGAGGCGCGGTCGAGGCCGTCGAGGACCTGCCGCGCCCGCGCAAACACCGCTTCGAACATCGTCGCAGTAAGCCGCCCCGTGTTGGTGTTCAGTCGGGAGCAATGATAGCTGTTGATCAGCCGGTAGGCGCCCACCTCGCATTCCGCGCCGTGGCCGCCGGCGGCCGCCGAAGCTGGCCGACCCAGCGCTCGCATGACATTGCGCCGGGCGATATCGCCCAGGGTGACGATCACCTGGAGGCGGGGAAGGGCCGCGATGCGAGCAGCGAGAAAAGTCCGACAGGTCGCCTGTTCGGCGGGCGTGGGCGCATTGCCCGGAGGGGCGCACCGCACCGCGTTGGTGATCATGCAGTCGACGAGCTTCAAGCCATCGTCGATGCGAGCCTCATAGCGCCCGCTGGCGAAGCCCGCCCGGGCCAAGGTCTGGTAAAGCAACACGCCGGCGAAATCGCCGGTAAAGGGCCGGCCCGTGCGATTGGCCCCCTGCCGACCGGGGGCCAGGCCGACGATCAGCAGGCGGGCGCTGTCGTCGCCGAACGATGGCGCGGGACCATTGAACCAGTCTGGATGATTAGACTGGTTTTCCCGGCGATAGGCGACGAGCCGCGGGCAGAGTGGGCAGTCACGGGGCGCTTCCGCCGCGCATGACGGCGCCGCGAGGTCAGAGCGCCTCGGGCGCATCGACGGCGCGACTGGCGCTGGCTTTCGCCTCCTGCAGGAAGCGCGGCAAGCGGGCCGGACGGCCGACTATGTCGGCAAGATCCGCCAGATCGATGAAGGTGTCGGCCTGCCGACGCAGGTCGTCGGAAGCCATCGGCGGCTGAGACTTGAGGGTGGAGACGACGGTGACACGCACGCCTTTGCGCTGAACGGCTTCCACCAGCCGACGGAAGTCCCCGTCGCCCGAGAACAGCACGATATGATCGGCCCGCTCGGCGATTTCGAGCATGTCGACGGCGATCTCGACATCCATGTCGCCCCGCCAACGTTTCCGACCCTGGCCGTCGGTGAATTCCTTCGCCGTCTTGGTCACCAGCGTGAAGCCATTGTAGTCGAGCCAGTCGACGAGCGGACGGATTGGCGAATAGTCCTGATCCTCGACCAGGGCTGTATAGTAGTAAGCTCGAATGAGGAGTCCACGGGAGCGGAATTCCTCCAAGAGTCGCTTATAATCTATATCAAAGCCGAGGCCCTTGGCGGAAGAATAAAGATTGGCCCCGTCGATGAACAGAGCGAGGCGATCGGTGGGATAGATGGTCATCGACACAGGGCCTCGAAAAAATTGAACAAAACGTCTTCCCTTGATGAAGCGGTAATCGTCGCCCTTGGCTCAAATCTTCGGGGAGACTATGCCTCATGCGAACTGTTGCTGGAGGCCGCCATCGCCAGCCTTGCGGACGCCGGCCTTCGCGTGACTGACCGCTCGGGGTGGTGGCGCTCGCGGGCGTGGCCGCAGCCTTCGTCGCCTGACTATCTCAACGGCGTCGTGTTTGTCGAGACGCGCTTGGATCCGCACGCCGTTTTGGCGGCGCTCCTCGCGGTTGAGGCGCGGTTCGGCCGTGTGCGCGGCCACGCGAACGCTCCACGGACTCTCGATCTGGATCTCATCGCCCACGGCCGCGTGATCGCCCACGAACCGGGCCTGACAATCCCTCACCCGCGCGCGGCGGCGCGTCGTTTCGTCATGGGGCCCCTGGCGCAGATCGCCCCGACTTGGCGCCACCCGTTATCAGACCAGACCGCCTTGGCTCTGGCCGCGAGCGCCTCTGTTGGCGCCGACGCACGGCCTCAGGCGGTGACGGCGCGCCGAACGCTAGAGATCGGCCAGAGCGGGGAGGCGTAGTCCACGCGCTGATAGCGGCCGTCGCTGAGCTCGGAGAACCGGTACTCGACCTCCGGATCCCCGCGCTGACACAGGATGTGTTCGCCACGCGCGCCCAAGCCTGCGTCGTTTTCGGCAATCACGAATGGCCACTCGCCCTCATAGGCGCCCGCGCAGGCCGCCATCTGTTGCGCCGATGGCTCCGCCACGATGGGTTCGGCGACGCCTTTGAATGCGCGGATCAACCCGCGCGTCACCTTGTCAAAGGCAAACAAGTAGAGGTTGGAGAGCACGATGGTGGTCAAATCCTCGTCGCGAAAGTGAAGCATCTGGCAGGCGTAGCCGCTGATGCCGCCAGCGTGGTGATAAACTCTGGCGCCCCGATAATCCGCCGTTCCCCATCCAAAGCCGTAGGGATAGTGCGAGCCGTCGGCCAGCGGCGTGTCGGCCAGCATCGCGGCATGGCTCTCGGCGCCGATCAGGCGGTTGCCGCGGATGGCCCGATCCCACTTGACCAGGTCGGTCAGGGTCGAACCGAGCGCGCCGGCCGCATGCGACCAGTTCATGGCGTCAAGCCGGGCGTTGTGAAAGCGCTTGCGACCGCGGATGTAGCCCCGCGCGCGAAACGGCGTGATCGTCTCGTGCGTGAGAACGCGGGTGTCATCCATCCCGAGCGGCTCGAAGATTTCCTCGCGCAGGAAGGCTTCATAGCTTCGCGCGCTCGCCGCGGCGATGATCGCTCCAAGAAGGAGATAGCCTGAGTTGTTGTAGCTGTAGCGCTCGCCTGGATCGAACTCGAGCGGGCGGGAGAAGATCAGGTCCAGGACCTCTTCGACGGGCGGGTTTGGTCGCAACGTGCGTTCGACCAGTTCGCTGTCGTGGCGCCAGACCCCCGAGGTGTGATTGAGCAGGCATCGCACCGTGACCGTTTGAGAGCCGCGCGGCCATTTGCCGAGATGCCGCTCGATTGGATCATCGATCGACAGCGCGCCGCGTTCGGCCAGCATCATTATGGCCACCGCGGTGAATTGCTTGGTCAGGGAAGCAATGCGAAACACCGCGTCGACACTGAGCGGGATCCCCCATTCAAGGTCCGCAAGACCGTAGGCTTTGCGGACGACGAATTCACCTTGTGAGACGATGGCCACCGCCGCGCCTGGCCCGCCGGGCTCGACCTTGAGAGCCAGGAGCCGATCGACCTCTTTTTCCAGCGATGCATAAGAATTTTTAAGGTTCATCGACGGCCCTTCACTGCGAGTGGGGCGCGGAAACTATATATAAGGTCGATGGTTTGGCAGTCTTGATCCAACTTTTCTTCGCCATATCTTAGTTACAGAGGCAAGCGATGCCGATTTACGCTGGCGCTGGCGGTTATCCGCGCGATGCGGCGTTGCACAATCGGTCACGGCGCTCTATTTTGGCGGGAACCCCCGTTCTTACGCCCGAGAGAGTCATGGCCCGCGTCACCGTCGAAGATTGCATCCAGAGAGTTCCCAACCGTTTCAACCTGGTGCTGCTGGCCGCCAACCGGGCCCGGGCGATCGCGGCCGGCGGCGAGGTGCTGGTCGATCGCGACAATGACAAGAACCCCGTGGTTGCGCTTCGCGAAATTGCCGAGGAGATGGTTGACGGGGCGGTGCTGCGCGAAACCCTGATCGGCAGCCTGCAACGTGTCGATGAGCATTCGGAAGCCGAAGAAGAGGCGGAGACCCTGGCTCTGATTTCCGACCCGTCGCATACCCAGATGAGCGAGCAGGAACTGGTTCGCGCCCTTCAGAGCGATCGCGACGGCGGCCAGGAGGAGCGATACTGAGCCAAGTCGGCGCAGATCCGGTTCTTCCCAAGACGGCGCCGTCTCCGGTCGTCCCTGCCGCTGCTACGCCCGCCGCCAAGACCAAGTCGGAGCCTCGGAAATTCCTTCGCCAATATGAGTTGATTGAACGGGTTCGCGCCTATGACCCCAGCGCGGACGAAGCCCTGCTCAATCGCGCCTATGTATACGCCCTGCGCGTCCACGGATCGCAGACACGCGCTTCGGGCGATCCCTATTTCGCCCACCCGATCGAGGTCGCCGGCATTCTGACGGACTATCGGCTCGACACGGCTACGATCGTCACCGCGCTGCTTCACGACGTGATCGAGGACACCACGGTCACCCGCGAGGAGATTGATCGCCTGTTCGGCGAGGAGATCGGCGAACTGGTCGAGGGCGTGACCAAGCTTTCACGACTGGAAACGACCGCTGACTACAAGCGCCAGGCGGAGAATCTGCGAAAGTTTATTCTCGCGGTGGCTAAGGACGTCCGCGTTCTGATGGTCAAGCTCGCTGACCGGCTGCACAACATGCGCACGCTGCAGTTCATCAAGAACGCCGCCAAGCGCGAACGCATCGCGCGCGAGACCTTGGATATCTACGCTCCGTTGGCGCGCTCGATCGGCTGTCATCGGATCTGTTCGGAACTAGAGGAACTGGCCTTCAGCCACTTAAATCCCGTCGCGCGCGACGCCATCGTCCGCCGTCTGGATGCGTTGCGGGCCGGCCAGGGCCAGGCGGTCTCGCTGGCCAGCCAGGAGATCGCCGCCAAACTCGAGGCGGCGAGCATCCCCAGCCGCGTCGTCGGTCGGGAAAAAAATCCGTTTTCGATCTGGCGTAAGCTTCAGCGCAAGTCGATCGGCTTTTCCCAGCTTTCCGATATCTACGCCTTCCGCGTCATCGTCGACACCGAGGAGGATTGCTATCGCGCCCTCGGCGTCATTCACCGCGCGTGGTCGAGCGTGCCCGAACGGTTCAAGGATTTCATCTCGACCCCCAAGCGTAACAATTATCGCTCGATCCACACGACGGTCATCGCCCCACGGGGCATGCGGATCGAGATGCAAATCCGCACCGAAGTCATGGATCGGGTCGCCGAACAGGGCGTCGCCGCTCACTGGCGCTACAAGAATCACACCTATGCTTTCGACCCAGAAGCCGCCGCGGAAGCCGGCGGGGCCGATCCCCTGGCCAATCTGCGCCAACTCGTCCAGGTGCTCGAGCACGGGGGCGACGCCGAAGACCTGCTCGAGCACGCCAAGCTGGAAATGTTTCTCGACCAGGTGTTTGTGTTTACCCCCAAGGGCAAGCTGATCAGCCTTCCGCGCGGCGCGATGCCGCTCGATTTTGCCTATGCCGTCCATAGCGATGTCGGCGACACGTGCCTGGGCGTGAAGGTCAATGGCGAACTGCGCCCCTTGCGCACGGTCCTGCAGAATGGCGATGTCGTCGAGGTGGTGCGCGGTCCCACCTTCGCGCCGCCGGCGGACTGGCCAAGCCTGACGGTGACCGGTCGCGCGCGCTCGGCCATCCGTCGCCATATCCGCCTGGCCGAGAAGGAGGAGTTTGCGCGGCTTGGCCGAGCGTCTCTGGATCATACCTTCGAGCGAGCGGGAAAGACCCGGACCGGCGTTTCGCTGCGTCCGGCGCTCGAGAGATTCGCGGCGGCCAGCGAAGCGGAACTCCACGATGCGGTCGGCCGCGGACGGATCACGCCCACCCAGGTGCTGGAGATAGTCTATCCAGGCCTGAAGGAGACCGAGAAGGCCGCCGCTTCAGCCAGGCGAAAGATCGAGAACGGCAGGAACGCGCGGTTTCATGTCCGCGGCGGCGGTCTGGCGCCCAATGCGTCCCTGCATTTCGCCAGTTGCTGCAATCCCGTGCCGGGCGATCGAATCGTCGGCATTGTCGAGGGGGATAATCAGATAGCCGTACACACCATCGATTGCGGAACGCTGGCCACTTTCGAAGATCAGGAGGCCCTTTGGCGCGACGTCCAATGGACCCCGGAGGCGGAACGCAACACCCTCTCACAGGCGCGCCTGCACGCGACAGTCCGCGATGCGCCCGGCGTGATGGGCCAGACCTGCACGGTGATCGGGGAGGCCGGGGGCAATATCATCGGGGTCAATATGCGCCACCGGCACACAGATTTCTTCGATGTCGACTTCGATGTCGAGGTCAAGGACGCGCGCCACCTGACGCACATTGCGGCGGCGTTGCGGGCCTGTCCGAGCGTGGAAACCGTGGAAAGAGCCAGTGGCTGAACGAATCGCCGCCAAGTATCATGGTGCGATGAGCCGTGCGCTTCCACCCAATGGCTCGTTTCGCCGATGAACAGGCTTCGCCTTGGCGTCAACATCGATCACGTGGCCACGATCCGCAATGCGCGCGGAGAGAGCTACCCAGATCCAGCCAGAGCCGCCGAGGTTGCCATGCTCGCCGGCGCTGACGGTATAACCGCTCACCTGCGGGAAGACAGGCGCCACATATCGGATGCTGACATTGAGGCTTTGGCGGCGCTGACCCGCAAACGCGGCCGGCCGCTGAATTTCGAAATGGCGGCGACCCGAGAGATGGAATCGATCGCTCTGGCCCACCGGCCGCACGCGGCCTGCCTGGTTCCCGAGGGGCGCGAGGAGGTAACCACCGAAGGCGGTCTGGATGTCGCCGGCCAATACAACCGCCTGGCGCCCGTGATCGGCGCGTTGAAAGGCGCTGGGGTTCGCGTCTCCCTGTTCGTCGAGCCAAAGGCTGTGCAGATCGCCGCCGCCGCGCGCATCGGCGCCCAGGTGGTCGAGCTGCATGCCGGGGCCTATTGCCTTGCCGTGCGGGAAGGCGACCCCGAGGCGGAGAACCTACTCGACGGACTGAGAGCCGCGGCTGGTTTCGCCGCCGGCCTTGGCCTTGAAGTCCACGCAGGGCACGGAATCGACTACGAGACTGTCTCGACGATTTCCGCCATAGAAGAACTGGCTGAACTGAACATTGGCCATTTCCTCATCGGCGAAGCCATCTTCACCGGCCTGGAGCCGGCTATCCGCAGGATGCGTGGGTTGATGGACTCCGCGCGCGGGCTCGTGGCGCGCGATGGGGTCGCGGCTTGATTGTCGGCATCGGCTCGGATCTGATCGACATCCGGCGAATCGAGAAAACTCTGGCACGGTTCGGGGGCCGCTTCCGGGCGCGGGTATTTACCGAGGTCGAAATCGCGCGTTCGGAGCGCAAGCGGGGGGCGGCGGCCAGCTTTGCGAAACGCTTCGCAGCCAAGGAGGCCTGCGCCAAGGCCTTGGGCACCGGCATGCGACGCGGGGTGTTCTGGAAGGACATGGGGGTCGTCAACCTGCGGTCCGGCCAGCCGACGCTGGCGCTGACCGGGGGCGCTGCCGCGCGCCTGGCATCGATGATTCCCTCGGGATTGAGCGCGACAATTCACCTGTCGTTGACCGACGATCATCCCTACGCCTTGGCGTTCGTGATCATCGAGGCGGTCTAGGCCCGACCTTAAACTTGAGAAGCCCCGCCTTGCCCGCGACATACCGAGCCGCTAGCAACGCACGAATTCGATCCATCGCCGTGAGCCGAGATCATGACCAACACCACCTCCGCCCACGGCGATACCGCCATCAAGCCCGGCCCGTTGGCCGAGACCGTCGAGGTCATCAAGACGGTGGTTTACGCCCTGCTGATCGCGCTGGTTATTCGCACCCTGGCGTTTCAGCCTTACACGATCCCATCGGCCTCGGATCAGCCCAATCTGTATCAGGGCGACTACATCATCGTGTCGAAATGGTCCTACGGCTACAGCCGCCATTCGATCATATTCAGTCCGCCGCTGTTCAATGGCCGGGTTTTCTTTCACGCGCCAACGCGCGGCGACATCGTGGTCTTCAAGCTGCCCCACGACGGCAATACCGACTACATCAAGCGCCTGATCGGATTGCCGGGAGACCGTATACAGATCCGTCGTGGCCAGCTTTACATCAACGATCGCACCGTTCCCGAACAACCGCTGAAGACGATCTCGACCGATGACCGAGGCATTCCGGAACCGGCGACCGTGGAAAGAGAGACCAATCCGGAGGGAAGGCAGTATCGGATTCAGGTGCATGGTCCTGATGGACCGGCCGACAACACCGGCGTCTACGTCGTCCCCCCACGCTGCTATTTCATGCTGGGAGACAATCGCGACAATTCAGCCGACAGCCGCTTCGATCCGGGGCTGGCTCCGGAAGACCCTAAACTGGGCGGATGCGGCTGGAATAGCGGGCTCGATGCGGCCCTGAACTACGATACCGGCGTCGGTTTCGTGCCGGAGGAAAACCTGGTGGGCAGGGCGCGGATCATCATGCTCTCGTGGACCGACAAAGCTTCGATCTTCAAGCCGTGGACATGGATCAGTGAAGCTCGTCCCAGCCGGTTCTTGCGCATCCTAAGGTGAGCGCCCGCCAAACTCGCCGCGGGAAATCATGAACAGGCGCGAGATCGCCATTGCCGCCTTGGAGGCGCGCATCGGCCACCATTTCGATGACCGCGCCGCGTTCGAACGCGCCTTGACCCACGCCAGCGCCACAAGCGGTGCGAGCAAAATCGCCGACAATGACCGGTTGGAATTCCTGGGCGACCGCGTGCTGGGGCTCATCATAGCCCAGGCCCTGATGGCGCGAGACGACAAGGCGACGTCGGGCGAACTCTCCAAACGCTTGCATGTCCTGGTCAGTGGGCGAACCTGCGCACGCGCGGCCCGGGCGATGGAGCTTGGTCCGGCGCTGCGACTTCAAGGCGCCGAGAGCGCACGCGGCGGCCGCGCCAACGACCGGATCCTGGGCGATGCCTGTGAGGCGTTGATCGCCGTCCTTTACCTCGAGCTCGGCTTGGAGAGGACCGCCGCCATCGTGCTTGGCTTGTGGTCCCCCTTTCTCGATGAAGCGGTGAGTCCGGCGGCCGCCAACCCCAAGT
Source organism: Caulobacteraceae bacterium (assembly GCA_036511515.1). GTDB lineage: Bacteria > Pseudomonadota > Alphaproteobacteria > Caulobacterales > Caulobacteraceae > Acaudatibacter. Next base: position 8,749 of record DATCCB010000077.1, on the reverse strand, counting down.
CCGAACTGCAGGAGTGGACCGCGGCGCAAGGGTTTCCGATGCCGGCCTATCGGGTCCTCTCCCGCACCGGCCCCGATCATAAGCCCCGTTTCACGGTCCAGGTGGCCGTCGGGGACCAGCGCGCCGCAACGGCGAACGGCGGATCTGTGCAAACCGCCGAGCGGGCCGCCGCCCTGGCCCTGTTGCTGCAAGAGGGTCTCGGCGCGTGACCAGGGCCGGATTTGTCGCCGTCATCGGGGCGCCGAACGCCGGCAAATCCACGCTGGTGAACGCGATGGTCGGGAGCAAGGTGACAATCGTCACCCGCAAGGTGCAGACCACGCGGTTCCCGGTCCGTGGCGTCGCCTTGGAGGGCGATTGCCAGATGGTGCTGGTCGACACGCCCGGCATCTTCACCCCACGCCGGCGACTGGACCGCGCCATGATCCGGTCGGCCTGGGCTAATGCGCAGGGCGCCGACGCGATCGTCCACCTGATCGACGCCAGCGCCCAGCTGGCTGTCGCTGACGGTAACGCCAATGGCGCCGATCGCGCCGCGGCGCGCGATGTGGCTTCAATAATCGAAGGGCTGAGGACCACGCCGGGACAGGCGATCCTGGCGCTCAACAAGATCGATCTCATTCGGCGCGATCGCCTGTTGGCCCTGACCGCGACCCTCACTCAAACGCAGGTCTACGGTGAGGTATTCATGATCTCGGCCGCCAAAGGATCGGGGGTTCAGGATCTGAAACGCCATCTGGCCAGTCAGATGCCGGAAGGGCCCTGGCTCTACCCGGCGGAGCAGAGCGCCGACACTCCGGTTCGATTGCTGGCCGCGGAAATTACCCGCGAGAAAATCTATCTGCGCGTGCACGAAGAACTGCCCTATGCGGCTAGCGTCGAAACGACCGCGTTCGAGGAACGTGATGACGGGTCGGCGGGTATCGAGCAAACCATTCTGGTCGAGCGGGATGGACAGCGCGGCATCGTGCTGGGTAAAGGCGGCCAGACGCTCAAGTGGATCGGCGAAGCGGCCCGCATGGAGCTGGCCGAGGTTCTTGACCGCAAGGTTCATCTGTTCCTGCACGTCAAGGTCAAGCAGACCTGGGCCGAGGACCGAGGGTTCTACCAGGACGTGGGGCTGGACTTCGATGTCTGATCTCCCCGCCTAGATGGAGTTCCAGGAACGGGCATTCGTTCTCTCGGCGCGGCCCTATGGCGAAACCGGCGCCATTGTCGAGGTCCTCACCGAAATGCGCGGCAAGTGGGCGGCGCACGTGGCGGGGGGCGCATCGCGGCGGATGAAACCCCTTCTGCAGCCGGGCGCGCGCGTGCTTGTCACCTACCGCGCCCGGATTTCAGACCAGCTGGGGGGAGCGACGCTCGAAGGTGTGGGGGAAGGCCCCTCGGCGCACTTTGACCAGCCCATCGCCCTTTCGGCGCTAGCGGCCGCCGCCGCCGTCGCAGCGGGCGCCCTGCCGGAGCGCGAGCCGCACCCCGGCGCGTTTCTGGCTTTCGAAGCGCTCGTCGGCGTCTTGAACGACTTTGACATCTGGCCGGCCGTTTTCGTGCGCTTCGAGGCCGGTCTGCTGCAGGATCTGGGCTTTGCGCTGGACCTGTCTCGTTGCGCAGTGACCGGAGAGGCCGACGATCTGGCCTATGTCAGCCCTCGCACCGGTCGCGCCGTCAGTTCGCGCGCGGGAGAAGGTTACAAGGATCGGCTTCTGGCCCTGCCGCCATTCCTGCTGTCGGCACAGTCTCGCGTGGCCCCGGGCGACATCGGCGATGGCTTCGAACTGACCGGTCATTTCCTTCAGGCTTTCGTATTTGGAGCGCTCAATCGGGCTTTGCCGCCCGCGCGCGTGTGGCTGATCGATCGCCTCCGCGCCGCTGATCGGCTTTGACGCTCAGCCCCCGGCGGTGGCTGGCTATAAGCATAACTCACGGTCAGGCTGGAAAAAGTAAGCGTGACCTGTCTGGCGCTTTGGCGGGGCCGATGACAAGACTGCTCGCGCGACGATCCGCCGAGGGGCCAACCAATGTTCGTACACGCGCCGACCGCCCGTTCACGCTCCCTGGTCAAGGCGATAACCTGGCGAGCGGTCGGCAGCACCGACACGTTCATCGTTGGGCTGGTGGTTGCGCTGCTGTTTCACCATACGCTGCGCCATGCCGCATCGATCGCCATATCGATTTCCTCGATCGAAACGGTAACCAAGGTGATCCTGTTCTATTTCCATGAACGGGTTTGGGCCAGGGTGCAGTGGGGCCGCGCCGACAAGGTGCTCGAGGCTGCCAGATCGGGTGACCCAGCCTAGGCTGGGGCTGCTCTTCGCCAATCCCTGGACAAGTAGGCGGGAGTCGGATTCAACGGCGCGATGAATGTGCGCGCCGCGCCGCCTGCCGACGATGGCGGCCGAATTCTGGACGAGCCTCTGGAAGACGCGCTTTCGCGGCGCTTCCTGGCCTATGCCCTTTCGACCATCACCATGCGGGCATTGCCCGATGTGAGGGACGGATTGAAACCCGTCCATCGTCGCCTGCTTTACGCCATGCGGCTCCTGAAGCTCGATCCGCAAACCACGGCCAAGAAATCGGCGAGGGTGGTGGGCGATGTCATCGGCAAATACCATCCTCACGGCGATGTCGCCGTTTACGACGCCCTGGTGAGGCTGGCTCAGGACTTCGCCCAGCGTTATCGGCTGATCGACGGACAGGGTAATTTCGGCAACATCGACGGCGATAACGCCGCGGCGATGCGTTACACCGAATGCCGGCTAACCGACGCCGCCCAGCTGCTGCTCGAGGGCATCGATGAAGATGCTGTCGACTTTCGCGCCACCTATGACGGCGAGGAGCTGGAGCCCGTCGTCCTTCCGGCCGGCTTTCCCAATCTGTTGGCGAACGGCTCGTCGGGGATCGCCGTTGGCATGGCGACATCGATTCCGCCCCACAACGCCGCGGAGCTGATCGACGCCTGCCTGATGATGGTGGAGCGGCCAACGACGACCACCGCGGAGTTGATGGCCCACGTCAGGGGTCCGGACTTCCCGACCGGCGGCGTGATCGTCGAGACCCCCGAGTCGTTGCGGGAAACTTACGAAACCGGACGCGGCGGGGTGCGCACCCGGGCGCGCTGGAGCGTCGAAGATACAGGGCGCGGCGGCTGGCAGGTGATCGTGACCGAGATTCCCTATCAGGTGCGTAAAGCCGATCTGGTCGAACAGCTCGCCGGCCTGATCGAAACCAAGCGGGCGCCTCTGCTTGGCGATGTCCGCGACGAATCGGCCGAGGACGTGCGTCTGGTCCTGGAGCCGCGAGCGCGGAGCATCGAGGCGGCGATGCTCATGGAAAGTCTGTTCAAGCTCTCTGACCTCGAGACGCGTTTCCCCGTCAACATGACCGTTTTGGACGCCGGGGGCGCTCCCGTGGTCATGGGGCTGATGGCGGCATTGCGCGCCTTTCTCGATCATCGCCGAACGGTGCTGGTCAGGCGGGCGCGGTTTCGATTGTCGAAGATCGAGCAGCGGCTCCACATCCTGGACGGAATGCTGGTCGTTTTCCTCAACCTGGACGAGGTGATCAGAATCGTTCGTTTCGAAGAGGAGCCAAAGGCTCGATTGATGGCCAGCTTCAAACTGAGCGACGTCCAGGCCGAAGCGATCCTCAACACCCGCCTGCGGCAACTGGCAAAGCTGGAAGAAATGGAACTGCGCCGCGAGCATGTCGCGCTCAGCGAGGAACGCGACGGGATCCTTGGCGTGCTCGCCTCGGACACACAGCAATGGAAGCTCGTCGCGGTAGGGCTTCGCGACGTGCGCAAGGTGCTGGGGCCGGCCACGGCCCTGGGAAAGCGAAGATCAACCTTCGAAGATGCGCCGACGATCGATGCGGCCGCTACTCTGCAATCGCTTGTCGCCCGTGAGCCGATCACGGTTGTCCTGTCGCAGCGAGGATGGATACGCGCCGCGCGAGGCAGGCTGGACGATCCGGCGTCGCTGGGCTTCAAGGAGGGCGACGGCCTTGCCTTCGCCGTCGCCGCTGAAACGACCGACAGGCTGATGCTGTTCGCTTCGGATGGCCGCTTTTTCACGCTTGCCTGCGACAAGCTGCCATCGGCTCGAGGACACGGCGAGCCTCTGCGTCTGTTGATCGATCTCGAAGATGAGGTCGGCATTCTGGCGGTCTTCGCTCACAGCACAGGTGGCCAACGACTGGTCGCCTCGCGGGCCGGCTATGGCTTCGTGATGGTCGAGGATGATGCAGTTGCACTGCGCAGGGCAGGCAAGCAGGTGCTCAACTTGGGTAGCGGCATCGCGGCGGTCTGTCTGGAGGTGACCGGCGATCAGCTGGCCGTAGTCGGTGAAAACGGCAAGATTCTGATATTTCCCGTGTCCGACCTGCCAAGATTGGCCAGGGGAAAAGGCATCAAGCTGCAAAGCTATCGCCAGGGTGGTCTGCAGGACGCGATGGTCTTCGCCGCCGACGATGGCGCGGCGTGGATAGACGGCGCTGGTCGTGTCCGATCCTGGCCTGACTGGCGCCAATGGGTTGGTAAGCGCGCCGGATCGGGGCGCGCGGCTCCCAAAGGCTTTCCCGCCAACCGGCGCTTCCGACCCAGATGACCGGCGCGTCCGGCAGGCGGGTCATCGTCATTGGCAATGAAAAGGGTGGGGCAGGCAAAACTACGGTAGCGGTGCACCTGGCGACCGCGCTGCTGGCGGAAGGGTCCGTCGTCACCGTCGTCGACCTCGACGTCCGCCAGCAGTCTACCGGTCATTTCTTCGCAAACCGCGCCGCGTGGTCGCAGGCGGCGGGGGCGACACTTCGCCAGCCCAATCCCATCTTCCCGACCGGCGACGTCGCGAGCCTCGAGGCGGCGCTGCGCCAGGCGGCCGATTTCGTGATCATCGACACGCCGGGGGCGGACACCGAACTCTCGCGGGCCGCCCATCAGGTTGCTGACCTCATCGTAACGCCGATGAACGACAGCTTCGTCGACTTCGACATGCTCGGCGTCATCGACCCGGTGACCCTCGGTCTCATTCGGCCAAGTGTCTACGCCGAGGCCGTCTGGGAGGCGCGAAAAATCAGGGCGGCGAAGCGCCGGCGTTCCATCGATTGGGTGGTGCTGCGCAATCGCCTGGCGCCGATGGAGGCGCGCAACCGACGCCGCGTCGACGAGCGTCTGGGCGCGCTTTCGCGGCGCGTGGGTTTCCGCGCCATCGCCGGACTTCGCGAGCGGGTGATTTATCGCGAACTGTTTCCCTTCGGCCTGACAGTGGTGGACCTTTCGCCGCAGGTGCGGCCCGTGCAGGTATCCCTGGCGCACATTTCAGCACGGCAGGAGTTGCGGGTGCTTTTGGCCGAGTTGGGCCTAGCCAGCGTAATTGATCCCGCTGTGGCGGCCGAATAGCGCCCGCTGATGGTTTTCGTCGCTCTCGGCGCGGGACTTCTGGCGGTCCTGATTTGGGCGGGACGTTCGGCCGTCCAGCGGGGGGCCCAGCTGCGTATCGCCTGCGCGCTTTTCGCGGCGATGGCCGCCGCCGGAGCGGTCGTCGCCGGCCTGCGAGGACAATGGCTCGGGGTGGCTGTTCTAGTCGGCCTGTCGGCCTATTGCGCCCATGCGGCGCGGCGCGGGCGTCAGGGTCCCGTGAAGCGAACCAGCGAGCCGATGAGCCTCTTCCAGGCCCGCGAGATCCTTGGGGTGACTTCGACGGCCGCCAACGCTGACGTGGAGGCCGCCTATCGCCGGCTAATCCAGTTGGCGCACCCCGATCGCGGGGGATCGAACGGGCTGGCCGCGCAGCTCAACGCCGCGCGGGACCGGTTGCTCAAGCCTGGTCGTTAGGCCGGGCCATGGGCGGCGCAGGGGATACGCTGGCTCCTGACGGACGAACACGCCTCTCTGGCTGCCGATTCGCTCAGGCCGGAAAAGCGCGCCTGATAGGTGCGTCCGCCGCGATCCACCGTCGCCTGGGCCTCGTCGAAGATGCGTCCGAAACGGTGGGAAACCGATTCGACCTGCGCCTTGGCCTCCCTGTGGCTACGAAAGGCCCCAACCTGAACCCACCAGTTGCGGGCTTCGCGCGGCGCCGGGCGATGGAAGGTGACCGGCGATACGGCGTTACGCCGGCCAAGGTCGGCCATCAGCATCGGTCGGGCCCCGGACATGGAACTGGAAACCGTCATCGATTGGGGCCCCGCCGCGCCGCGCGTCAGAACCACGTCGATCGGATCGTTGGACTCATCGTTCTCCTGGGCCTGTGGCGCGCCGAAGCGGCCCTCGGTTACCGTCCCTGGCTCAAACAGATTTTGCGCCACCAGAATCTTCTCGCCCCGGTCACGCCGCTCGAGGACGTCGAACCCGGTCAAAAGAAGGTTCTCGACATTGGCGTTGCGCACCGCGCCGGACGAGCCGCCCATCACCACCGCGATCAGGCGATGGCCGTTGCGGACCGCCGAGGCGGCGAGGTTGAAACCGGCCGCATTGGTAAAGCCGGTCTTCAGGCCATCGACGCCGGGCATCTTGCCGAGCAGGTGATTGGTGTTGAAATAGGTCTTGCCGCGATAGGTGAACTGCTCCTGGCTGAAAAAGTTGTAGTATTGCGGGTAATCTCGCAGCACCGCACGGGTGAGGATGGCGAGATCCCGCGCCGTTGTTATCTGGCGACTGTCGGGCAGTCCGTTGGCGTTGACATAGCGCGTATTTGTCATCCCCAATTGCCGCGCCTTGATGGTCATCATGGCGGCGAAGTTTGCTTCGGTGCCGCCGATTCTTTCGGCCATCGCCACGGCCATGTCGTTGGCGGAATGGACCGCCATGGCGTGCATGGCGTCATTGACGGTGATGGTTTCGCCGGCGCGCAGGCCGAGCTTGGTCGGACTTTGCGCCGCGGCGAGTGGGGAGACCTCGATCAGGTCATTCAGATGCAGTCGTCCGCTGGCTAGCGCCTGAAACGTCAGATAGAGCGTCATGATCTTGGTCACGGAGGCGGGATAGCGCAGATTGTCCGAGCGCTTTTCGTAGAGTACTTCGCCCGTCCGCGCGTCCATCACGATCGCCGTGTACTTCGGCTCGTCCATGGCGACCCGCAGGTAGGGGCTCTGAGCCGACGCAGCCGCCGGCGCGCCAATTCCGATGAGGGCGGAGACTCCGACAGCGACCAGAACCAGACGGCGAGCGGTTTTGAACATGAACGATCCTGCTCGAAAAAATGACGGCGGCCCCCGCGCGGCCTGCGAGAAGGATACCATGGGTTCATCGAGGTTGCGCGAAAGTAAACAAATCTTGACGACGGCGCCTGTCGGCCACTGCGGAAGAGACTGGATTTTCTATGGTGCGGTGCAGCATTTTTCCCTTGACCTTCGCATTGCAGCATGTGAGGAAGGCTGCGGCGCGCTGGCTGACCTTGGGCCAACGGCCATCCTTCCAATTTGCAGATTGACCCGCGCAAAACCCTCAGGAGAGGCCCAAATGGCGAAAGCCGTCGAAACCATCGAGACCGCCGAAACCGTCACCAACCAGTTTGCCGCAGCCGGCGACAAGGTGTTCAAGAATTCCGTCGAAAAATCCCTCGCCGCATTTGGTGAGATCAACGTCGATTCCCGCAAGAACCTCGAAGCCGTCGTCGCTTCGATGAGCGCCGCCAGCAAAGGCGCCGAAACCCTCGGCGCTCGCGCCATGGCCTATTCGAAGAAGTCCGTGGAAGACCAGGTCGCCGCCGCCAAGACCCTGGCCGGCGCCAAGAGCCTGCAGGAAGCGCTTGAACTGCAGAGCGCCTTCGCCCGCTCGGCTTTTGAAGGTTATGTGGCTGAAGTCACCAAGATGACCGAAACCATGAGCGCCTCGATGAAAGCGTCGCTGTCGCCGATAAATGCGCGTGTCACCGCCATGGTCGAACGCGTCCAATCGCTCCGTTAGGACGAGCCGGGGCGTTCGACGCCCTTGCGACATGCTAAAATGAGGCCCGGCGCCGCAAGGTTGCCGGGCCTTTAGCTTTTATGGCGAGGTCCGACGCGCTATCAGTGGGATCATCATGCCGGATCCCGAAAGTCGCCTGGCCGCCCTCGGCATCGTCCTGCCCACCCCGGGCCGGCCCGTTGCCAACTACATCCCCTTCGTGCGTACCGGCGACATGGTCCATATCTCCGGGCAGGTATCCGTGGCCGCCGATGGAGGCATTCGCGGCGTGGTCGGCGATGACCTTGATCTGGCCGCCGGCCAGGCGGCAGCGCGGCTGTGCGCGATCAATCTCATCGCCCAGATGAAACTCGCCTGCGAAGACGACCTTCGCCGGTTGAAACGCGTGGTGAAGCTGGGGGGCTTCGTCCAGTGCGCGAGCCATTTCACCGATCTCCCCCAGGTCATCAACGGCTGTTCCGACCTGATGGTCGATGTGTTCGGCGATCAGGGCAGGCATGCCCGTTCGTCTGTGGGGGTCTATCGCCTACCGATGGGCTATGCGGTCGAGATCGACGCGGTGATCGAGGCGCCATGAGGGCGCAGTTCGGCGAGGCGTGGGACCATCTGTTCAGTCCGCCCATCGCCCATCGCGGCCTGTGGTCGCCCGGGGGCGCGCCCGAAAATTCGCTGGGCGCGTTTCAGGCCGCGTGCGCCGCGGGGTACGATATCGAACTGGACGTGCGCCTGACGAGGGACGGGGAGGCCGTCGTGTTTCACGACGCCAAGCTCGGGCGGATGACCGGCGCCGCCGGCCGGATTGGCGATCATAGCGCCGATGAGCTTGCCGCCCTGCGACTGGCGGGG
>DATCCB010000076.1:0-69912 GCA_036511515.1 Caulobacteraceae bacterium | reverse complement strand
CAGCGGTTCGAGCACCTCGATGAACTCTCCGCCCGCAGGCAGGACCGCATTGGCCAGGCCAAAGACGCCGACCATCGGATCGCGAAAGGCCACCTTCAGCCCAAACACCTGCTCGAGCGCACGAGCCACCGGCGCGATTCTTTGGGCGATCAGGGCCACCTGCCTCAGGCGCATCAGTCGTCTCCGAGTTCGTCGAGCAGGGCCTGGGTGTGTTCGCCCAGCCTTGGCGGGTGCAGGCGAACGTTGGCCGGGGTGGCCGAGAACTTCAGCGGCGGCCGCATGCCGATATAGGCCCCCGCCTCTGGATGTTCATAGCGCTCGAAGAAACCGACGGCGGCCAGATGCGGATCGTCCTGCAGGTCGTCCAGCCGGTTCATCCTGACCACCGGGATCTGCAGGGGCTTGAGCAGGGAAAGCCATTCATCCGTGGTCCGCGTCCGGGTGACCTCGTCGACCAGCGTGTAGAGTTCGCGCACATGGGCCGAGCGGGTCTTGTAGTCGGAAAAGCGCGGGTCGCGGGCGATAGTTTCAGTCCAGCCTGCGATTTCGAAGAACTGATCCCATTGCTGATCCGTATACGGAAGAAGCCCGATATAGCCATCCTTGGTCGGGAACGGCTTGCGCTGCGGATTGGCCACCCGAGGATAGGCCCACTGGCCGGTCGGCGGATCGTAGACGTGGCCATAGAAGTGTTCCGCCAGATTGAAGCTGGTCACGCATTCGAGCATCGGAACCTCGACGAACTGGCCCTCGCCGGTGCGCGCTCGATGATAGAGGGCCGCGAGGATCGCCTGGGTCAGGAAAAGCCCGCTGACCTTGTCGGCCACCAGGCTGGGCAACAGCCGCGGCGTCTCGTCACCATCCACGCGGCTGAGCAGGTCTGCGAAGCCCGACGCCGACTGGATCAGATCGTCGTAGGCCGGCTCGCCGGCGTAGGGGCCGTCCGCGCCATAGCCTGCGGCATGGGCATAGACGATGTCGCGCCGCAGCGCCCTGACCGCCTCATAGTCGAGCCCGAGCCGCTTCAAGCCCTCATAGCGCACCGACGCGCAGAACACATCGCAGGTCTTGATCAGTCGGCGCAGCGCCGCGACGGCCTTCTCCTCCCGCAGATCGAGCAGCATCGAGCGCTTGTTGCGGTTGATGGTCATGTAGATCGGGCCAAGATCGAGAGGTGCGGCATCGGGAACCCGGCCGGCCCAGCGCATGATGTCCCCGCCCCCGCCCCGCCGGCCGCCCGGAAACTCGACCTTGATCACGTCGGCGCCCAAGTCGCCGAGCATCGCCGTGGCGTAGGCGCCGAAGACCACGCTGGTCATGTCGAGAATGCGCACGCCCCGCAAGGGTCCGGTGGCGTGCGCCGCCAAGGTTTTGGTCGCGGTCAAGCTGGCGCCCCCTCTCTTCGCGACTCGCGATGTGCCAGCGCCCGGAACTGGAGTCGATGCTCGTCCACGGCGTCTATCATGGCATGGCGGACGTTCTGCCGAGCAAAAATACACCACTTGGGTATGGTCCAAGCTCTGACGGGCAGAACCGGCAAATTCGTCGCGTGGGTATATCCGATGACCGACCCTGAACAGGACTTCGAGCCCGAAGTCGCCGATGGCGGCGCGAAAGCCATCGATCCCGTTTGCGGAATGACAGTCGACCCGGCCAAGACATCACACCATGCTGATCGCGGCGCCCATGCCTACCATTTCTGTTCAGCCGTCTGCCTGGCCAAGTTCCAGGCCGATCCAGATCGCTATCTGAACGTGAAGTCCGCCGCCCCTGCCCCGGAAGGCGCGATCTACACCTGCCCGATGCATCCCCAGATTCGCCAAGTCGGGCCGGGGCTGTGTCCGATCTGCGGCATGGCGCTGGAGCCGGAGACGATCACCGCCGATGGCGGCCCCAATCCTGAGCTGGCCGACATGTCCCGCCGGTTCTGGATCGGCCTGATTTTTGCCGCTCCGGTATTCGCGCTGGAGATGGGCGGTCATGTCTTGGGCCATCGATTCATGCTCGAGCCTCGCCTTTCGAACTGGATCCAGCTGGGCTTGGCGAGCCCGGTCGTGCTGTGGGCAGGATGGCCGTTCTTTCAGCGCGGCTGGGCCTCACTGGTGTCGCGCAAGCTGAACATGTTCACCCTGATCGCCATGGGCGTCGGTGTCAGTTTCGCCTACAGCCTCGTCGGGGTCCTCGCGCCGGACGCCTTTCCGCAGGCGTTCAGGGGCGCGGACGGGGCTGTCCCGGTCTACTTCGAGCCGGCGGCGGTAATTACCGTGCTCGTACTTCTGGGCCAGGTTCTGGAACTGGGCGCGCGCGCGCGGACCAACGGCGCGATCAAGGCTCTGCTCAATCTCGCCCCGAAGATGGCGCGCCGCCTGCGTGAGGACGGGACTGACGAAGAGGTCAGCCTGGACCTGGTAAATGTCGGCGACCGGTTGCGCGTGCGACCGGGCGAGAAGGTCCCGGTCGATGGCGAACTGGTCGAGGGGCGGGTCTCCATCGACGAATCCTTGATCACCGGCGAATCCATGCCGGCGACCAGGGTCCCGGGCGACAGGGTCATCGCCGGCTCGATCAACAAGACCGGCTCGTTCGTCATGCGGGCTCAGAAAGTCGGCGCCGACACCCTGCTCTCACAGATCGTCCAGATGGTCGCCAAGGCGCAGCGCAGCCGCGCGCCGATCCAGCGGCTGGCCGATCAGGTTTCCGGCTGGTTCGTGCCGGCGGTGATCGCCGCAGCCCTGATCGCCGCCGCGGTGTGGGCGCTCGCCGGCCCACAACCGCGCTTCGCCTATGCCCTCCTGGCCGCCGTCTCGGTGCTGATCATCGCCTGCCCCTGCGCGCTCGGGCTGGCGACGCCGATCTCAATCATGGTCGGCGTCGGTCGCGGGGCGCAGGCCGGGGTGCTGATCAAGAATGCGGAGGCCCTCGAGCGCCTGGAGAAGGTCGATACGGTGGTCGTAGACAAGACCGGCACCCTCACCGAGGGGCGGCCATCCGTGACCACCATCCATACGGCGCAAAATATCGAAGAGGGCGAACTGTTGCGCCTCGCGGCGAGCCTGGAACGCGGCAGCGAACATCCTTTGGCCGAGGCCATACTGCGCGTGGCCAAGGACCGGGGCATGACGCTCTCCGAGGCAACGGACTTCGACGCGCCGGTCGGTCGGGGCGTGGCCGGAACGGTGGATGGCCGCAAAGTCATCCTGGGCAATTCGCGGTTCTTCACCGAGCGGGGTTTGTCGACGCAGACAATGGAGGTGAAGGCGGAAGCCCTGCGCGGTGAAGGCGCGACGGCGATCTTCGTCGGCGTCGATGGCGTCTTGGCGGGCCTACTCGGCATCGCCGACCCGGTCAAAGCAACTACCCAAAGCGCGATCACCGCGCTCAAGGCCGATGGTATCCGGCTGGTGATGATGACCGGGGACAACCTCACTACCGCTCAGGCGGTGGCCAAACGGCTGGGGCTGGATGAGATCGAGGCCGACGTCCTGCCCCAGGACAAGGCGGCGGTGGTTGAAAAGCTGCGCGCGCAGGGCCGGGTGGTGGCCATGGCGGGCGATGGCGTCAACGACGCCCCGGCGCTGGCGGCGGCCGATGTCGGCGTGGCCATGGGCGCGGGCGCGGATGTGGCCATCGAGAGCGCCGGGATAACCCTGTTGAAGGGAGACCTCGAGGGCCTGGTGCGGGCGCGCACCCTCTCGCGGGCGGTGATGGCCAACATCCGCCAGAACCTCGCCTTCGCGTTCATCTACAACGTGGCCGGGGTGCCGATCGCCGCGGGCGCGCTCTACCCTGCGTTCGGGCTGCTGCTCTCGCCGGCCATCGCCGCGGCGGCCATGGCGCTCTCGTCGGTGAGCGTAATCGGCAATGCGCTGCGGCTGCGAGCGGTCAAGCTGTGAAGTGCGCGGCGCCGCGGGTCGCTCAACGGCTGTGACGCGCGCGCGTCGCCGCGGGCATGGCCTGTTGCATGGGGGCGCCGCTGCCCGTCATGTCATGCATCATCGCGTCGTGATCGGCCGGCGCGCTCTTCACCGCCGCCTGGTATTGCGCGGCGTTAAGCGCGGGGAAGGCGCGCAGGAAGGCGACCATGTCCCAGATCAGCGTATCGTTATGCGTCTTTCCCCAGGCGGCCATGCCGGTCAGCTTGACGCCATGCTTGATGATCCAGAATTCCTCGCCCGGCGAGAGGTCGGTCCCTCGGGCCAGTTCGGGGGCTTGCGGATAGAGGCCCTGGCTGATCTCGGTTTTCTCCATGCCCGGCGCCAGATGGCAGCCGCTGCACATGTCGCCATAGAGTCCGGCGCCGGCGGCGATGCGCTTTGGATCGTTCAGATCGGCGGGGACGGCGATGCCCCGGGCGCGAACCGCGATCGAGCGATCGCGCAGATGTTCGATGATCCAGTAGGTCGGGGCCATGTGCGGAGCGTCGGCGCCGATGTCATAGACGCCGGCGTAGATGAAAATCCCCGCGAAACCGGCGAACACCACGGCGGCGATGGCGATAAACGCGGTGCTTGGCAGGTGGCGGCGAAGATCGATCAATGCTTGCCTCCGTGGCGCTGAAGCGACCGGTCGCATAGGCTATCGGATGAGTCGGCGGACCAAGATGATAGAGGCCTCCAAAGGCGCCGCCGCAAGGAAACAGCAAAAATGACGGCTTGCGCATCGTCGCGATCATCACGCCGGCGCTTCGTACAAGGTCTGGCGCTCGCGGGCGGTGCGGCGGCCCTCGGCGCGCCGGTCTGGACTCGCGCGCAGGGCCTGGCGCCGGGACCCGCCGTGCTGAGCGGCGAGCATATCGCCCTGACCATCGGCGAAGTCCCGATCAACATCACCGGAACGCGGCGCATGGCCACGGCGGTCAACGGCCTGATTCCCGGACCGACGCTGCGCCTGCGCGCAGGGGATAACGTATCCATCGACGTCACCAACGCGCTATCGGAGCCGACGTCCATTCACTGGCACGGCTTTCGCCTGCCCAACGCCATGGACGGCGTGCCGGGCCTGACTTTCAAAGGCATCATGCCCGGCGAGACCTTCACCTACCGCTTTCCGATCGTGCAGAGCGGGACCTATTGGTACCACAGCCATTCGGGCATGCAGGAGCAGACCGGCCTTTACGGTCCCGTCATCCTGGAGCCGAAGGAAGCGGCGCCCTACGCCTTCGACCGCGAATACGTCATCGTGCTTTCGGACTGGACCGACGAGGACCCGATGGCCGTAGTCGCCAACCTGAAACAGCAGGGCGACTACTATAATTTTCACCAGCGCACCCTGGGAACCTTCGTCGCGGACACGCATCGCAAGGGTTTCGAGGCGACGCTGGCCGACTGGTCCATGTGGGGCAGGATGCGGATGAGCCCCACCGACATCATGGACGTCACCGGGGCGACCTACACCTTCCTGGTCAACGGCCGCCCGCCGGCGGCAAACTGGACTGCCCTGTTCGCGCCCGGCGAGCGCGTGCTGCTGCGGTTCATCAACAGCGCCGCCATGTCGACCTTCGATGTGCGGATACCGGGCCTGCCCTTGACCATCGTCGCGGCCGATGGAAGCGAGGTCGAGCCCGTCGCGGTCGATCAGTTCCGGATCGGGGTGGCGGAGACCTACGACGTCATCGTCACGCCCAGCGCGGACCAGGCCTACACGATCTTCGCCCAGGCCGAGGACCGGACCGGTTACGCCCGCGCCACCCTGGCCACCCGCGCGGGAATGTCGGCCCCCGTCCCGCACATGGATCCCCGACCTCTGCGGACGATGGCCGATATGGGCATGGCCGGGATGGCCATGGGCGGAATGAAGATGTCCGGATCGGACAGGACGGGCATGGACATGGGGGACGCGCAAAAGCCGGCGGACAGCATGGCCGGCATGGACATGGGCGGCGGGACGGCCGCGAAGGTCCCGGCGGCGAACGCCGATCGCGTCGATCCGAAAAGCCTGACGGGCCGGGTGAATGTCGACAATGTCGCCATGGAAACGCAGGATCGGCAGGACGAGCCCGGCGCCGGACTGGCGGCGGAGGACCGCAGGACGCTCGTCTATGCCGACCTCAAGGCGCTGAAGCCCGGCCAGGAAGCGCCCCCCGCCGACCGCGACATCGAGTTCCACCTGACCGGCAACATGCAGCGCTGGACCTGGGGCTTTGACGGAAAGAAGTTCTCGCAGGCGGGGCCGATCGACGTGCGGCTGGGCGAGACGGTCCGGTTCGTGCTGATCAACGACACGATGATGGAGCACCCGATCCATCTGCACGGCTTCCTGTTCTCGCTCGAGAACGGCAACACCGGCAAGTTGCCGCTGAAGCACACCGTCAACGTCAAGCCGGGCGAACGGGTCGGCATCGTCTTCATCGCCGACACGCCGGGACGCTGGGCCTTCCACTGCCATCTGCTCTATCACATGGAGACCGGCATGTTCCGCACGGTGCTGGTGGCGTGAGCGCAGGCGGCGGCAGCTGCGTGGCCATGGCCCTGCTTGGCCTGTGTGTGCCGTGCGGGGCCCACGCTCAGGAGGCTGCGGGCGCCAACCTTGCAGCCCCGTTCGGCTCGCCGGTCGGTGATCAGCGGGTCTATGTGCACGGCGCGTTGGACCAACTTGAAGGACGTCTGGGCGGCGGCGCCGACAACGGCTTTCGCTGGGAAGGCGAGGCCTGGGTCGGGAGCGACCAGAACCGGCTGTGGATCAAGAGCGAAGGCGAGGTCGATGGCCACGGGACGGTAAGCGACGGCCAGCAGGAAATCTTCTACGACCGCCCGATCACCGCCTATTTCGACCTGCAGGGGGGCGCCCGCTACGATCTCGATTCCGGTCCAGGCCGCGGCTGGGCGGCCTTCGGGATCGAGGGGCTCGCCCCCTATTTCGTCAAGGTCTCGGCCACGGGATATGTCGGCGGCGGAGGGCGTCTGGCCGCCAAGCTGATGGTCGCCTACGACCAGCTGCTGACCAATCGCCTGGTCCTCGAACCCGAGGCCGAACTTAACATCTACAGCCGGGACGATCCCGAGCGGCAAATCGGCTCGGGCGTCTCCGACCTCGATGCCGGCCTACGCCTGCGCTACGAGATCGCCCGCAAGTTCGCGCCGTACATCGGGGTGACCTGGCAACAGAAATTCGGCCGCACCGCCGACTTCGTCCAGGCCGCCGGCGAACGGTCCAGCGACGTGCGGCTGACAGGCGGCGTAAGGGCGTGGTTCTGAGGGCGCAGCCATCCCGGAACGTCCTGGCCGGGCTCTTTGGTCCCGGCCATCCATCATCGGTCGCCTCGAACAGTTCCGCGAACACGGGAGAACGAGCGCCTTGGACGGTGGCGTCTCCTTCGGCAACCATAACGCTGATGGATGGCCGGGACTCCAAGAGCCCGGCCATGACGTTTTCAAAAATGAACCCGGCGCCTGGAGTCCGTGCCCGGTTCGACTTTCACCTGGCCGCGGGTCTAAAAATCACGCGTCCATCGTGAGGCATAGGAAACCGCCCATGGTCGCCAGCGCCTCGTTTCCGTTGAGACAGGGCCACAGCCACGTGTTCCTGGGCGACGCACACGCGGCCAATGCGCGGCGGGCGTGGATCGTCATCGCCCTGTGCGGGGCGATGATGGTCGCCGAGATCGCCGGCGGCCTGCTGTTCGGCTCCATCGCGCTCATCGCCGACGGGCTGCACATGTCGACGCACGCCGGGGCCTTGCTGCTCGCGGCCCTGGCCTACAGCTTCGCCAGCCGCTACGCCGCCGACCCGCGCTTTTCTTTCGGCACCGGCAAGCTCGGCGACCTGGCCGGGTTCACCAGCGCCATCATCCTGGCGATGATCGCGCTCCTGATCGGCTATGAGGCGGTTCGCCGGCTGATGGCGCCCGTTCCGATCCATTTCGCCCAAGCGATCCCGATCGCCTGCGTCGGCCTGGCGGTCAATGTCGCCAGCGCCTGGCTGCTCAGCGGCGGCGACCACGGGCATCACCACGGCCACGGCCACAGCCATCACCACGACCATGCCCACGAAGACCACGATCACGACGACGATGATCACCAGCACGGCGTGGCGCACCACCGTGACAACAACATGCGCGCCGCGGTGATCCATGTGATGGCCGATGCGGCGGTTTCGGTGCTGGTTATCGTCGGGCTGACCCTGGCGCGGGTCTTCGGCTGGCTGTGGATGGATCCGCTGGCCGGCATCGTCGGCGCCTGCGTCATCGCCAGCTGGTCCTTTGGCCTGATCCGCGATACCGGCGCCATCCTCCTGGACATGACGCCGGACAATAAGCTGGCGGCGGAGTTGCGCGGCGCGGTGGAGGCCGAGGGCGATGAACTGTCGGACCTGCACCTGTGGCGCCTGGGGCCCGGACACCTGGGCGCCATCGTCTCGGTGATTTCTCGCGGCCCTCGCGACGTCGATTTCTATCGCGAAAAGCTGGCCGCCTTCTCCGCCCTGTCGCACCTGACCGTCGAGGTCAGGGGGGCGGAATGTTTCGACACCGCCGCCGCCGGCGCGAAGCCGCGCCGAGCCACTTCCCCCAGGTAGAGGCTAGCCGATTCACATATCGACACGGGGCGCCCCAAGAAACCTTCTCCCATAGGGAGAAGGAGGGGCCCGCCGCCGCAGGCGGTGGGAAGATGAGGGGTTAGACTGCAGACCGCGTAACCCCTCACCGTCCCACGCCCTGGCGGGCGCGGGCCCCTCCCTCTCCCAATGGGAGAGGTGTTTTGAGGCCGATCTTCGAGATGTGTGCATCCCTAGCAGGTAGAGGGGGAAGAATCAGGGCGCTTCGGGATTGACACGGAGATTGCAATATGCAATATTGCTGCTGATGTTGGAACACGCCGAGACTGCCGCCAGCGTAGCCCTCGATCCGCGCGTCGCCCGGGCCGAGGAGCGCCTGGCCATGCTGCGGGAACTGGCCGAGCTCGGCATGGCGTTGACGCGGGAGCTGACCCGCCGCGCACTGGAGACGCCGCGGGACCCAGAGGCGCAGGCTGCCAACCCCAATCCCGCTCCCAGACCGCGCCAGGATCCCGCTGACGCCTTTGCCCGCCTGTCGCGCGCCGTTCGCCTGACCCTGGCCCTCGAGGCCAAGGTCGAAGAGGATCTGGGCGCCTTCGTCACCGCGGCCATGAGCCGCGCTGCGCAAAGCGCCGACGATGAGGAGGACGAGGACGACCGCCGCCGGCGGCTATTCCCGCGCGATTACCCGTCGGCCTACCGCAACAAGGTTCGCGATGCGGTCTTCGATGTCGTCAACCGGGAGATCGACGACATCGATCCGGCCATGGACATGCTCGACGTCCTCTACGAGCGCCTCACCGAGGGGGAGCGCTACGACGCTTTCGTTCATCGTCCTTTGAGGGAGGCGGTAGCCGCGATCTGCGACGACCTTGGCCTGCATCCCGACTGGAGCCGCTGGACGGGCGATGGCTGGCCGGACCCCGGCCCAGGCCCGCGCAAGCAATGGCAATCGTGCTGGGCGCCGGGCTGCGAACCTTATCGGTACAATCTGCAATGAACAGCGGCGCGGCGCTCAATTCTCTCTTCCCCCCTCTTTGGGGGGAGTACCCGCGAAGCAGGGGAAGGGGGTCTACCGCCCAGCGCCACGTGTTCCTTGGCGAGACTTGCCTTAAGCCGCGCCCAGGGTTCAGGTGAACGACGAACATGGGGAAGGGCGCCGCGATTGGACTTCGAGCTTTGTGAAGAGCATCGGATGCTGGCCGATCTCGTCGGGCGGTTCGTCAAGGACGAGCTGATGCCGCTCGAGGCCGGCGTGCTGGCGCGCGAGGCCGTGGGCCAGGGCCTGGGGCTGGGCGCTGTCGAACATCGTCGTCTGGACGAGGTCTCGAAGACCCTGGGTCTCTGGGGCCTGGATGCGCCCGGCGACGTCGGCGGCGCCGATCTGCCGCTGGTCGCCCTGGTCGCGGTCAACGAGCATCTGGGCGGGACGGTGACGCCCTACACCCTGCCGCCGGATTCGCCGAACCTGCGGATGCTGATGGCCACGGTCAACGACCGCCAGCGCGAAACCTATCTGGCCCCCTACGTGCGCGGCGAGACGACGTCGGCGATCGGCATCTCCGAGCCGGGGGCCGGCGGCGATCCGGCCGGGATGATCACCCGCGCGGTGCGGGTCCCAGGCAAGGATGGGGGCGACGACTGGGTGATCAATGGCCGCAAGATCTGGATCTCGCGGGCCAAGGACGCCGATTTCACCATCCTGATGGCGGTGACCGACAAGGAAAAACGCGCAAGGGGCGGCATCTCGGCCTTCCTCGTCGACAAGGGGACGCCCGGCTTCAACGTCCTGCGCGCCATCCCCATGGTCGGCGGGGCCGTGACCTATGAAGTGGCGCTGGAGGACTGCCGCGTCGAGGGCTGGAAGCTCCTGGGCGTCGAGGGTCAGGGGTTCGCGCCGATGCAGATTCGCCTCGGCACCCGTCGCCTGGAAATGGCGGCCTGGTCGATCGGCATGGCCCAGCGGGCCCTGGAGATGATCTGCGAATATGCGCCGCAACGGGTGACCTTCGGCCAGCCGCTATCGGAGCGGCAGGCGATCCAATGGTGGGTGGCGGACGCCGCGACCAAGATCCACGCCGCGCGGCTGATGACCTACGACTGCGCGTGGAAGCTCGACCAGGGCCGCGAGGCGCGCCTCGAGGTTTCGATGATCAAGGCCTTCGCCACCGAGATGGCCTTCGAGGTGGTCGACCACGCCATGCAGACCTTCGGGGCCATGGGCATGACCAAGGAGATGCCGCTGCAGCTGATGGCGGCGAAGCTTCGCACCATGCGCATCTATGACGGGCCGACCGAGGTGCACAAATGGGTGGTGGCCCGAAATCTGCTGGGCTCCAAGCGATGAGGCCGCCGGCCGATCCGGCCCTGGCCGCCGATTTGGTCGCCGCCGCGCACCTCACCGGCCGCTTCGTGCTGCGCAGCGGAGCGATCTCGGGAGAGTATTTCGACAAGTTTCGCTTCGAATCCGACCCCAAACTCTTGCGGCGGATCGCACGGCGGATGATCGACCTGCTGCCGCCGGCGACGCAGATCCTGGCGGGGCTCGAGCTCGGCGGCGTGCCGATCGCCACGGCGATGTCGCTGGAATGCGGCCTGCCGGCGGTGTTCGTACGCAAGGCGCGCAAGACCTACGGGACCTGCCGCGCGGTCGAGGGAGCGCGGATCGACGGCAAGACCCTGGCGGTCATCGAGGACGTGATTTCCACCGGCGGGGCGATCGGGGATGCCGCCGTGCTGATGCGCGAGGAGGGCGGGATCATCGGCGCCGTGGTCTGCGCGGTCTGGCGCGGGGCGGGCGATCCGGCCATAGCCGTGTTGCCGGACATACCGGTCCACGCGGCTTTTCTGCAATCGGAGCTGACCCGCCCATGAAAGACCAGTACGGGGACATCTCGCTTCGGCGCGACGGGGCGGTGGCGATGCTGACCATCGACCGGCCTCCGCACAACTTCGTCAGCGTCGAACTGATGGCCAGGCTGGCCGACGCGCTTGAAGACATCGACGCCGAACGCGACCTGCGCGCCAGCGTGCTGATGAGCGCCGGCAAGAGCTTTTGCGCCGGCGCGGACCTCGCCTCCCCCACCGGCGTGGCGGGATCCGGCATGGAGGGGATCAATCCGCTCTATGTGCAGGCGGTGCGGCTGTTTTCGGCCAAAAAACCGATCGTGGCGGCGGTGCAGGGTGCGGCGGTCGGCGCGGGCCTTGGCCTGGCGCTGGTCGCCGACTTCCGCGTCGCCGCGCCGCAAGCGCGCTTCACTTCGAACTTCGTCAAGCTGGGTTTCCATCCAGGGTTCGGCGTCACCCATACCCTGCCGCGGGTGATCGGGCTGCAGCGCGCGCAGCTGATGTGCCTGACCGGCCGGCGGATCAAGGGTGAGGAGGCGCTCGCCTGGGGCCTGGTCGATCAGCTCGTGCCGCTCGATGAGCTGCGCGGCGCGGCGTTGGACCTGGCGCGCGAGATCGCCGAGAACGCGCCGTTGGCCGTCCAGGCCACTCGCGCGACGATGCGCGCCGGCCTCGCCGCCGCGGTCAAAGCCCAGACCGACCACGAGCTGGTCCAGCAGACTCGCCTGCGCAAGACCGCCGACTTCGCCGAGGGCGTCCGCGCGGTCAACGAACGCCGCGCGGGGGTTTTCACGGGGAGCTAGAATCCGGAGCGCGGGCTTCCAGCCCGCTCTTGCAAGCGAGGAACGGCGGGCTGGAAGCCCGCGCTCCGAAGAAAGGACAACGCAAATGCCCACGGTCAATCGCGACGGGGTCAAGATCTATTGCGAGGTGCATGGCGCGGGGCCGCCGCTGCTGCTCAGCCACGGCTATTCGGCGACCTCGCAGATGTGGGGGGGGCAGATCGAGCCGCTATCCAGGGACTTCACGGTCATCGTCTGGGACATGCGCGGCCATGGCCGCTCTGACTATCCGACCGACGATGACGCCTACAGCGAAGCGGCGACGGTGGCCGACATGGCGGCCCTGCTCGATGCGGTCGGCGTGAAAAGGGCGATCGTCGGCGGGCTGTCGCTGGGCGGCTACATGAGCCTGGCCTTTCATCTGGCCCACCCCGATCGCGTGCGGGCGCTGCTGATCATCGACACCGGCCCCGGCTATCGCAACGACGAGGCGCGGGAGGGGTGGAACCGCAACGCCCTGCGTACGGCCGAACGCTATCAGCGCGACGGTCTCGGCCGGGTGGCGGCGGGCAGCCCCGAGGTGCGCGCCAGCACCCACCGTTCCGCCGAGGGACTGGCGCGGGCGGCGCGCGGCATGCTGACCCAGAAGGACGCGCGGGTGATGGCCAGCCTGCCGACCATCGCCGTGCCTTCCCTGGTGGTGGTCGGCGCCGACGATGCGCCGTTCCTTGGCGCCAGCGCCTACATGACCGCCAAGATCCCCGGAGCCAAGAAAGTGGTCATCTACGGCGCGGGTCACGCCTCCAACATCGACCAGCCGGCGGACTTCAACGCCGCGGTGCTCGACTTTCTGCACACGGCCCATCTGGATCGCGAGGACGGCTGAGCATGACCGGCAGGCTCGCGGGCAAGGCCGCGGTGGTCGTTGGCGCCGGTCAGACGCCGGGCTCGACCATCGGCAACGGCCGTGCGACGGCGATCCTCTTCGCCCGCGAGGGCGCGCGCGTGCTCTGTGTCGACAGGGACCTGGCCTCGGCGCGCGAAACCGTGGCCATGATCGCGGCCGACTGCGGCGAGGCCCATGCCTTCAAGGCCGACATTACCCGCGAGGCCGACTGCCGGGCCCTGGTCGCCGAGGGCGGCGCGCGGCTGGGAAGGTTCGACATCCTGCACAACAACGTCGGCATCGGTTCGGGCGACGGCTCGGTCCAGCGTCTGGAAGAGGCGGCGTGGGAGACGATCATCGCCGTCAATCTCAAGGGCATGTGGCTGACCATCAAGCACGCCCTGCCGGTGATGCGCGCTGCCGGCGGCGGGGCGATCGTCAACATATCGTCGCTGGCGGCGATCGCGCCGGCGAACATCATCGCCTATGAAATATCCAAGGCCGGGGTCAACAAGCTGACCACATCGACCGCGGCCCTGAACGCCCGCCACGGCATTCGCTGCAACGCGATCATGCCCGGCCTGATGGACACGCCGATGGCCATCGAAAACATCGCCAAGGCGCGGGGGGAAAGCGTCGAGAGTGTCCGCGCCGCCCGCAACGCCCGCGTGCCCCTGGGCGGCAAGATGGGCACGGCCTGGGATGTCGCCAACGCGGCCCTGTTCCTGGCCAGCGACGAGGCGAAGTTCATCACCGGCGTGGTGCTGGCGGTGGATGGCGGGGCGTCCGTGCGATTTGGCTAGGGCCGCGTCGATGGGGCCGCCGGCCGCGGTCACCCGCGATCTCCTGCTCATCGGCGGCGGCCATGCCCATGCGATCGCGCTGCGCCGGTGGGGGATGGCCCCGCTCGCCGGGGTGCGTGTGAGCCTGGTCAATCCCGAGCCGAGCGTCCTCTACACCGGCATGCTTCCGGGCCATGTGGCCGGCTGCTATGCCCGCGACGACCTGGCCATCGACCTGGTCAAGCTGGCGCGTTTCGCCGGCGCGCGGCTGGTCCTGGACACCGTCACCGGGCTCGACCTGGCGGCCGGAATGGCCACGCTGGCCGGTCGCCCGCCCATCGCCTTCGACGTCGCCTCCCTCGACATCGGCGTCACATCTCAGATGGGCATGCCAGGCGCGGACCCCGTCGGGACGCCGGCCAAGCCGATGGCGGCCTTCGCTTTGGCCTGGGAAAGCTTCATCGCGGACGTGCGCGCCGGTCGGCGTCCGCCGCACGCGACGGTGATCGGCGCCGGGATCGGCGGCATCGAACTGTCCTTGGCCATGGCCCAACGGCTCCTGGTCGAGTCGCCCGAACGGCGCGCGGTCAGCGTCACCCTCGTCGAGCGGGAGCCTCGCATAGCGCTCTCCGCCAGCGCCGCCGTGCGCGCACTGCTGTCGGCCAGCCTCGAGCGAGCGGGCGTTCGGGTGATCACCGCAGAGCGAGGTGAGGACTGGCGACACGACGCCGGCTTCGTCGCCGAGGCGGCCGGCGCCCGGCCGGCGCCGTGGCTCGCGTCGACCGGCGTGGCCCTGGCCGACGGGTTCGTGCGCACCGACGCCTGCCTGCGCAGCGTCAGCCATGCCAACATCTTCGCCGTCGGCGATATCGGGGCCATCGACGGCGCGCCGCGCGCCAAGGCCGGTGTCTACGCCGTGCGCCAGGGTCCGGCGCTCGACTTCAACCTGCGGGCGGCGCTGACCGGCGGCCGGCTTCAGCCCTTTCGTCCACAGCGCGACCATCTGAAGCTGATCGGCCTCGGAGGCGCGGATGCGGTGGCGGAGAAGTGGGGTCTTGCGCTGCAGGGTCGCCCCCTCTGGGCTTGGAAGAGGCTGATCGACCGACGGTTCATGGCCAGGTTCGCCGCCTTGCCGGCGATGGCGCCGCCGTCGCCCCGGTCCGGTCCCGCCGCGCTGGGATTGGTGGAACTGGAGGCGAAGGACCCGCTCTGCGGCGGTTGCGGATCCAAGGTCGGGGCGGCGACGCTCCACGCCGCCCTGGCGCGGCTTTCCCCGCCGGGGCGGGCAGACGTCCTGCGCGGCGCCGGCGACGACGCCGCCGTGCTCGCCTGGGGGCCCCGGGGCGCGGGCGGCGCGCAGGTGATCACCAGCGACCATTTCCGCGCCTTTACCGAGGATCCCTACGTCTTCGCCCAGATCGTCACCGAACACGCGATGGGCGACGTCTGGGCCATGGGCGCGGCGCCGCAGGCGGCCCTGGCCTCGATCGTTCTGCCGCCGATGAGCGACGCCAAGCAGGGCGATACTCTGGCCGAAGTCCTCGCTGCGATGCAGACGGCCCTGCGCGCGGCCGGGGCCGATCTGGTCGGCGGACACACCAGCGCCGGGGCCGAGCTGATCCTTGGACTGACGGTCACCGGACTGACCGATGAGCGGCCGCCGATCGGCCTCGATGGCGCCCGCGCCGGCGATCTGCTGATCCTGACCAAGCCGATCGGAGTTGGAACGGTTCTCGCCGCCGAGATGCGCGGGCTGGCCAGGGGCGAATGGGTGGCGGCCGCTCTTCGCCAGATGACCGCGTCGAGCGGCGCGGCGGCGGCGCGGCTGCGTGACTCCGCGACCGCCATGACCGATGTCACCGGCTTTGGCATGGCCGGCCATCTGCACGCCATGGCGCAGGCTTCGAGGGTCAGGGCCGAGCTGTGGCTGGACGCGGTGCCGTGGGCCGATGGCGCGGTCGACCTCGCCGCGGCCGGGGTCAGCAGCTCGCTCTATCCGCAAAATGCGCGCCTTCCGGTTGCTGCATGCGAGCAGATACGCGGCGACCCCCGCTTCACCCTGCTGTTCGATCCTCAGACAGCCGGCGGCCTTCTGGCCGCCTTGCCGCGCGCCGCCGCGGCGGCAGTGGTCGACGCCTTCAGGGCCGCCGGTCAGGACGCATGGGTGGTCGGCGAACTCCTGGCTGACGATGGGGGCGAGGCTCGGGTGACGGTGCGGCGCGAGGCGCCCGGTGATTGACGTGATCGAAAAAGCCGACCGCTCGAGCCTGTCGCGGTTCGCTGAGATCCTCGACGTGCGCAGCCCGGCGGAATTCGCCGAGGACCACATCCCGGGCGCCATCAACCTGCCGGTGCTCGGCAATGAGGAGCGCGCCGAGGTCGGAACCATCTATGTCCAGGATTCGCGGCTGCGCGCCCGGCGCATCGGCGCCGCCTACGTCGCCCGCAACATCGCCGGCCACCTGCAGGGCCCGCTTGCCGACCGCGATGGCGCCTACGCGCCGCTGGTCTATTGCTGGCGGGGAGGCCAGCGTTCCAACGCCATGGCCACGGTGCTCTCGCAGGTCGGCTGGCGGGTCAGCGTCCTGGCGGGCGGCTATAAGACCTACCGCCGCCAGGTCACCGCCCGTCTCTATGACGGATTGCCACCGCCGCGGGTGATCCTGCTGGACGGCGACACCGGCTGCGCCAAGACCGAGATCCTGGGCCGGCTGGCGGCGCGGGGCGTGCAGACCCTCGACCTCGAAGGTCTGGCGGAGCATCGCGGCTCGGTGTTCGGGGCCATGGCGGGGCGTCCGCAGCCCAGCCAGAAGATGTTCGAATCGCGTCTGCTCGCCGGGCTCGAGGCCCTCGATCCGGCCCGCCCGGTCGTCGTCGAGGCGGAGTCGAGCAAGATCGGCCAGAGGATGAATCCGCCTACCCTGTGGAAGGCGATGCTGACCGCGCCACGCATCGAAATCCGGGCCAGCGCGCCGGCCCGCGCCGGCTACCTCGTCTCGGCCTACGGCGATGTCGTCCAGGATCGCGAGGCCCTGGCGGCCATCCTGGCCAGACTCCCTGGCCGTCATGGCGCCGCGCGCGTAAAATCCTGGCGGGACTTGGCCGACGCCGGCGCCTATGAGGCCCTCGCCGCCGAGCTGATCGAGCATCACTACGATCCCGCCTACCGCCGCTCGAGCCGCACCGACAGCCGCCTGCGCATCGGCGTGATCGATATGCCCGCGCTGTCGGACGCCGCCCAGGAAGCCGCCGCCGACGAGATCGCCAGCTTGGTCGCGGCCTCCGTCGGGACGGTGTGACTCCAGCGCGGCCCAACGCAATTGGATTTGCCTTGCGCCCCTTCCGTCACGGCGCTAATCGCGCCCCGCTGCGTTCCCCGCGTTGCGGGGCAGAAGTCTAAGAAATCCTCCCGCGCAAGCGGGTGGTGGAGGGGGCGCGGGGCCGCAGTGACGAAAGGCAGAGCTTCTTGACCGACACGCCGCCCGACCGGCTATCCACCAATCCAAGCAGCCCGCATTACGACGAGGCGGTGCTGGCGCGGGGTGTCGGGGTCCGCTTCAAGGGCGTCGAAAAGACCAACGTCGAGGAATACTGCGTCAGCGAAAACTGGGTGCGGCTGGCGGTCGGCGCGACGCGCGATCGACGGGGCGACCCGATGACCATCAAGCTCAGCGGCGAGGTGGAACCTTATTTCCGCACGACGCCGCAGGGGGAATGATCGTGGTGGTCAACAATTCGACGGTGGGTTACATGTAACCGTCGAAGGAGTTCGTGATGTCATCCCAATCCCCCAAACCCTCCAGGGAAAAGGTGAAAGCGCACCGAGAGCGCTTGCGGAGTCAAGGACTGCGGCCGATCCAGATCTGGGCGCCGGATGTGCGGTCAGCCGGCTTCGCCGCGGAGGCGCGTCGCCAATCCCTAGCCGTGGCCGCCAGCCCTCATGAACGCGAGGATCAGGCTTTCATTGACCAGGTCGCCGATAGAGGACTCTGAGTGTTCCGCGGCGAAATCTGGACGATGTCTGGGGGTCAGGACTATAACGGCAAACCAAGACCTGTCCTGGTCGTTCAAGACGACCGTTTCGACGCCACCGCCTCGGTGACCGTGTGCGCGTTCACCACCGATCCGACCCAGGCGCCGATCTTCCGACTAGAAGTAGCCCCCAGCGACAGGAACGGCCTGCGCGCGCCATCCCGTCTGATGGTGGACAAGATCGCCTCCGTGCCGCGCTCGAAATTGGGCTCGCGCGTGGGGCGCCTCGACGACGAAGACATGATGCGGCTGAATCGGGCTGTGTTGGTGTTTCTCGGCCTGGCGAACTGATCGCGCCCGAAATCCGCGCCTCGGCCAGGGTCGCCTCGTCGCGTTCGAAACCCAGGCTTGGCAACCTTCCACAACGCGGAACGCGCACTTGGCGGGCGTGACCAGGCCGCAGCCCTAGCGCCCGGTGAATCTTGGCGGGCGTTTTTCAAAGAAGGCGGCCACCGCCTCGCGGTGATCTTCGCTGAGCGCGGCCAGGGCATATTGATCGCCGTCCATGAAGGCGCCCAGGCGGTTGAGGGCCGTCGCCGTCTGGGTGATGGCGCGCTTGGCCATGCGCACCGAGAGCGGCGGCAGCGCGGCTATCTTGGCCGCCCAGGCGCGGGCGGCGCACAGGGCAGCCCCGTCTTCACACACCTCGTCGATCAGGCCCCAGGCCAGGGCCTGGGGCGCGCCGACACGTTCGCCGAGGATCACCAGCTGCTTGGTTCTGGCCGGACCGATCAGGCCGACCAGCCTTGGCTGGGTGTGCCAGCTCATGTTCATGCCAAGGGGAATTTCCGGCAGCCGAAAGTGCGCGCCCTTCCCGGCGACGCGAAAATCGCAGGCGACGGCGAGGGCCAGCGCCCCACCCAGGCAGAAGCCCTCCACCGCGGCGATGGTCACCTGGTCCAGCGCTTCCCATGCGGCGCAGAGATCCGGGCCGAGGCGCAACATCTCGCGCCGTTCGACCAAGGAAGCGCCTGCGCGGGCGGCGAGCGCCGGGTCAGCCAGGTCGGCGCCGGCTGAAAACACCGGCCGGCCGGTAAGCACAACGGCGATGGTCGATGTGTCTTCGCGCAGGCGAAGGGCCGACTGTCGGAGGGCCTGCATGGCTTCGATCGAGAGCGCGTTCAGCCGATCGCCGCGCTCGAGCGTGACCGTGGCAATGGCGCCCTCGATGAGGACGCTGACCGGTCCGTCGCCGATGGAGGCCGCTGCGGTCATGGGACGATTGCGAAACTCCGGCTCTTGGGCGGCCAGCCGACACTTTCACGCTCGCGGGTGGTGGACAAGTCGCGCCGCGCCGCCGGCTGCGCGCCGCGTGGCGTCGATGGAAACCGCCTGAAGGTGCGACACTTACGACCAACAATAGGAAACCAGCCAACTCTTCGCTATGTTGAACCCGGCGCGCCTTGATCGGCGGCAAAGCTTGTTAGCCATCGGCATCGGCACAGCGCGGGGGCGCGGCCGCACAGCCTCAATCAGAGTGAGAGCGCGCGACAATGCCATCTGGACCATCACCCTACCACTGGCGCCTGCCGGCACCCGGCGATTTTGCGACCGTCGGCGACTGGAGCACGGGCGTCGTTCCGGGCGCTGCCGACACGGCGTACCTGGACGTCGCCGGCGTGAACTACACGGTCACGGTCTCGGTCAATACGAACGTAAACAGCCTGGTCACCGCCGCCAACGCAACCTTGGACATCGTCGGCGCTGGGGTGACCTTCACCGCCTCGAGCGGCACGGGTGGCGGCGCGAGCGCCGGCACGATCATCGTCGAAAACCACGCCGCCTTCGACTTTGGCGGGACTTTCGACAACACTGGACTGATCGACCTCAAGGCGGCCAATTTCTCCGCCGACCTGGTGGTCAGCGGCGCCACTACGCTGGACGGCGGCGGTGCGGTCACCTTGAGCGACAGCGCCAACAATCAGATTTTTGGCAATTCCTCCACCGACAGCCTGACCAACGTCGATAACACCATTTCCGGGGCCGGGCAGATCGGCGCCGGCAGCCTGACCCTGGTCAATCAATCGGGCGGCGTCATCGACGCGATCGGCGTCCACGCGCTCGTCATCGACACTACCGGCGTCGCGGTCACGAACGCGCACCTACTCGAGTCCACCAACCCCGGCGCCCTGGGCTCGGTTGGCGGTTTACAGATCGTCGACACCACCGTCACCAACAGCGCCACGGGCGTGATCGAGGCCAATGGGGCTGGGACCCACGTCGACCTGATCGGCGCGACGATCAGCGGCGGGACGCTGATGACACCCAATGGCGGGGCCATCAACACCGTTTTTGGCAACACCGCGACCCTCGATTCGACCACCCTGGCGATCAACAACGACGGTCTGGTGAACGTCGTCAACGGCAGCAACCTGACCCTGCTGGGCCCGCTGACCAACAGCGGCCAGATCGTCGTCGGCGGCGTCAACGCCGACACCCATCTCTACATCGGCGCCGCCGGCCCCACCGGCGCCGTCTCGCTCAAAGGCGGCGGCACGGTGACCCTGGCCGGCGACAACGCCCACAACATCATCGTGGGCCAGGGCGGGACCAACACCCTAACCAACGTCGACAACACCATCAACGGCGGCGGTTTGCTGGGTGACGGACAGCTGAACCTGGTCAACGACGCCAGCGGGACGATCGACGCCACCTTGTCGTATGGCCTGACGATCAGCACCGGCGCCGGCGAGGTGATCAACTACGGCGTGATCGAAGCCAGCTCCGGCAGTAGCCTGACGATCCTCAACAGCACCGTCGACAACTCCGGCGGCGGCACGCTGTACGCCCAAAACTCGACGATCTTCCTATCCGGCGCGGACATCATCGGCGGGGCGCTCAACAACAACGGTGGCGACTTTTTCGTCCCCTACGGCCCCGCCTCTACCCTTGATGGCAGCAGCAGCACGGTCACCAACAACAGCGTTATCTATGTCAGCGACAACAGCAGCCTGACGATCGGCGGCACGATCTACAACGACAGCCAGATCAGCCTTAATGCATCAAGCGGCGGCTCGACGCTGATTATCGCCCCCGTCGGCGCTACGCTGAACGGCTACGGCCAAGTGACGCTGACCGACAACGCCGGCAATCAGATCGAGGCCAGCGGCACGGGCGCGGTCACCCTCACCAACGTCAACAACACCATCTCCGGCGCGGGCCACCTGGGCGACGCCAACCTGACGCTGGACAACGAGGCCAGCGGCGTCATTGACGCCAGCGGCTTCAATAACCCGCTGATCATCGACACCGGCGCCAACGCGGTGATCAACACCGGCCTGATTGAGGCCACCGGTGCGGGCGGCCTGACGATCCACGGCACGACGGTGGACAACGCCGGCGGCAATATCTACGCCAATTCCGCAACCGTTACCCTGGACGGCGCCGACATCGTCGGCGGCAACCTCAATTCATCCAGTGTCTCCATCACCACCCTGAGTGGAAGCACCGCGACCATCGACGGCGCGACCAACGGCTCGGTCGACAGTCACAGCCAGATCAACGTCGCCGACAGCAGCAGCCTGACGATCACGGGGACGATCGACAACTACGGCCAGATCAGCCTCAACGCCAACACCGGGGTCGCCGAGCTGATCATCGGGCCCGCCGGCGCGACGCTCGATGGCGGCAGCCTCGTGACGCTCGGTGACAATACCGGGAATCATATCGACACCGGCGGCGGCGGCGCGGTGACGCTCACCAACGTCAACGACACCATCTCCGGCGCGGGCCAACTGGGCGACGCCAACCTGACGCTGGACAATCAGTTGGGCGGGACCATCGACGCGGTCGGCATCAACCCGCTGGTCATCGACACCGGCGCGAACACAATCGTCAACGACGGCATCCTCGAGGCGACCAGCGGCGGCACACTGCAGGTGAACAGCGCCGTCAGCGGGGCCGGCACGGTCGATATCTCCAACGGCACGGTCGATTTCACCACCCCGACGTTCAACCAGAACGTCGACTTTCTTTACCAGTATGGTTCCGAAACCCTCGAACTGGCCAATTCCCACGGCTACACCACCGGAACGATCAACGGCTTCGCCTCCGACGGCGGCTCCAATACCGACACCCTTGATCTGAGGGACATCAACCCGGCCACTGCCTACGCCTCGTTCTCCGGGTCTTCGGGCGGCGGGGTCCTCACCGTCACCGACGGCACGCACACCGCCAACCTCAACCTCACCGGCGCCGACTACACCAACGTCACGTTCAGCACCTCGAGCGACAACATGGGGACGCCCGGCACGCTGGTGATCATCAGCGGGCCGCCGCCGCTCACCAGTCCCGACTCCTACACCATCACCGAAAACCAGCCGCTGACCGTCGCAGCGCCCGGCGTCCTGGCCAACGACAGCGATCCCAACAACCTACCCATCACCGCCACGCTCAATACCGGCCCTTCGAACGGCTCACTGGGCCCGGGCCTCGGTTCAGACGGCTCGTTCACCTACACCCCCAACCCCGGGTTCGCGGGCGTCGACAGCTTCACCTATGTCGCCACGGACAACTTCGGCTCGTCGGCGCCGACCACGGTGACGATCAACGTCAGCGGGCCGCCGACCTCGCTCCCGGACAGCTATGCGGATGGCGCCGGCAAGACTCTGACCGTCACAGCGCCCGGCGTCCTGGCCAATGACACCGACAACAACGGCCTGCCACTCACCGCCACGCTCAATAGCCCAGCCAGCCACGGCACGGTGACCCTGAACGCCGACGGCTCGTTCACCTACGTTCCCACTCTGGGGTTCGCCGGCGCCGACACCTTCAGCTACATCGCCAGCGACAGCTCATCGCCCGGCGCGCCGACGACCGTCACCGTCAACGTCACCGCCAGCGCCCCGACAACCGTGGCCGATAGCTACAACGACACCGCCGGGCATACCCTGAACGTGGCCGCCAGCGGTGTGCTCAGCAACGACGCCGACAACAACGGCCTGCCCCTCAAGGCCGCGGTGGCCAGCGGCCCGGCCGACGGCGTGCTGACCGTCAACGCCGATGGGTCTTTCGCCTATACGCCGAACAAGGGTTTCGCCGGCACGGACAGCTTCACCTACATCGCCAGCGACAGTCTGGCGTCCGCGCCGCCGACCAAGGTCAGCCTCAATGTCACCGCCAGCCCGCCAACCTCGACGGCTGACGTCTATGGCGCGAGCGCCGGCCACACGCTGATCGTCAACACCGCCGGCGGCGTGCTGGCCAACGACACCGACAACAACGGTCTGGCGCTGACCGCCGCCGTTTCCACGGCCCCGTCCCACGGCGTCGTCTCGATCAACAGCGACGGTTCGTTCGACTACACGCCCACCCTCGGCTTCGCCGGCGCGGACACGTTCAAATACATCGCCAGCGACAGCCTTTCGAGCGGAGCGCCGACCACGGTCACGGTCAACGTCGCCGCCAACGCGCCGACCTCGATCGCGGATGCCTATGCCGATGGCGCCGCCAAGACCCTGACGGTAACCGCGGCCAACGGCGTCCTGGCCAACGATACGGACAACAACGGCCTGCCGCTCACGGCCGCGCTCGCCGGGGCCCCGACCCATGGCACGCTGACGCTGAATTCCAACGGATCGTTCGTCTACGTCTCGACCCCCGGGTTCGCCGGGACCGACAGCTTCAAGTATGTCGCCAGCGACGGCATCTCCTCGGGGGCGCCGACGACGGTCACCCTCAACATCACCGCCAGTCCGCCGACCTCCATGGCCGACGGCTATGCCGACGGCGCCGGCCACGCCCTGGCGGTGAACGTCGCCAGTGGCCTGCTGGCCAATGACACCGACAATAACGGCCTGGCACTGACCGCGGCCGTCGCCACCGCCCCGACGCACGGCGCGGTGACGGTCAACGCCGATGGGTCGTTCAACTACACGCCGACGGTGGGTTTCGCCGGTGTCGACACCTTCACCTACAAGGCCAGCGACAGCCTTTCGACGGGCGCGCCGACTACGGTCACCGTCGATGTCATCGCTGCGTCGCCAACATCGGTGGCCGACAGTTACACCGATCCGGCCAACACCACCCTGACCGTGGCCGCCGCGAGCGGCGTGCTCAGCAACGACACCGACAACAATGGACTGACCCTCACCGCGGCGCTGTCGACCGGTCCGGCCCACGGGTCGGTGACGTTCAACCCGGACGGCTCGTTCAACTACACGCCTGCCGCGAGCTTCAGCGGCGCCGACAGCTTCAAATACATCGCCGTCGACAGCCTTTCCGCCGGCGTCCCGACTACCGTCACGGTCAACGTAACGGGCGGCGCGGGGGCCCCCGTTTCCAACCCGGACACCTACGGCGACGGCGCCGGCCATACCCTGACCACCACCGCCGCCAACGGCGTCCTGGCCAACGACACCGACCCCAATAGCCTGCCGCTCACCGCGACGCTGAACACCGGACCGGCCGACGGTACGGTGACGCTGAACAAGGACGGCTCATTCAACTACACCCCGACGCTCGGTTTCGCGGGCACGGACACGTTCACCTATATCGCCAGCGACGGGAAGGCGTCCGGCGCCTCGACCCTGGTCACCATCAACGTCGCCGCGACCGCGCCGACGTCCGCGGCCGATAGTTATGGCGACGGCGCCGGCCACACCCTGACCACCACCGCCGCCAACGGCGTCCTGGCCAACGACACCGACAACAACGGCCTCACCCTCACCGCGGCGGTGGCCACAGGGCCCGCCCACGGCGCGGTGACCGTCAACCCGGACGGCTCGTTCAGCTACACGCCAACCCTCGGCTACGCCGGCGCCGACAGCTTCACCTATATCGCCAGCGACAGCCTTTCGACCGGCGCGCCGACCACGGTCAGCCTCACCGTCACCGCTTCCGCGCCGACCTCGGTAGCCGACAGCTACAGCGATCCTGAAAACACCACCCTGACCGCCCCCGCCGCCGGCGGGGTTCTGGCCAACGACACCGACAACAACGGCCTGA
Source organism: Caulobacteraceae bacterium (assembly GCA_036511515.1). Lineage (GTDB taxonomy): Bacteria > Pseudomonadota > Alphaproteobacteria > Caulobacterales > Caulobacteraceae > Acaudatibacter. Next base: position 45,148 of record DATCCB010000076.1, on the reverse strand, counting down.
CCCTGACAGCCGCCCTGGCCACGGGCCCGGCCCATGGCGCGGTGAGCCTCAACGCGGACGGCTCGTTCAGCTATACCCCGACGACCGGCTTCACCGGCAAGGACAGCTTCACCTACATCCCCGCCGACAGCCTCTCGACCGGCGTCGCCACCACCGTCAACCTTACGGTCACCGCCATCGGCGTCGGGCCGATGTCCAATCCCGACTTCTATACCGACACGCCGGGCCAGGCCTTGGTGGTCCTGGCCAACAAGGGCGTCCTGGCCAACGACACCGACACCAACCACTTGGCCTTGCGCGCGGCCCTGGCCCCCGGCGGCGGTCCCACCCACGGCACGGTGACGCTGAACGCCGTCGGCGCCTTCCGCTATGTGCCCACCGCCGGCTTTGTCGGCGCAGACACCTTCACCTACATCGCCAGCGACAAGAACGGGCCGGGCGCGCCGACCCTGGTGACGATCACCGTCTCCGCCGGGGCGCCTCACTCCAATCCTGACAGCTACGCCGATGGCGCCGGCCATACTCTGACCACCACCGCCGCCAACGGCGTGCTGGCCAACGATACCGACCCCAACGGCCTCACCCTTACCGCGTCCGAGGCCACCGGTCCGGCGCACGGCGCCTTGACCCTGAACAAGGACGGCTCGTTCAGCTATACGCCCGCCCTGGGTTTCGCCGGCCAGGACAGCTTCACCTATGTGGCCAGCGACGGCGCGGCGTCCGCTCCGCCGACCACCGTCACCCTGACGGTCAACGCCACGGCTCCGACGTCCAATCCGGACAGCTACAGCGATGGCGTCGGCCATACCTTGACCGTCCCCGCCGGCTCGGGCCTGCTGGCCAACGATGTCGACAACAACGGCTTGGCCCTCACCGCGGCGGTGGCGACCGGCCCGGCCCACGGCTCGGTCACCGTCAATCCCGACGGCTCGTTCAGCTACGCCCCGGCGGCCGGTTTCGTCGGCAAGGACAGCTTTACCTATGTCGCCAGCGACAGCCTCTCCTCGGGCGCGCCAACCACGGTGACGGTGGCGGTGACCAGCGGCGCGCCAACCGTCAACGCCGATGCCTACGGCGACGGCGCCGGCCACACCCTCAGCGTCAACGCCGCCAGCGGCGTCCTGGCCAACGACACCGACCCCAACGGCCTGGCGCTGACCGCGGCTCTTGTAGCGGCGCCGGCGCACGGCGCGGTGACGCTCAATGCCGATGGCTCGTTCAGCTATACCCCGACGCTCGGTTTCGCGGGCAAGGACAGCTTCACCTATCAGGCCAGCGACGGCGCCGCCTCGAGCGCGGTGACCACGGTCAGCCTGACGGTCAGCGCCACGGCGCCGACCTCGGTCCCCGACAGCTATAACGGCCCGGCAGGCCATGTGCTGACCGTCACCGCCGGTAGCGGCGTCCTGGCCAACGATGCAGACAACAACGGCCTGCCGCTGACCGCGGGCCTCTCCGCCGCCCCCGCGCACGGGACCGTGAGCCTCAGCGCCGACGGCTCGTTCGCCTATACCCCGGCGGCCGGTTTTGTCGGCAAGGACAGTTTTTCCTACGTCGCCAGTGACAGCCTGGCCTCGGGCGCGCCGACCACCGTCAGCCTCAACATCACCGCCGCCGGCCCCCCGGTCTCCAATCCGGACACTTACCTGGATACGGCAGGCCAAACCCTGGTGGTCACGGCGGCCGCCGGCGTGCTGGCCAACGACACCGACCCCAATGGCCTGGCGCTCACCGCTGCGCTGGCCGGCGGGCCAGCGCATGGCGCCGTGACCCTGAACACCGACGGCTCTTTCAGCTACACACCCACGAGCGGCTTCGTCGGCAAGGACAGCTTTACCTATGTCGCCAGCGACGGAAGCGCGTCGGGGCAGCCAACGCTGGTGACGCTGAACGTCGCCGCGGGCGCGCCAACCGCCCAGCCAGACAGCTACAACGCGGTCGACAACCAGCTGCTCACGGTCAGCGCCAAGAACGGCGTGCTGGCCAACGATACCGATCCCAATGGCCTTCCGCTGACCGCTCAGCTGGCCGCGCACGGTGGCCCCACCCACGGGACCTTGACCCTCAACACCGATGGCTCATTCACCTACATCGCCAGGACGGGACACGGCGGCTTCACGGGAACCGACACCTTCACCTACATCGCTACCGACGGGCACGCTTCCAGCGCGCCGACCACCGTCACGATCCACATCACCACCGCCCCCTCGAGCGGCCTTGCAACAGCGGGCGGCGCCGCCCATTCCGCTTTCTCGGCGACCGCGCTCTCGGCGGCGCCCGCGCACGGCGCCGCAACCAGCTTCCAGCTCGCTGATGGTGGCAGCCTGGCCTTTGCGAACACCGCCCTCGGCCATGTCGCCGCAGCGCCATTGCTTGACTTGGCGAGCCCGCTGGCGACCGTAAGCCCCGCCTATGCCGATATTGCCGGCGCCGGGTCGGGTCTGGGCTTGCACGGCTTTGCCGATCCCTTCGCCTCGTCCATGGCCTCCGGCCACCTGTTCGGCGCGCCCAGCCTGCATTCGCTGGCGTCCGACTGGCACATCCTGACCTAGTTGCCGCAGATGCGGGGTCATCCGGCGAACGGCGCCAGCATTGCCGGCGGCCCAGATCCGGTCAGCCATTGCGCCACCGCCTCGCCAATGGCGGGCGAATGTTTGAAACCGTGTCCCGAGCAGGCTGAAACCACGGTCATCCGATCCCGGTCGGGGTCGCGGGCGACAATGAAGCGCTGGTCCGGGGCCATGGTGTAGATACAGCTGGCCGATCGCAGGCGCTTGGCGCTCAATCCGCGCAGGCGCCCCGCCACATGCAGCGCGTGCATGGCGGCGGCCTCCGCGGCGTCTACTTTCCGCTGCGCGGCTTCGGGAGCAGTGAGACTGGCTGAGAACTGTTCGCTGGCGACCTTGACCCCCGCTTCGCCATCGACAGCAGGGAAACCGTAGAACCAACCGCCCTCGCCGCCATGCATCCAGATGAATACCGGCATCCGTTCCGGCGCGAACTCCACCGCCCTGCGGGGCTCGAACCAGTGCATCGTCTGGCGGTAGAGACCAAGGTCCGCCGCATAGCGGCCCCCCAGGAGGCCGGGCGTCCACGGCCCGGCGCATACGATCACCTGGGCCGCCCGATGCGTTGCGCCCTCGGTGGTAACTTCCATCACATCGCCGACCTGCGAGATCGAAGTCACCCGCTCGCCCATGCGGATGGCGGCCCCGTAACGGGCGGCCAGGGCGAGCTGGGCGGCGATGCAGCGTTCGGGATGGACCAGCCCCCCGCCGGGCTCAAAGCAGGCCACCTCCGACTCGCGGGGCGAAAACTGTGGGAAACGTCGACGGATTTCGCCCGCGTCAAGCACTTCGTGGGGAATGGCGAAACGTTCGGCGACCTCGATCGTGCGGCGGACGAATTTCGGCTTTCCCAGGGGCGCCTCGCCGATATCCAATGGGCCGATGACCAGGCAGCCCGTCGTCAGCATCAGATTTTCGCCCGTCTGGGCCTCCATTTCGCGCCACAGCTGGTGCGCGCGCAGAGCCAGCGGCGCGTAGTCGGCCCCCTCGCCGATCGCCTGGCGGGTGATGCGCGACTGGCCATGACTGGAGCCCAGATCGTGCGGCGGTGTGTGGCGATCGATACCCAGAACCCGCACGCCGCGCTTGCTCAGCTGAAAGAGAGTGGCCGCCCCGGCGGCGCCCAGGCCGACAACGATGACATCGGCGGACGATGACATGGCCGAGTTCCCGCAGATAGAATGGCGCGCGACGGCGAGGCGCCTCGATGAGACGTGAACTCTTTCCACAAATCGAGCCGTTCGACAGCGGTCATCTTCGGCTCGACGATCTGCACACGATGTACTTCGAGCAGTCGGGAAACGCCGACGGGACCCCGGCGCTGTTCCTGCATGGCGGGCCAGGCTCGGGCAGCCATCCCGACCACCGGCGGCTGTTCGATCCCGGGGCCTATCGCATCGTTGTCTACGACCAGCGCGGCGCGGGCCGCTCGACGCCCCACGGCGAGACCCGGCGTAACACCGCCGCCCTCTTGATCGACGACATCGAGCGCCTGCGCGAGCACCTCCGCATCGATCGGTGGCTGCTGCTCGGCGGTTCGTGGGGCTCGACGCTGGCGCTGGCCTATGCGCAGGCGCATCCCAGCCGCTGCCTTGGCCTGATTCTTCGCGGCATCTTTCTGGCCAGGCCCCAAGAAATCGACTGGTTCATGCGCGGCATGGGAACGATCTTTCCCGAGGCCTGGCGCGCCTTTGCCGCCCACATCCCCGTCGACCAACGCCACGACTTGTTGGGCGCCTACCAACGCCGGCTGAGCGATGCCGATCCGGCCGTCCACGGTCCCGCCGCGCGAGCCTGGAGTCTCTACGAAGGCTCCTGCGCCACTCTGCGTCCGGATACCGAGGCGCTGGCGGTGTTCCGGGACGACGCGGTTGCACTGGGCATGGGCAGGATCGAAGCTCACTATTTCGTCAATGAAACCTACTTCGAGGCCCACCCGCTGCTGGGCGGCATCGACGCTATCCGCGACATCCCGGCGACGATCATCCAGGGACGCTATGATATAGTCTGCCCCATTGTCACCGCCGATGAACTGGCGCGCGCCTGGCCTCAGGCGCGCTATGTCATCGTGCCGGAGGCGGGGCACCTGGAACGCGAACCCGGAATCCGCGCCGCCAAGCTGGCCGCGACCGAAGCCTTCAAGAACCGGCTGGCCTTCTAGAAATCGCGCGTGGTTGTGAGGCTGACAGGCGCGCGCGCTCGTGCCACACTAGGCTGACGAGGATGGCTCGCCCCTTGGGCCTTCGTCCTCCGACGCAGTAGGAACAGGAGCTAACCAAGATGGCCAATCCGGACGTTGGCAAGGACGAAACCCCAGCCCCCCCCCCCGAAACCGCCAAGACCGATCCCGCCGATCAGCCTCACGTCGCCAAGCCCGGCGTCAAGGATCGGGGCCACGATGTCACCGGCGCCGGCGGAGAACGCATCTCCGGCCTGATCGCCGACATCGCCGACGGCGACTGATTGCAAAACGATTCTCCGCCGCTAATTAAAAGACCATGATCGTCAATGGCTGAAATCCGACTGGCAATGGTCAATGGCACCGGTCCCGCCGGCGCTATCTATGACGAGGTCATGCAGGCTTCGTTCTGCCATCAGCTCACCCAGAAGCTGAACACGCGGAGCTTTTATCGGCGGGGCCCAAGGCTGCTCGGCCAGGAGGTGAAGGACGAGGCGCGGGCGGTCTATCGCTGGCTGAAAGCCGCCAATGAACAGGACCCGACCATCCGGCTGATGGTGGCCGGCTATAGCCGCGGCGGATCGGCGGCGATCATGGCCTGCGAGATGCTCGAGCGCGACAACATCGCCGTCGACTCGCTGTTTCTCTTCGACGCGGTCGCCCGCCACGAGTTCGCTGGCGGCACGGTGATCCCCGCCAATGTTCGTTTCAGCCGCCACGCCCGCCGCTGTCATGCCGCTTCATTCGTCGAAAAATACGAGGGCACGCTGGCGCGCGGCGGTCTGGTGGGCGGCTTCGAAAATCCCATCCGGCCGATGTTCGGCAACACCGGACTGACCTGGCGCGGCGACGGCGATCATCAGCCCGCCGAACCGTTCCTGGGCTCCCATGGCGCGCTGGGCGGTGTCGGCTGGCGCTTCGTGGTCGAGGACAAGGACTGCGAGCGTCAGGTGGCGGCGTGGATGAACGATCATTTCGCGGCGCGCGGCGTCGAGGTGGCGCTGGAGGCCTTTTCGCCCAAGGGAGAGAGCGCCGTCACCCATCCGTCGAACCTGGAGAAGTGGCTGATGCACAACGTCTATCACTTCGCCCTGCATGGGGACGACGAGAACTTGCTGGGAAAAAATCAAGATCAACCCCCGACTGCTCCGGAACGCTCCGCCGCGCGATCTGGCTGACTGGGTTGAGGTGAGAGCTCCGCCCGCGGTCAGGCGCGCGCAACGTTTTTAGGTGTGGCCGACGAACTGTGTTACGATTGCGGCAGGAAAGTCCGGTCCTGGGCCGGCGGGTTTTCAAGGACATGCACCGATGAGCATCAACAAGTGGGGCACGGCCGGGGTCGTGAGCCTGGCCCTTGCGGCCATGGCTGGAACCGCCTCGGCCTGCGCAGGCGCGGGCGTGATCACGCGTATTGTCGGCAAGCCTCAGGATATCGTCATCCTTCGCGTGGGCTCGGCCGGCCAGCGCGCGCCGGTCGCGCGGCCGCGGGTGCTCGAGGTACTCTGCGAATCCGACACCATCCACGCACAGAATGGCGCCGCGGCGACGTTGTCGATCGATGGCGCGGCGACGGTAAAGGTCCAGGCCGGTGAGTCCTACACCGTTGTCGCCAGGAAGGGCCCACCGACCCTGGCAGGCAACGCCTATCGTAACGTCAGCGATCACCTGCTGCCGGACATGAAACGCCAGCCGTGGGACGTGAGGCTGAGGGGCCCCGGCCCGGCGCTCGGCTTCGCCCTGACCAGCCTGGCGTCGGGCCATCAGAACCTTGCCGCCGGATCTCAGAATCTTCTGGTGCGCATCGACGGCGGCGTCGGCGCCTACAAGGTGCAGCTTCTCGATGGGGCCGGATCGGTGCTCAGCCAGGCCGCCGGGGCCGGCAACGACATCGTCCTCACCAGGCTGAATCTGGCCCCGGGCGTCTATGTGCTCGAGGCCGCCGACAGTAGCGGCGCCAAGGTGGAAGCCAAGGTGACCGTGGTGGCCGACAGGCCGCCGCTGTCGCCGGACTACGACGGTATTGCCGATCGTGAGGTCCAGGCGGCCGCCCGCGCCGCCGATCTGGCGCGAAACAACTCGGACACCTGGTCGCTCCAGGCCGAGCAGGTGCTCAACGATGCGCCCACCACTGGCCTGGATCGCGAAAGCGTCTTTAAGCTGATCGAGAGCTACGGCGCCTGAGCCATCGACAAGGCCGGCGGCGCACCGGCGGCGACGGTGGTCTTTGCCGGACTGATCGAGGCTTGGCCGTTGCCGACCAGAATGAAGGCCGCCCAGTAGAAGGGATGGCCGGTCTCCGCCGAGGCGAAGACGCTGCGCTGGGCGGCGGCGAAGGCCAGGGACAAAGACTGATCGGGTTTTTCGGCGGCTGCCAGGAAGGCGCCGACCTCGGCCGCCGATGTGGCCGAATCGACCTTCCACTCGGTGGCCAGCACCGCTGCGGCGCCAGCGTAGAGAAAGCCCCGCGCCAGTCCGCTCAGGGCCTCCCCGCCGTCGGCGACACCGCCACCGGCCGTGTCACACGCCGAGAGAATCACCAGCCGCGCGTTGAGCTTGCGGTCGAGAACGCGCGAGGCCTCGATCAAGCCATCGCCGGTCGAGCCAAGCGAGGTGAGCAGCGCCGGTTCGGCGAAGCAGGATGACAGGCCAAGCACCCCGTGAGTGGCCAGCAGGATCACATCGGCCTGGCCGACCCAGGGATCCTGCAGAAAATCGACGTCGGTGAACTCAGCGCCAAGACGCACCCGGCTCTTGCCGTCGAACGCCTTGGCGACATCGCTGGCCTCGTCGGCGGTGTCCGGCAGTGCGCCGAGCGTGGCCAGTGCGTGGGCGATTGCTTTCTGGCAACCCGCTGAAAGTCCGTGATCGGCGGCGATCCGGGCGGCGGCGGCGTCCGGATCGGGCCGGAAATCGCCAAAGGCGGCCAGTTCATGGGCGGCCGGGGCGCGCGTCGCCTGGCTCTTGCGGAAGCGCACCAGGGAGGCGGGTCCCAGGGCGTTTGTCACGGCCACCCTGCGCGCCAGCCAGTCGACGTCGCTGTAATCCTCGTCCTCTGCGACCTTGCGCGCCGCCTCGCCTTGGGGCGCGCTTTCCACCAGGGCGGCGAAGGGCACGGAGGCCAAGGCCCCAGAAACATCGATGTCGATGGTGTCGAGTCCATTGATATCCGCCGCGATCGGCCCGATCAGGCCAGCATAGAGCGTGGCCGCGTCGGCGATGTCGTAACTGGGCAGTGTCCGACCATGGAAGGCGGTGCTCGCGCGGAGCTTGCCGGCGGCCTCTTCTATCTGCCGCGCGGTCATGGCGATGCGAAACGGGTGCACGCCCGCGCGTGTGACCAGGGCTCCGTAGCCGCCGCCTTCGGCGATGACTATGCGCAGGTAGCCCTCCTTTTCCGCAAGCACTCCCTGGAGGTCGGAGGTAGAGGCAGTGGGATTGAGAAGTTCCAGATAGCCGGGCGCCGCGGCGCGAAGGTTGCTCTCCGCCGTCGCATAGCGCTGGACGGTGTCCTTGATCTGGGCCTCGGCCTGGTCGATCGAAGCGGGGGTGGCGTTGGGATCGACCGCCAGTCTCTGGCGGGTTGCGAGCGCGGCGCGGTAGGCGCGCTCGGCGTCCTGATAGGCTCGGGCCTGGGCGCCGACCCCCTGCAGGGCGAGCCGGGCCGCCAGCTGAGAGGCTGATCGGGCCGCGGCCCCGTCCCACACCAGCGCCAGCGTCTCGAAATACTCTGCCGCGAGTTTCGGATCAGCCGCGCGAGCCCATTGGCTGAGCAACAGGTCGAGCTGGCCGCTAGCCACGTCCGCGGGCAAGCCAGGTTCTTCGAGCTGGTGGGCGAAGATTCGGATCGCTTCGCGCCCGCTGGCCAACGCCTCGTCTGTCCGGCCCAAGCCCGCTTGCGCGCGCGAAAAGGTGAGCAGCAGGTGGGCCTCACTGCGCGTCTGGGGGGCGATCAGCCGGACCTGGATCAACCCTGCGCGGGCCCGCGCCGCGGCGCCGGCATAGTCGCCGTTGGCGAGCCGAATCTCGGCCTCCTCGTTGGCGATGGCGCTCGACAGCCACGCCGGCGGCGACTGCGCCTGGGACAATTCCCCGGACGCCTGATCGAGGTAGTGCGCAGCTTGCGGGTCGCCCAGCGCGCGCGCGGCGACCCCGGCAATGTAAAAGCCCTGGGCGGATAACACCGCCAGCTTTTCCTGCGGCGTCGCCTCGTCGAACTGAATGAGAAGATTGCGCTGAGCCGCCGGCGTCGCCCGATCGATGGCGCGGGAGTCGGTAGCCGAGACGGCCGCCCCGGCGCCCTCGCCGCCACTGGTCGCGCGCAGCTGGTTCGCCGCGAGGGCCAAAGCCAGGGCGCGCGCGTACCGTCTCTGGTTGAGCTGGTCCAGCGCGCGGTAGTTTTCGATCTTGCTGGCCAGCAAGACGCCTTTCTCCGACTTCGCCTCCGCCTCCGCGCGATCGAGGGAGTCGGCAGCCTCGCTGAAACGCCCGGCATCGGAAAGGTTCAAGCCGATCTCGGCCAGGATTTCGGCGCGGCCCTGAACGTCTTCGGGACTGATCGCGTCGTGCGCGCGCAATAACGCCTCAAAGTCCTGTTCGGAACTGGCGAAGCTCCAGATCACATTGTGTTCGAAAGCGCGCCGCCGCAGCAGTTCGTAGTTGACCTCAGCCCCCTGACCGGGGGCCCCCTCGGGGTAGACGGCGTCGATTTCGCGCAGTCCGGGGGTCGAAGCTGTGTCGGTTTCCGCCGCGGCGACCCGGGCCGTGGCGCCGCTCAGCACCCGCGCCGCCTCGACCAGCGGAGCCCAGTCGGCCGGGTAGGCCGATCCGGTGAGAATCACGCTGCCGCGCATGGCGATCAGGCCAAAACGCCGTGGGCCAGGCGGCGCGCCTTCCACGTTGGACGCGCAGGCGACCTGGCGAAGCGAGGTGAACTCCTTTGAAGGCAGAGCGGTCTGGTCACCCTGGCAGCCTTCAGCCAGAGCGGCCATCGCGCTCTGCTGGCGGCTTGCCGGGGCCAGGGTCAGATGGCCAGATGGCCGCTCCCACTGTCCGCAATAGATGTCGACGGCGCGCGCGCCCCTGGGTGCATCGAACCGTTCGGTCGCGCGACAGGCCTGCTTTTCCGCGTTCGACCCGAGGCCGAAGTCTCCGCTTTGGGCCGCGAGGGAAGCTTGCGGCGCGGCGACGATGCCTAGCATCGCCACCAACGACGCCAGAGGGGGCCAAAACGGGCGCAGGCTCACTGGCATTTCCTGTCTGGATCGATGCGCGGCGTGCAACCGGCGCTTCCGCCCGCGGCCAGATCGCCATTGCCGGCCTCCGTCAACGGATTGGCGTCGCCGAGGCGATCGTCGTCCTGTTGCGTCGACGCCTGGGTCAAGGCCGAAAACACATTGGTCGGCCGCACGCCGCCGAAGATGAATCCGCTCTGGGCCGCCGCCTGGGCGGCCGCCTCCGAATCGGGTGGGGGCTCGAACTGGATCGCCGTTGTCGGCGGCGAGCAGACCTGGCCGAACTCGCAGGTGTTGATGCGATAGGCGACCTGCGTCGCAATCGGGGGGGCGAGCAGATCGGGCAGTTGGGCGGCGGAGAGATCGTCGACGATGCGGCCTCCCGCTGTGGTCAATGCGCCGAAAAGGTCGATACGGCTCGGCCCAGCGGAGAAATCGGCCGTCCAGACGCCGCCGATCAATTGGCCTTCCAATGCGGCGGGGACCGCGATCAGTGGACGGCCCGACGTCGGCGCGCCGATGTCGAGGCCCGCGAAGGAGAGCAGGGAGGGCGCGGTGTTCTGTTGGATGATCCGGCCCTGGGCGCTCAGCTGCAGTGCTCCAGCGGCCAGGAACACCTGGCCCTGGCTCGCGGCAAAGGCGCTCGATTGCTTGACCGCATCGAAATTGGCGTCCGCCTGTGCGGCGGCGACGAAAGTCGGGACGCCGACCAGAATATCGCCGCGAGCGATCAGATCGACCCCGCCCAGAGGGGCGGACGATGACCCCAGGGCGCCGGTGATGTCGATCTGTCCGGGAATGAACCCATCCAGGCCGCCAGCGGCGCCCGCCCCTTGGCGGGCGAATCCGATCTGGACATCGACGGGGCCGCTCCCAGTCTGGGTGACCGCGCCGGAGACGGTGATCGAATTGGCGCTGGCGGTTCCAAGCCAAAGAGCCGAGATTTTGCCGGAATCGAGACTCAGATCATCGACCGTCAGGTCCGCGCCTGGGCCTTCCGCCTCGCCGGGGCCACCCATGACGATCACGTCGCGGGCGCTGAGGTGGCTGAAACTGGCATTGGTCAGGTCAAACCCGGCCCCGCCCCCCGATCCGCCAATGGTCGCCGGCCCGGCGCCAAGAACCTCGATGTAGATGTCGTCCGGCGCGGCCGGCGTTCCTGCGGTCACCGACCCGGCGATGTTCAGGGTCCCGGCTGCCAGATTGAGGCCGGACGACCGCTGGAATTCGCCGCCGAAAGGGATCAAGGGCGCGCTGGGCGCGCGGGAGGTCCCGGTCGTCGTCACGCTGGCGCCGGCGGCGATGGTCAGGGCCCCGGCCGTGTGGTCGAAGAATGACACGCCGGTCAGCCGCGCGCCGCTCTCGAAAGTGGTGTCGCCCCCGTCGGTGAGGAAGACCTGATCGCCAGAACTCTGCACCGATGCGCCGGGACCGACGACCATGGCGCCCGTCCCGAGATTCTCGATGTCGATGAAGCCGCTGCTCGAGACGGCGCCCAGGATCTGCAGGGGCCCGGTTGGATTGTTCGCATCGGTGACGTCATCGACGTAGGCCAGGATCGAGGCGGTTCCAACGATCGTTCCCGCCAGCGTCAGCGCGCCTTCTCCTGGGACCGCTCTGGACTGGGCGTGAATGAACAGGTTGACGCCGGAGACCGATCCGACGCTCAGGTTCCCGCCCTGGGGGCCAAGGCCGGCATTGACGGTGACGTTGTCCGTCGGCGACGCGGCGAGGATGCCGGCAATCAAGAGGGAGGTCGGATCTGCGACCACATCCCCCACGGCGCCCAGAACGATCCCGCCGTTGCCCGCGCCCAGCGAGTCCGACCGCACCGTCACGTTTGGCCCCACGCTTATGGTCTGCCCTGCCGCGCCAATATCCTGATTTGCAGTCAGGTTGGCGTCGATGGCCACCGCTCCGCGGGCGCTGTTGAGCTGTGCGCCCGCGCCGACCGTGACCGGCGCGACGATGGCGATATCGCCATAGGTCTCTACATCCAGCGGCCCGCCGAGGATCGTCGATCCCAATCTGGCGCTGTCGGTCAATATCAGGAGCCCGTTCGTCGCGGTGAGAGTCGCGCTGGATGCATCGACGCCGATGCTCGAGTCGGTGGCGCCCGGGGTCGCCGGTCCCTGGGCGCCTCCGACCAGAAAGACGATGCCTTCATCGGTCGTGCCGGGCTTGATGCCGCTGGCCTGGATTTCCCCGCCGACGTTGATCAGCGTGTGATAGCCGGCCTGCAAGGCGCCTCCAGGCGCATCGATGCCTACCCACGCGCCGGACGAACTCCCCGCTTGGGTGAAGCTGGGCCGATCGACCCCCACGACCGGCGTTACCGAGGCGGGAAGCAGCTGCTGGCCCGCCACGTCGGTGGTGAACTGGAGCTGTCCGGCTTGCGAAACCAGGTATTCGACCCCGTCGAAAGCGGTGACAGCGCCGTCCTGAACCAGCGTCTCAGCCTGCAGCGCGACGAACCCGCTGGCCGCATTGATCTGGGCGCCGCTCTGCACGGTAATATTTTCGATTCCCGCGGCGACCGCGGGCTCGATCGCCACCGTTGTCACACCATTGGTGTCTGGATTGAGCAGCTGACTGACATCGTTGTTGTTTCCAAGGGGCCCGGTAATGCCCACGAAGGAGCCGACATTGACCACGGCCGTGGGCCCGAAAAGTATCCCCCCCGTGGAAAACAGCCATACGCCGCCCTGGGCGTTCACAGTACCGGCGATCGTCGACAGCGGGCTTAGCCCGGTCGTCGGATCGGCAGTCACGCGATTGAAGGCGACCCAGGATTGGGCAGCCTGATGGAAATTGACCGTGTCGCCGGCGCCGATGTCGAACGATCGCCAATCGATGACCACCCGCGAAGTGCTTTGATTGACGTTCAGGGTGTTGGCGACGCTGGTGTCGAACGTGGCCCCCGGCGCGCCCGTCGAGCCGGCGATCGTCGGCCCCTGGGGAAGGGCCGGGGCCGCCACGCCCGCCAATGGAGCGACGAGCGCCGCGACCGACAACCCAGCGCCGAGAAACATCTGTCGCCACGGGCGGGCGCCACGGATCATTTGAAACCTCCCCCGGGGAGGCGGTGATTGATGGCGCTGAGCACCCCGTTCAATCCGAATGTCACATTGACCAGCAACACTCCGTGGGGCGTGTGTTCACCCAGGCCAAGCGGCGGGTCGAGCGGCGCCGCGTATGTCAGGTCGATGTGCGCCTGGTTTGGGGTATCGATTCGCACGCCAACTCCGGTCGACGAAAGAGTCCTGTTCATCGCCGCGCCCGGCGTGTGCGTCCAAAGATGGACACTGTCATAGAATGCGAAGGGCGACAGCAGCAGCTTCTGTAGCACGCGATAGGGGCCAAGTCGCACCTCGCCGCTGGCGGCCACCACGTCGTCGCCGAAATTTGCTCCCGGCTGATAGCCGCGGCCGATGGATAGGTTGCCGACGGCGTATTGTTCAGGCGTGGTCAGAGGCGCGCTGGCGACCTGGGCTTCGGTGCGCAGGGCGACGGTGACCTTATGATAGGCGGGGCTCTGACCTTCCAGGCTGAATCTGCCGACCGTCGCGTCGGGATTGGCGCCCAGCCTTGAGAGCAGAGGGTCGCCCCGATGGCTGGCGCCGAGGATTCCAAGACCCTGGCGAATCTCGGCGGTGAAGGCCACGCGGGCGCCGTCGGCGAATCGTCGCTCGCCCGCCGCCGAAAGACTGACGATGCGCAGCTTGTCGTCGGTCAGACCGATCCGGGAGAACACCTCGGTCTTCTGGTTGTCGATCTCGAACGCCGCCGCGGCGCTGAGTGAATAAGCTAGGCGTTCGAGGATCGGCTGGGAGAGCGCCACCCTGGCGTCGAAGACATTGGTGGCCAGCTGCAGCGGCGCGACCGCGCGGCCCGGCTCGGCCCAGGCGCCCAGAGCCATCACCGAGAGGGTCGTGCCCTCGGGATCGAGACCTTGTGCGTGGCTCAGCCGAACGACGGTCTGCGGACCGCCGGCCAGCGAGTGGTAGAACTGCGCGGAGGTCTGATCGCCATAGGCCGAGCCGCCGAAATGATCGACGCCGACCAAAGCGCCCCAGGGGCCCAGGGCGTCCGGATAGAGATTGTTGACGTTGGCGTAGGTGCGCCACTCTTCGCGTTTGGCCTGAACAACCAGGTCGATGCCGCCGCGGACATCGCCGCGGCGCAGAGCGCCGGCGACCGCGAGGCCGGGGATGGCCTTGGCGTGCTCGTATGCGCCCTCGACATCGCCGGCGCTCAGCGGCATGCGGCCCACGAGCGGCTCGAACGCCGCGGTCGCCTGGCGCCGACCGACAGGGTCGGTTCCCAGCACGGTCAGATCGGCGATTCGTCCCTCGATGACTTTGAAGCGGACATCGCCGCCCCGCACCTGCTGAGGATTGACCACCACCGCGACGAATGGAAATCCGTGTTTGGCATAGATCGCTTCCGCTCGCATGGCGATGACGCTGAGGTCGGCCAGGCTCACGGCCCTGTTTCGGTAAGACGCCCACGCCGGTTCGAGGGCGGCCTCGGAAACCGCGTGAGCGTCATCGAACGCGACGGAGTTCAAGGTAAAGCGGGGCGTCAGGTCTTCGGTCGGCGGCTTGGCCGTGAGCTGCGGGATCTCGATAGGGGCCGATTCGGTCGGCGAAGGCCTCAACACCGCCGTTGGATCGACATTTGACAATGGCGCATCGCCCGCCGCGGGGGGGCCAGCGGCGAGCAGGCTCACCATCAACGCGATCGCTGAACTTGCCACCCCACGCGCCCCCAAGAAATCGCAGCAGACGTTCGCCCGCTGGCTTTGCTAACATGCCTGACGGTAAATGGCGTCCAGCAAATCACCTCGAAGCGCTGCGTTCGCGAGGCGTGATCTAGGTTTTCGGGATAATCGGCAGATTGTGTTGACTTTGCGGCGATCATGGCCACATCTAGGCGCACCTCATGGAATTGGAGCGGAAAATGTCATCGAGAATTTCCAGCAACGGCAAGTTCTGGATTGCCGGCGCCAGCCTGGTCGTGATTGCCGGCGCCGTATTCTTCGTCGGCCAGATGAACCCGCCCAACGGCGCCCACACGGCAGGCACCATCGTCGCCGCCGACCGCTACCGGGCCAGCCAGATCTCGAATTCGGACGTCGTTCTCGCCGACAACACCGTGCCGATGCTGATGCAGACCGACGCCTTTGAAATGATGATCAAGAACCCATCCTTCCGGGCCATGGCTTCGGATCCCGGGTTCATGGCTCTGGCTCAGAACCCCCAGGCCCTGGCCGCCATGGCCCAGGCGCCCCAGGCCTTTTCGGCCCTAGCCAGTAATCCGCAGGCGTTCGCGGCGATGGCTCACAGCGCTCAGAACTTCCGTTCGATGTCGAGCGCCGCGGAAGGCATGAACGCCAAGGCGTTCGCCGCCATGGCTTCGAACTCCAAGGCGTTCGCGGCCATGGCCAGCCAGCCACAGGCTTTCGCCGCCATGGCCAGTCATCCGCAGGCCTTCGCAGCCATGGCCAGCCACCCTCAGGCATTCGCAGCCATGGCCGCAAATCCCCAGGCGTTCGGCGCATTCGCCAACAACGCCAAGGCCTTCGCCGCCGCGGCCGCGAACCCGCAGTCGTTCGCCGCGATGCATTCGAACTCGCAGGCTTTCGCGGCCATGGCGAGCGACTCCAAGGCCATGTCCGCCTTGGCCAGTGATCCCCAGGCGTTCGCGGCGATGGCCAACAACGCCCAGGCCTTCGCCGCCTTGGCGAGAGATTCTCAGGCTTTCGCGGCGATGGCCGCCAACTCCCAGGCTTTCGCCGCCATGGCGGCCAACTCCCAGGCCTTCGCGGCCATGGCGCGCGAACCCCAGGCATTCGCTTCCATGGCCAGAAGCGCAGAGGCCTTCGACGCCCAGGCAAGGGGCGAAGGCCTTGGCTCGCGGATGAATTCCCAGGCGTTCGACGCTCAGGCCAGAGGCGAAGGCATGGGGTCTCATTTCGACTCGCAGGCGTTTGCGGCGATGGCGGCCAACTCTCAGGCTTTCGCGGCCATGGCCCAGCAACCGCAGGCCTTCGCGGCGATGGCCAGTCATCCCCAGGCGTTCGCGGCCATGGCCCGGTATCCTCAGGCCTTCGCCGCCATGGCCGCCAATCCGCAGGCCTTCGGCGCCTTCGCCAGCGACGCGAAAGCATTTTCGGTCGCGGCCCAGACGCCCCAGGCTTTTTCGGCCATGGCCAGCCATCCTCAGGCCTTTGCGGCGATGGCGCGCGACTCGGCCGCCATGTCGGCCTTGGCCCGCGATCCGCAGGCTTTCGCCGCCATGGCCAGCAACGCCAAAGCCTTCCAGGCCTTGGCCAGCAATGCCCAGGCTTTCGCGGCCATGGCGTCCAACGCCCAGGCGTTCCAAGCCATGGCGGCCAATTCGCAAGCCTTTGCGGCGATGGCGCGCAACTCCCAGGCGTTCGCGTCCATGGCTCGCAGCGCGGAGGCCTTCCAGGCCCAGGCTGCGGCGGCCAGCATGGCCAGTCAGGGAATGGCTAGCCAGGGGATGAATTCCCAGGCTTTCGCCGCCATGGCCCAGTACCCACAGGCCTTCGCGGCGATGGCGCAACAGCCACAAGCCTTCGCGGCCATGGCCAGCAATCCCCAGGCTTTTGCCGCAATGGCCCGCAACTCGCAGGCCTTCGCGGCTCTCGCCAATCAACCGGCGTTCATGGCCCTGGCCTCCAGCCCGTCATTCGGAGCGATGATGAGCAGCGCCGGATTCGCCAAGGCCATGCGCTCTGAGTAATTAGCCCTTGTCATGCGGCATGATCGCGCGGCACCTTGGCCGCGCGATCGGCGTTTGAGAGCGTCGCGGGCAGGCGAGCCGGCCTAGGGGGCCCGCGTAGTTTGGGGGGGCGGCCATGCGCACAGGGTTTGCATGCCTGACGATTTGCCTGACGCTTATCGCCGGGCATGCCGTGGCTCAGATCGAGGCGCCGACCCAGACGCTGCCGCCCGCGCCGACCCAGAGAGGGGAGCCGACCCAACCACCCAACGGACCCTCGACCGGCTCCACCAGGCCAGCCCATGCTCCGCCCGCCATCGACCTCAGCCGCCTGGAGACGAACGATCTCCAGCTGCTCTACTTCGATCCGGCCGAAACCTATCTCACGCCCCACATAGCGCGCAGTTTCGAGAACTCCTTCGCCTTTCAGAAGCGCACGTTCGGCTGGAAGCCCTGGGACAAGACGACGGTCCTGCTCAAGGATTTCGGCGACTACGGAAATGCCGCCGCGAGAGCGTCGCCCAACAACGCCTTGCTCATCGATATCGGACCGCTCAGCCAGACGTTTGAAACATTCAGCGCCGGCGATCGGTTTTACGCCCTGATGAATCACGAACTCGTCCACGTAGCGACGATGGATGTGTGGAATAAGAACGACGCGCTCTGGCGGCGAATCTTTCATGGCAAGCCTATGCCGTTGGAAGACCACCCCGAGTCGATCCTCTACAACTATCTGGCGACTCCGCGTGTCAACGTGCCGCGCTGGTACCTGGAAGGCAGCGCGGTGTTCATGGAAACATGGATGGCCGGCGGTTTCGGGCGCGCCCAGGGCGGCTACGACGAGATGGTCTTCCGGGCGATGGTTCGGGACAATGCCCGCTTCTTTTCGCCTCTTGGCCTCGAGTCGGAAGGCACCTCGATCGATTTCCAGGTTGGCGTCAACGAATACCTCTATGGCACCCGTTTCTTCAGCTATCTGGCGCTCACCTATTCGCCGGAAAAGGTCATCGCGTGGCTGCGCCGGGACGAAGGCAGCGCCGGCTACTATTCGGTGCAGTTCAAGCGGGTGTTCGGCAAGTCACTTGACTCGGTCTGGGCTGACTGGATCGTCTGGGAACACGGCTTCCAGCATGACAATCTCAAGTCGGTGGCCAGCTCTCCCCTGACTCCCGGTCACCGCCTTGCTCCCCAGGCGCTAGGCTCGGTGTCGCGCGCCTTCTACGATCCGAAAACCGATAGTCTCATCGGCGCCTTCAGGCCAACCGGGATCATCGCCCATGTCGGCGTGCTTTCGCTGCGAACCGGCATCGATCGCAAGCTGGCCGACATCAAGGGAGCGATGCTCTATCGTGTGACCTCACTGGCCTACGATCCCGATGACAATCGCGCCTGGTACACGACCAACAACTACGCCTATCGGAATCTGATGGAGATCAATCCAGTAACGGGCAAAACCCGAGAATTGATCAAGGGCGGCCGCATCGGCGATATTGTCTATGATCGGCAGGACAAGTCCTTGTGGGGCCTGCGCCATCTCAATGGCCTCGTAACCCTGGTCCACATCCCGCCGCCCTATACCTCCTGGTCTCAGGTCCATACGTTTCCCTATGGCGAGATTCCCTTCGATCTCGACGTTTCGCCCGACGGACAGCTGCTTTCGGCGTCGGTGGGAGAGATCAATGGCGATCAGTGGCTGCGCGTGTTCAGGACCGCCGAACTTTCCAATGATGAGGAACCCACGCCGGTCGCCCAGTTCAGGCAAGGCTCGGCCATGCCGG
The DNA here is from genome assembly GCA_036511515.1 of Caulobacteraceae bacterium. Taxonomy (GTDB): domain Bacteria; phylum Pseudomonadota; class Alphaproteobacteria; order Caulobacterales; family Caulobacteraceae; genus Acaudatibacter. The sequence goes on along the minus strand of DATCCB010000076.1, from coordinate 26,643 downwards.
AGGGTTTCGTATTTTCGCCAGACGGGCGCTACCTCTACGGCAGTTCCTATTACACGGGCGTTTCAAATATCTACCGGTTCGAGATCGCCACAAACAAGATCGAGGCGCTGACCAACGCATCCACGGGCTTCTTTAGACCCATCCCGCGCGCCGACGGCTCGCTGATCGTCTTCGAGTACACCGGTCAGGGCTTCGTGCCCGAACTGATCGACCCCAAGCCGCTCGATGATCTGGGCGCAATCAAGTTCCTGGGCGCGCAGGTCGCCGAGCAGCATCCGATCGTCAAGACCTGGGCGGTTGGTTCGCCGGCCGGCGTGCCGCTGGATTCTATGATTACCCGACGTGATCACTACGTCCCGCTCGACGAAATCAAACTGGCCGCCATCTATCCAGTCGTCGAAGGCTACAAGACCCATCCGGCGGTTGGGGTGCACGCGATCTTCGAAGATCCCATGCAGTTCAACCAGTTTCTAGCCACCTTGAGCTACACGCCGGGCTCCACGCTGCCGTCTGGCGAGCGGTTGCATGCCGATCTCGAGTTTCACGACCTGCACTGGAGCTATCGCTACTGGCACAACGACGCCAATTTCTACGACCTGTTCGGTCCGATCGATCGAAGCCGCAAGGGCGACGCCTTCATCGTCGGATACAAGAATTCCTTTATCTACGATCCGCCACGGCAGCTCGATTTCACGTCGAGCGCGGCCTTCTACACGGGCCTGGACACCTTGCCGGGAGCGCAGAACATATTGGCCAGCGAGGACGGCACGATCACAGAAGTAAACGCGGCGCTCCGCTACTCCAACACTGACCGGTCCCTGGGCTCGGTCGACTACGAGCGGGGCATGCGATGGAATGTCGTGGTCACCGACGACTATTCCCACGGCGAAAACTTTCCGCAGGCTCACGCCGGATTCGACTATGGCGTCGGACTTCCATGGCCGCACTCGTCGGTCTGGCTCTACAACGCCGTCGGCATCGCCGGGGGAGATTCCACCGATCCCCTGAGCCAGTTCTATCTCGGCTCGTTCGAAAACAACTATGTCGATGACGGCGAGGTTAAACACTATCGCGAATGGGACAGCTTTCCCGGGTTTGGCATCGACGCGATCAGCGCCAGGCGGTTTTTCAAGTCGCTGCTGGAACTCAACCTGCCGCCGGTCCGGTTCAGCGAGGTCGGTGTCCCCAGCCTGTTCCTCAGTTCGGCGCGGCCAGCCCTGTTCGCGGGTTTGCTGGCTGTCGATCCGGTCGCCGGCGGCGCGCATGTGCTGGGAACGGCCGGCGGGCAACTCGACTGGAACTTCACCGTCGCCCTGCGGCTGCCGATGACCTTTTCCGTTGGCTACGCCGAGGGATTTGGTCAGGATCGGCGGCGAAGCGGCGAATTCCTGTTGTCGCTGAAAATCCTATGATGCGTCCGACCAACTCAGGCAGCCCAAGGTGACGGACTTTTTCCTCAAGGCCCCGGTCGCCTTGGCGCCCGTGCTGGTTTTCCTGGTCGTGTTCCACCGGCTCGATGCGTTCAAGCTGGTCAGCTTTTCCATGGTCCTGATTGCGCTCGGCGCTGGGGCTGCGCTGGCGGCGGCAAGCTATGTGATCAACGGCCACGTGCTCGACGGACTGCCGATCGGCTTCACCGACTACAGCCGATACGTCGCTCCCATTGTCGAGGAGGTGCTGAAAGCCTCGTTGATGATCTATCTGTTCAGCCGCAACCGCCTGGGGTTCATGGTCGATGCCGCCATCGTCGGATTTTCGATCGGCGCCGGGTTTGCCCTTTTGGAAAACGTCTATTACCTGCACCTGTTTCCGCAGGCGAACATCGGCGTGTGGCTTGTCCGCGGTTTTGGCACCGCGGTTATGCACGGCGGCGCGACGGCGATCTTCGGGGTCCTTGCCCAATCGCTGACCGAGCGCCACGCCAAGCTCAATCCCAGTCTCTATCTGCCCGGCCTGGCGGCGGCCATCGTCCTGCACGCGGCGTTCAACCATTTTCCCGGGGCGCCGGTCATGACCATGATGGTGACGCTGCTGGTCGTGCCGCTCACCCTGCTGCTGATCTTCGCCAAATCCGAACATTCGGCGGACAAGTGGCTGCTTTCCGACTTCAAATCGCACGAACACGTTCTTGAGGAGATGCGTAACGGCACCTTCGCCCAGACGGAGGCTGGCCGGTTCATCGCCGATCTCGCCAAGCGGTTCGACGCCGCGGTGGTCAACGATATGTTCGCCTATCTCCAGCTGCACACCGAGCTGGTCATTCGCGCCGAACAGATGCTGCTGGCGCGCGAGGGCGGCGAGATCATCCTGGCGGTGGCGGGGGATCGCGAAAAGCTCCATCGGCTGCACGCCCTTGAAAAGGAAATGGGTCGCACGGCCCTGCTCACCCTCTGGCCCCATCTGCAATTCAGCCGCAAGGAACTTTGGGAGCTCTACCGCCTGGAGAGCCAGGCCCGCGCCGCGTGAGGGCGCCGGCCCTGGGGGCCCTGCTTGTCCTGGTCGCGACGACGGCCGCCGCGGCGCCGTCCTGGTGGCGGGTCGCGCAGGATCGGTCGGAAGTGTGGATCCTGGGCGTACCGGCGGTGACGCCGCGCGGCATGGTCTGGGATCAGCAGGTCGTCCGCCAGCGCCTGCACGGCGCGAACGAACTTATCGTCGCGCCGCGGGCTCGCGGCGGTCTCCGCGCCCTCGGCGGCCTGATCGGGACGGCCGGAGCGCTCCGCTCGCCGACACCGATGGAGGACGGTCTGGCGGCCCCCCTTCGCCGCCGCTTGGTCACCATCCGCATGAGCCTGGGCAAGGACGCCGGTCACTATGCGGGCTGGAAACCCACCGTCGCCGGCGCGTTGCTTCAGGGTGACTTTCTCAAGGCCAACGACCTGAAGGTCGGCGAGATAGAGGCAAGCGTCCGTAAGCTGGCGCACGACGCGGGCGTGCGGGAGGCGCCGGCCGGGGCCTATGACTCCGGCCCGATGATCGCCGCGGCCGGCGCGCTCGGCCCCGCCGGTCAGAGCGCCTGCCTCGCCAGCCAACTGCAAAGCGTGGAAGCCGGCGCGGGGTCCATGCGCGCAACGGCCCAAGCGTGGTCCAGAGGCGTCGTCAAGGCGACGGCGGTGAACCCTGTGGACCAGGCATGCCTAGCCGCGTTTCCGATGATCAAGGTGATGTCCGAGCGCAATGTCGACGAGGAGAGCCACGCGATCGCCCTGGCTCTTGCCCATCCGGGACACAGCGTCGCGGTGTTCGATCTCGTCACCCTTACTCTCGCCGGCGGGGTTCTGGATCATCTGCGCGGTCGTCGGCTGGTGGTCACCGGACCCCAGCCTTGAGGCGTTCGCCGCAGCGGTGCAACCGAGCGCGCGCGTGAGTGTTGTTACAAGTCTAATTGAGGAGATGCCCCTATGACTGGAACCGTCCCACCGCCCGGAGCCTCCAAGAGTCCGACGGGGGGCGCCTATGCGGCCCCCGAACCCCCCCGCCAGAAACCGGCGGACGCGATCAAGGACAAGGTAGCGGCCGCTCGCGACTGGGCCGGCGACGCCGCCGGCAGCGCCCGCGACTGGGCGGCCGAGCGTAGCGACAAGATCAAGGCCGCGGTCAACGATGAGCCGGCGCTGGTCATCGGCATCTCCGCCGCCAGCGCCTTCGCCATTGGCATCGTGGTTGGGCTGTTCGTCGGGCGACTGACCGCAGACTAGGGCGGACGCCCGACAGCCGGTTGAGCTGAACGGCCGCCGTCGCTTGGAGACCCGGCAAGCTGGCGTTATGCCAGCGGGCCGGTTCCCATGCGATTTGCCACCGAGAAGCCTTTTGGCCGTCTCGCCTTTCCAGCCGCAGGACTTCCTTCCGCTACAGGCGGGCAAGTTCAGCGATCGTGAGTTTACGCTCACCGGCGCGGCTCGCGCCCGCGTCGCCATGGAGGGCCTGGAGACCCTGTGGTTCAACACCGGAACGCTGTGCAACATCACCTGCGTGGGTTGCTACATCGAAAGCTCGCCACGCAATGACGCCCTGGTCTACCTGACCGCGGACGAGGTTGGCGACTATCTGGGCGAGATCGCCTCGCTCGGCCTTGCGACCTGGCAGATCGGTTTTACCGGCGGCGAGCCGTTCATGAACCCCGAGATCGTCGCCATGCTGAATGCGGCTTTGGAGGGCGGTCGCCAGGTGCTCGTGCTGACCAACGCCATGAGACCGATGCGCCGGTTCGAGGCTGACTTGCTGGCCCTGAATGCGAGGCATGGGGCTGCCCTCACTCTTCGCGTCAGCCTTGATCATTATACTGCAGCGATCCACGACGCCGAGCGCGGGGCGGGCGCCTGGCGCGCCGCCATCAATGGCCTCCAGTGGCTGTCGGACAACGGGTTTTCGATCGCCATCGCCGGTCGCCAGCTCGCCGGGGAAACGCAGGCGTTCGCCCGCGGCGGCTACGCCGCGCTGCTAGACGATCTGAACATCGTCCTGGACGTAAACGATCCGGCGCGCCTGGTGCTGTTTCCGGAAATGGACGCGCGCGCCGACGTTGTCGAGATTTCGCAGGCCTGTTGGGACATCCTGGGTATCTCGCCGCGATCGATGATGTGCGCCACGAGCCGCATGGTGGTGAAACGAAAGGGGGCGGCGCGTCCGGCGGTCATCGCCTGCACCCTGACGCCGTATGATTCTGGGTTCGAAATGGGCGGGCCGCTCTCCGAATCGATGGGTGAAGTTGCGCTCAACCATCCTCATTGTGCGCGTTTCTGCGTTCTTGGCGGGGCCAGTTGCAGCAACCGCTAGGCGCCCGCCATCTGGTGGTCTTCACCCGTCGGCCAGCGTGGGGAGTGGGCAAAAGGCGGCTGGCCGCTGAGCTTGGGGATCTCGCCGCGCTCCGTTTCCAGCGTTTGGCCATTCAGGAAATTCTGCGTCGTCTCGACCGTGACCGGCGTTGGCGCACCTGGGTGGCGACATCGCCAACCGGTCACAGCGATTGGCTGAGGGGCGCGGTCGGCAGGCCTCAGGGGCGGGGCGAGCTGGGCGTCCGCCTCACCAGGGTGATCGTCGGTTTGCCGAAAGGCCCGGTAGTGGTTATCGGCGGCGATGCGCCAGGCGTGCGGGCGAGGGATATCGCCGCGGCTTTCCACTGCCTGGGCGCAGCCGACGCGGTCATCGGACCGGCGGCGGACGGCGGCTATTGGCTGATAGGGCTGAGAGGCGCCTCTTTGGCTAGGCGCGCCTTCGCCGGTGTGCGGTGGTCGAGCGCGCTTACTCTTGCCGATACCGTCGCAAACCTGCGCGGCCGGCGCGTCGCGATGCTGCGCACGCTCGAAGACGTCGACGATGGCGCCACCCATGCCCGTTTCGTCCAGACGCTGAACCGAAGCCTGCGCGTGTTACCGATCCCTGACTAAAGGTGGCTATGGACGGCGCACCCTTCGGCACAAGCCGAGGTTTTGCGGGCTTGACCAGATCACGATGGCGCCTGCCCGATCAGACGCTCCAGGTTGGCGCGAACGGCGCGGTAGCATTCGCAGGCGCGCGCCTCCAGTCCGGCCCGATCGAGAATGAAGATGCGGCCGCGGCCGCGCCGGATCAGCCCGGCTCCGGCCAGGTCGCTCAGGGCCTGGGTGATCGTCGTCCGCTGAACCCCGACCATTGCCGCAAGAAACTGCTGGGTAAGCTGCACGGTTTCCGAAGCGGTGCGATCCTGCGACATCAGCAGCCAGCGACACAGTCTCTGGTTAACCGAATGCAGGGCGTTGCAAGCCACCGACTGATGCGCCTGAGCAAGATTGGCTTGCGAGTGACGCACCAGCAGCCTGCGCAGCACGCTGCTTTCGTCGACCTGGCGCCTCAACCGCGCAGCCGAGAGCCGCGTCGCCGAACCCGGAATCTGGGTGAAAGTGCGGCTGATGGCCACCGAAGCGCCGAGCGCCGCCAATACGCCCACCACGCTCTCGTAACCGACCGTGTCGCTCTCCACCGTTCGGCCGTCGGACATTACCGTGACCACCGAGACCACGGCCGTGTTGGGGAAATAGACCCATTCGACGCGGTAGTCCGGCTCGTAAAGAACATCGCCTGAAATCAGCGAGACCTCCTGCATGTCGCCCTTCAGGGCCGCGCGATCGGCATCGGCCAGCGCAGCGAGCACCAGATTGCGGTTGATCATGCCCACCCCCTGCCGACGCCCGGACCCAAGAGCGGTGGAACAACGCTGGCCGGCAGCCCGTTGTCATGCCTTGAGGAGCGTCCGATGACCCTTATCGCGCGCCGCGGCGCTTTCGACACCCCTTTCCAGGTTCGTGTCGTCGATGGCGAGATCCTCGTTGAATCGGACCAGGCTCCGATTGAGTTCGTTCTTACGGTCGAAGCCGCTCGGCTGACGGCTGACAGGCTGATGACCGCCGTAAGAGCCGCAGAATCCCCCTCTCCGCTTGAATAGATCGACAATTTTGAGGAACTCGCTGTCGGATTGATGGCGTGCGCCGCAAGTTTGAAGGCGAGAATTTATTGTCGCGTCTGTCGCCCACCCGACACTTTCCACAGGGGCGCTTGGAATATTGGTCGCACCGCAGCGTTTTATAAGGTGAGCGCGGGGGCTACTTGAAGACCTATATTTTGTATATTCACGATCGACGCTATTCGGTGCCGACCCTGGATACCCTTACGGTGAGCAGCGACGCGCGGGCGAGTGAACTGGCGCGCGCGCGCCTTGCCTCATCCACCCATTACCAAGGCGCGGAGATCTGGGAAGGCGACCGCCTGGTGGAGACACTGACATCGTCCGCGACTCCCGGCGTTTGATCCCGCGGTCACAGGGAACCCCGAGCGCCTTTCGCGCATCACGCCTGGCGTAGAAGGCGGCTCCGCGGCGCCCGGCTGGCCCTACCGACTGTTTCGCGGCAAGGTGCGCGGGTAGATCGGCTATCCTCGGGCTGACCTCTTCAAGAGCGGGCCATGGTTGAGATTCGCGGCTATCGCGGCGCCGATCTGGACGCGCTCTATGACATCGCCCTCCAGACCGGCGCGAGCGGAACCGACGCCACAGGGCTCTACCGCGATCCAAGGCTGGTCGGCCACGTCTATGCCGCTCCTTACGCCAGCCTAGAGCCGGAAAGCGCCTTTGTGGTCGAGGATGAGGCAGGGGTCGGGGGCTATATTGTCGGATGCAAGGACACCCGCGCCTTCGAGGCGCGGCTGGAAGCGGAATGGTGGCCAACCCTGAAGCCGACTTATGGCGATCCGCATCCCACGCCGCACGAGGGCTGGGATCATGACCAGCGGCTGAGCTATCTGATTTACCATCCGCCCCACGCCCCGACCCGTGTCGTGGAAGAATTTCCCGCCCACCTTCACATCAACCTTTTGCCCCGCCTTCAGGGCCAGGGCCTCGGAGGCGCCCTGATCGACCGATGGCTGAACGCCATGCGCCGGGCCGGCGCTTACGGCGCGCACCTGGGGGTCGGCGTCGCCAATCAGCGGGCCATCGGCTTTTATCGCCACCATGGGCTGACCGAACTGCGCCCCTCGGGCGTTCCGCCGCAGGTGCTGTGGTTCGCCAAGCGCCTGGCGCCTTGACAGGGGTGCCCGCCGAGGAACAGCACAGGGTTCCGGTTTAGGAAGGACTTCGCATGGCCCGCAAATATCAGAACATCCTGGAGACGGTCGGCGGAACGCCGGTGGTCAGGATCAATCGCCTAGCGCCGCGCAACGTCACCCTGTGGGTCAAGATCGAGGCGTTCAACCCGATGGGCTCGGTCAAGGACCGCCTGGCGCTGGGGGTCATCGAAGCGGCGGAGGCATCGGGCCAGCTGAAGCCGGGTCAGACCGTCATCGAAGCCACCAGCGGCAACACCGGCATCGGCCTGGCCATGGTCTGCGCTCAGAAGGGGTATCCGCTTGTCGTCACCATGCCCGAAACCTTCAGCCTCGAGCGCCGCAGGTTGATGCGATTCCTCGGGGCCAAGGTGGTGCTGACCCCGGCCGCCGGGCGCAGCGTCGGCATGGTCGCCAAGGCCGTCGAACTGGCCACGACCCACGGGTGGTTCCAGACCCACCAGTTCGAGAACGAAGCCAACGCGGACATGCACTCCCGCACCACCGCCCGGGAAATCCTGGACGATTTCGCGGGCGAGCGGCTCGACTACTGGGTCACCGGCTATGGCACCGGCGGCACGCTCAAAGGGGTGGGCCGGGTGCTCGACAAAGAGCGTCCGGAAACCAAGATCATCGTCTGCGAGCCGCAGGACGCTCCGCTGCTGGCCAGCGGTGTTCCCCAGGCTCGCAAGGCGGACGGCTCGGCGGCCGAGGGCCACCCGGCGTGGAAACCCCACCCCGTGCAGGGGTGGACACCCGACTTCATTCCCAAGCTGACGGGGGACGCGGTCGACATGGCCCTTGTCGATGAGGTCCTGCCGATCAGCGGGGCCGACGCCATTCACTGGAGCCGCGAACTGGCCCTCAAGGAGGGTATTTTCGTCGGCATCTCCTCGGGCGCAACCTTCGCTGGGGCCCTGCGCACCGCCGCCAACGCGCCTGAAGGCTCGGTGATTTTGTGCATGCTTCCCGACACTGGCGAGCGCTATCTGAGCACCCCGCTGTTCGCCGATGTCCCGGTTGAGATGACTGACGAGGAGAAAGAGATCCTCGCCTCGACCCCTCTCTTCAAGCCGTAGGTAGAGAATCCGGCCGCCTCGCGCCCCCTCCACCACCCGCGTCGCGGGCGGTCCCCCTCCCCCGCTGCGCGGGTGAGGAATTTTAGACAAACTCCTCCCCTGCCCTTTTGCGGGGGAGGTGGCGCGGCGCGATCAGCGCCGTGACGGAGGGGGCGCAAAGCCAATCCGAGGTCAGAGGTGAAAGCCCATCATGCCGCAATAGTTACGCCGGCCCGGCGTAGATCTCCATCGCTCCCGCCAGCATCTTCAGGGCGTCGGCCCTGGTGCGCTGGAATGAGTTGCGGCCGATGATCGAGCCGAACCCGCCACCCTGGTGAATGGCGCGAATCTCTTCGAACAGTGCGCCGTCGTCGGCGACGGTGGCGCCACCGGAAAAAATCACGATCCGCCGGCCGGCGAAGCCGCAGTCGATGACGTGGCGCACGCGCTCAGCTTGGGTGGCTATGGGTATCTTGCACGCCTCATAGACCTTGCGGGCGGCGTCCTGCTCGATGTGATCGGTTGGCAGCTTGACCTTGATGATGTGGGCGCCGAGCTGGGCGGCGATCTGCACCGCATAGCCGATGACATCGATGGCCGTCTCCCCCGGCTTGCTGAGGCTCGAACCGCGTGGGTAGGACCAGATGACCACCGCCAGGCCCTTCTGCTTGGCCTCTTCGGCATAGGCGCGGATCTGGCCGAACATCTCGATCTGATGGGCCGAGGCCGGATAGATGGTGAAGCCGATGGCGCTCGCCCCCAGACGCAGGGCATCGTCGACGCTGGCGGTCAGGGCCTGGCCCGGGTCGGCGTCGTCGCGCAGGGCGTCGTTGTCATTGGCCTTGAGGATCAGCGGAATCTGTCCGGCGTAGTCGCGCGCGCCGGCCTCGAGCACGCCCAGCGGCGCGGCGAAGGCGTTGCAGCCCGCCTCGATGGCCAGATCGAAGTGGTAGCGCGGATCATAGGCGGGGGGATTTGGCGCGAACGAGCGCGCAGGTCCATGTTCGAAGCCCTGATCGACGGGCAGGATGACCAGCTTGCCGGTGCCGCCGAGGCGCCCGTGATTCAGCAGCCGGGACAGATTGGTCAGGGTGCCCGGGTTGTCGGCCCCATACCAGCTGAGAATCTCGCTCGTCCTGGCGCTCATCTAGTCGTCTCCTTTGGGTTGGCAGTTCGCGCATCGCCGAGCACATAACGCTCGATCGCCTTGGCGAAGCCCTCGTCATTGTACGAAGCAGTCACGTACCTGGCCTGCTTTTGAACCTCGGGGCTGGCGTTGCCCATGGCGATGCTCAAGCCGGCCTTGCGAAACATCGGCACGTCATTGGGCATGTCGCCGATGGTGGCGATCCGATCGGGCGGGGCCGACAGCAATCTGGACAGCGTGGCGACCACCTGTCCCTTGTTGGCCTTGGGATGGGTGACGTCGAGGTAATAGGGCTGTGAGCGCGCGGCCGAGGCCCTGGCGCCCAGCGCCTTCTGCACCGTCGCCTCGCAGCGTGCGACACGCTCCAGATCGTCGCTGACCCCGACAATCTTGACGGCCTCGTCCAGCGCCTTGCCGAAGTTACCGACGACCTTTGGCGGAAACTTCACCGTCCACTGTTCGCGGGCGACGTGCGGCGCGGCCGCGTCGCGGACCAGCCAATCCTTGGCCGTATAGACCCAAACGTCCAGGCCGCCCTCGCCGATCAGCTGGGCCGCCTCCCGCGCCACTGCGCCGCTGAGGGTGTTTTCCTCCAGGACGCTCATGTCCGGATGAACGAACACGCCGCCATTGAAACCCGCGATCGGCGTGGTCACGCCAAGGGGCTCGACCAGCATGGCCATGCCGCGCGGCGGTCGCCCGCTGGTGATGGCGAAGGCTATGCCCGTCTCGGCCAGAGCCTTCACCGCCGCGCGGGCCCTTGGCGTGAGCACTTTTTCCTCGGTGACCAGCGTGCCGTCGACGTCGGCGATGACCAGACATACGCCGGGCCCACCACCGTCTTCATCAGCGCCTTTGGCCGAGTCCATTGTCGCCTGCCGATCTCTCTCTTGCCCGCGCGCCCAGGCGGACCGCGACGGATTTTCGAGCGTCGGGCGTTCAATAGCCGACTAAACGCGCTCACGCACGACAGCGTGCGCCAAAACCGAGGTATCTCATGACGCTCCGTTCGATCGCCTTCGCCACCGCAGCCTTTTCCCTGATCTCTGTTGGCGCGGCCAGCGGGCAGGTTCCACCGCCAAACCCCATGCACGGCGCCTGTCGCGCGGACATCCAGCGGCTTTGCGCCGGCGTGGAACACGGCGGCGGCCGGATCATGCAGTGCATGAAGGCCCACGCCAGCGAAGTCTCGGCCGATTGCCAATCGGCCATGGCCGCCCGCCGCGAAGCCAAACACGCCGCTCGCCAGGCCCCGCCTCCGCCTCAGTAGAATTATCGGCGCGCGATCCAGTCATGAACGGGGTCGTTGCGGAACTTCCAGCGGCGTTCCGCGCCGGCCATCACATTGAGATAATAGAGGTCATAGCCATGGGGCGCCCCGACAGGGTGATAGCCGCGCGGCACCAGCACGACATCGCCGTCGTGGACGCAGACGGTCTCGTCGATCGCGCCGTCGTCGGTGTAGACGCGCTGGAAGGCGAACCCTTGGGGCGGCGAAAGCCGGTGATAGTAGGTCTCCTCGAGAGCGGTTTCCTGGCCCTTGGCGGCCGTGTCATGCTTGTGCGGCGGCCAGCTGGACCAGTGTCCACCCGGCGTGATCACCTCGACCACCAGCAGGCTGTCGGCGGCTTCGGCTTCGGACAGGATGTTGCGCACGAAGCGCCGGTTGGTCCCGGCGCCGCGCACCTCGCGGGTCATCGAAGCGGGGTCTATCAGCCGCGCCGTGCGGCCGGGCGAGCCGGGCGCCGTGCACACGGCCAGTTCGACAGCGGTCCTGGCGACCAGCGCGTAGGCGCTTCCCGCCGGCGCATAGACCGCCGCTGGCGGTGCGTCGGCGAACACGCTATCCCGCCCGCCAAGCTCATTCCAGGTTCGCGCGCCGATCGTGATGTCCGCGCAGCCCGATAGGACGACGAGGCAGGCTTCTCGGCCCGCCTCGCCGCCGCGAATCTGCTCCCCGGCGGGAATCCGCAGAAGCCTGAACCCGACATAGGTCCAGCCGGCGCTGGCTGGCGTAATATCCAGCACACAGCCGGATGCGTCAGGCACGGCCTGTCGGACGAGAAGTTTGCTCATCGACCCGTTCCCGTTGCGACGGCCAGCCCCGCGGCCCTCGCCGCCGAGCGCAATGTCGCCAGGCCCATGGCGCTGAAAGTTTTCGGATCGGCCATGGCCGGGTCCTGCTCGGCTTCGACGACCATCCAGCCGCTATAGCCGATCGCCGCCAACGCGCCCATCACCGCCGGCCAATCTAGATCGCCGTCGCCCGGCGCGGTGAACATGCCGGCCAGGACCCCGCCCAGGAAACTCATCTCCCGCACCCTGACCGCCTCGAACACGGCGCCTCTGACATCCTTGCAGTGCACGTGAGCAATGCGGCCCGGATGCGCGCCAATCACCGCGATCGGGTCGATACCCGCCAGCGTTGCATGGCCGGTATCCAGGGTCAGGCCGGCGGCCTCGCCGGTGTGGGCGATGAACGCCGCCAGATCCTCAGGACCCTCGACCACGGTGCCCAGGTGCGGATGATAGGCGAGGCGAAAGCCCTCGGCGGCGATGGTTTCGGCAAATTCGGTCAGCCGTTCGCCGAACACCTTCCAAATCTCATTCGAAAGTCGGGGTCTGGCCGATCGCGCCATGTCGCGCGCGCCGTGGATGGCGTTGCTGACTTCGGCATAGATGAACACGGTGCAGCCCATCGCCGCGAGCAGGGCCAGATGGTCGCGTGCGCGGGCGATCTCCGCCTCGACGCCGTGGCTGAGGAGCCGCCCCCCGAACCAACCCCCGGCCAGTTCCAGGTGGTGCGCGCCCAGCAGCGGCCGCAGCGTTGCCGCGTCGCGCGGGAAAATCCCGCCAAGCTCGATGCCGGTAAAGCCGATCTCGTCGGCGTCGCGCAGAATGGTTTCCAGCCTCGTGCCGCCGCCCAGCTCGGGCATGTCGTCGTTGACCCAGGCGATCGGGCTGACGCCAATCTGGACGCTCACTTCACGACATCTCCAGACTGGCGCCCAGAAACCGGAGACCCAGGCGCGCGACCACCGCCCTTGAAGACCCGTTGGCCTGAGCCGCGCTATAGAACAGCGCCCGACCCTCCAGCATTGGCGACCGGGTCCAGCCCGCGGTAGCCGCCGCGGCGTAGCCTCGGCCGCGATGCGATCGCACAGTCGCGACCCCCACGTCCGCGCCGCTCGCCGAGAGGCGCGCCGCGAACGCGATTGAGGCGATCTGGCCATCGACAAGCGCCACGCACCAAGGCGGCCAGAATTCGGAGACATTGTCGCGAAAACCCAAATCCAACATCGCGGGCGGCAGACCGTTGGCCGCCAGGCCAGCCAGAAGATCTTCCCCTTCCTGAGTATGAGAGTGGATCAGACGCGCCTTGGCGTCATAACCACAGGGGTTGGGCAGAACATAGGTCACGCCAAGCCTCGCTTCTGGGGCCAGGCCGTCTTGCGACACCAGCGCCACATAGCGACTGTGGTGCGTTGGACCGCCGCTCTGAACCACAAATGGCGGCTCTTCCGCGGCAAGGGCCAGTAACCGGGCGGCGACAGCGTCAGATACTTCCCAGCCAACGGCCGCCAGGTTCCCCTCAGCGCACCCACGAAGGGAAAATCTGGCCCCCGGCGAACGATCGGGATCGTTCGTCCGCTCGATCCGCCCTTCAGGCGTAAACACCTGGTCCGTCTGGCGCTGAATCGCAAGAAGCTCGGCGTCGGTCATCGTCGATGGCGCGCCGCCTCGTAAGATTCGCGGGCCGCGACGACTTCCGGACGTTCGGAGACTTCGCTGACCGGCACGTCCCACCACGCGCCGCCAACCTCCGTGCTCGCGGCCGGATCGGTGGCGATGACGATGACGCTGGTGCGGTCGGCGGCGAGCGCGCGGGCCATGGCGGCCTCGAGACCCGCGATGTCGATGGCGACGTCGGCCAGGGCGCCGAGGCTGGCGGCATGAGCGGCAAAGTCGACGCGGGCCTCCGATGGCAGGAGATTGTTGAAGGGGGCGGAGCCAAGGCTTCGCTGCAGACGGTCGATGCAGCCGAAACCGCCATTGTCGAGCACGACGATGATCAGTTTTTGGCCGAGGCTCACCGAGGTGGCGATCTCGGAATTGAGCATCAGATAGCTGCCGTCGCCGACCATGACGATGACCCCGCGGCTGGGGTCGGCGAGCTTCACGCCAAGGCCGCCGGCGATCTCGTAGCCCATGCACGAATAGCCGTATTCGACGTGGTAGCCGCCGGCCGCGCGCGTGCGCCAAAGCTTGTGCAGCTCTCCGGGCACGCCGCCGGCGGCGCAGACGACGACCGCGTCCGCCGGCGCCGCTCGCCAGACCGCCCCCAGCACCTGCGCGTCCGAGGCAAGTTGACCGTCTTTGGTCGGAGCGGTCGCCGCGTGCCAATCGCGGTTCCAGGCGGCGAGCCCGGCCGAACAGGTCTCCCGCCACGTGACCGGGACTTGCCAATCGCCGATTTCCACCGCCAACGCCGCCAGTACGGCGACGGCATCGCCGACCACAGCCAGGGCCCCGTGCTTGTGGGCGTCAAAGGCGCCGACGTTGATCTGGGCCAGCCGGCAGGCGCGATTAGCGAACAAACCGCGCGATCCGGTGGTGAAATCGGTCAGCCGCGTTCCGATCCCTATCACCAGGTCGGCCGCGCCGGCGGCGCCATTGGCGGCGCTGGTCCCGGTGACCCCGATCGCGCCAAGATTACAGGGATGATCCCAGATCAGCGCGCCCTTGCCCCCTTGCGTCTCTGCCACCGGAATGCCGGTCGTCAGGGCGAATTCGGCCAGCGCCGTCTCCGCGCCGCCATAGATCACGCCGCCCCCGGCGATGATCAGCGGGGCGACCGCTGCCTTGAGCAAACGAGCCAGATCGGCGATCTCGCGCGGATCGGCGTCCTGGCGGCGCGTGCGCCACAGGCGTGGTTCGAAGAACGCCGGCGGATAATCGAACGCCTCAGTCTGCGCATCCTGGCAGAAGGCGAGCGTCGCCGGCCCACATGCCGCGGCATCGGTGAGCATGGCCATGGTCCTGGGCAGCGCCGCGATGAGCTGCTCCGGCCGCGCGATCCGGTCGAAGAAGCGGGAGACCGGGCGAAAGCAGTCGTTGGCCGACACCGTGCCGTCGGCGAAATCCTCGACCTGCTGCAGCACCGGGTCCGGACCCCTGCCGGCGAAGACGTCCCCCGGCAGAAACAGCACCGGCAGGCGATTGACGTGAGCCAGGGCGCACGGCGTGACCATGTTGGTCGCCCCAGGACCGACCGAACTGGTGCAGATCATCGCCCGGCGCCGCCGCTGGGCCTTGGCGTAGGCGATCGCCGCATGGCCCATGGCCTGCTCGTTGTGGGCCCGCAGAGTCGGCAGCTGATCGCGGCAGGCATGGAGGGCCTCGCCAAGTCCGGCCACGTTGCCATGGCCGAATATCGCCCAGGCGCCGGCGAAGAAACGCACCCTGTCGCCGTCCACGTCGACGAACTGGCTGGCCAGGTAACGGATGCAGGCCTGGGCGGCGGTGAGTATCACGTCAGGCCGCGCACTGGCCCGCGGCCACGCCGCACCGGCGGATGAGGGGTCGAGCGGCGCCTGCCATGCTATAGCAACGCCTTCGCGGAAACGCCCGTCAACCCCTCAGCCGGCCCGTCGGGCCGCATTCTACCCCAAGGGGCGACGGTCCTCCGACCTTCGAGAGGCTGTTATATGTTCAAGATCGCCCTCTTGGGCGCCGGCCGCATCGGCGCCATTCACGGCCTCAACGCCGCCGCCAATGCAAGGCTGGAGCTCGCGATCATCGTCGATCCCGATCCGCATGCGGCCGGCGCCTTGGCCCAGAAGACGGACGCTCGGCAGGGCGCCCTGGAGGCCGTGCTCGCGGACGCCTCTATCGCCGGCGTGATTGTCGCCAGCCCGACCGGCGATCACCTCGAGCATGTCCGCCGGTGCGCCGCAGCCGGCAAGGCGGTGCTGTGCGAAAAGCCTATCGATCTCGACCTTAGCCGCGCGCGGGCGGCGGGCGCCGATCTGGCGGGCGCACGGCTGCTAGTGGGGTTCAATCGGCGATTCGATCCCCATTTCGCGGCCCTCGAGACGGCGTTGAAAGCCGGCGATATCGGCGCCCTTGAGAGCCTCCACATCGTCAGCCACGATCCCGCGCCGCCACCGCCGGCCTACATCGCCAGAAGCGGCGGCCTGTTCAAGGATATGACCATCCACGATTTCGACATGGCCCGCTGGCTGCTGGGCGAAGAGCCCCACGAGGTGTTCGCGTCCGCGTCGTGCCTGATCGAGCCCGCCATCGGCGCGGCCGGGGATGTCGATACCGCAAGGACGCTCATGCGCACCCCGTCGGGGCGCCTGTGCACGATCAGCAACAGCCGCCGCAGCGGCTATGGCTATGACCAGCGCATCGAAGTCTTCGGTTCAGGCGGCATGCTGCGCGCCGGCAACGTTTGCCAATCCACCGTCGAACGTTGGGATGAGGCCGGCGCGCGGTCGGCGCCCCTCGAAAACTTTTTCCTGGATCGCTATCGGGACGCCTACCGCCGCGAACTCGACCACTTTGCCGAGGTGCTCGCAGGCGCCACGCCGCTGGTGGGCATAGCCGACGCCATTGCCGCGCTGGCCCTCGCTGAAGCCGCCGGCGAATCGGCGAAAACCGGCAAGCTGACGCGGGTTTGAACTCTTCCCGCCCCCGCGGGAGAAGATGCATCTTTCAGGACCGCTCAACCACACCCTTTGAAGTCAGCGCCAGGTGGGAGAGCGTGCGATCCTCGTGGGTCATCCGCCAGGAAAGCAGGGCCTGGACGCAGGCCAGAACCGTGGTCGCGTGCGCCGGGTCGCCGGCCAGATCGGTCATCTCGTGGGGGTCGGCCTCCAGATCGAACAGCAGCGGCGCGAGGTTGGCGAAGTGCACATATTTGAACCGCCCGCCGCGCAGGATGGTCATCGCGCATTGGTCGGCGGCGGGACCCTGGGCATCGCTCGTCGATGAGCTTGCGTCATCGCGAAAATCGTATTCCCAGTGCGCCGCGTCGCGCCATACAGAGGGCGCGTCCTCGCCGGTGATGAACGGCGCCAGGCTCACGCCGTCGCATTGGCGGGGGACCTTCGCGCCGATCGCCTCCAGCAGCGTCGGCACGATGTCGACGTGCTCGGTGAAACGAGAAACCCGGGTCCCACGCCGTCCGGAGGCCTCCCGACGCGGATCGCGGACGATCAGCGGGATGTGATAGGAGCCGTCGAAATATCCGCCCTTGCCGAGCAGCCAGTGGTCGCCCAGCTCCTCGCCGTGGTCGGATGTGAAGATGATCAGTGTACGGTCGATCAGTCCGCTTTGGCGCAGAAAGTCCATCAGCCGGCCGATTTCCGCATCTACACGGCTGATCAGGCCAAAATAGACCGCCTTGAGTCGCCGCAGGCGCTTGTCGTCAGCCGGCGCGCGCATGCCCGGACGCGCCAGCCGCATGGCCAGCCAGGGGTGCTGCTCGCTTTCCACTTCCGGCGTCTCGCGACGGGCGAATCCGGGCACGCCCATCGGGTCGTAAAGGGCGTTGTAAGGTTCCGGCGCCACCCACGGCGGGTGCGGGCGCAGGAGCGACAGGTGGGCGACGAACGGTCCCTTGGCCTCCCGCAGATAGTCGATCAGGCGCCCGGTGAGGAACGCCGTATCGTCGACCTCCACGGGCCATGCCGACGGCTTGGGATGGGCTGCGCCCTGCTCGTATTCCGGGCCCGGGGCGCGGTAGCCATAGGCAAGCGCGATGTTGGCAGGGGTCTGGTAGCCCTGTGCGTTCAGCCAGTCGGTCCAGGCCTTGGGCCGGCCATCCAGAGGGCAAACTTCGCGGATCCCTGGCAGCGGACCCTCGTAAGTAAAAAGTCGCGGATCGTCCGGCGCGAGCCCGCGCGGGTCGGCGCTGGTATCGGTGTAGCCGAACAGCACCGGATCGTAGCCAACCCTTGCCGCCTCCAGCGCCCAGTTGCTGTGGCGCGCATCGAGCGGCGCGCCGTTGGTCACCGACCGGTGGTTGTGCTGATAGAGGCCGGTATGCAGCGAGGCGCGACTGGGCCCGCACGGGGCCGTATTGGCGAAGTGGCGGGTGAAGAGCACCCCGTCCGCCGCCAGGGCGTCAAGGTTCGGCGTCCTGACCATCGGGTGGCCGACCGCGGATAGGCAATCGCCCCGCCACTGGTCGGCGGTGATCAGCAGGACATTGAGCGGCGCGGCCATCGGCGGATGATGGTCCGACAGTCCACCCAAAGGCAATCGGCGGTCGTGTCAGCCAGGAAGGCCCAATGGGCCCGGCCGCCGCCCGCGGCCTATCCTGGCGGAAGCGGTTGCGGGTTCAGTTTGTGCGCGCCAGGGGTGAGGGTGTGGAAGGCGCAGTCGTGGCCTGCCTGAGCCTGTCGGTGCGTCGACTGCGGGTCTCCCCCGGCTTTGCGCATCGCCACAATATGGTTGCCGTTAGCGCAAGGAGCGGGGGCCGTGGTCCCCGACATGTGCGCCGTCTGGGCGCCGACCTTGCCCGTGCCGCTGCCCGAGCCGGAGCCATAGGACGCCCCCAGACCCAGCGCCGCGCATGCAATCGTCGCCAATTTCAGGATTGATAGCCTTTTCATGGATTCCTCCTGGCGAGGACGTGTTTGCCGTGTTGTCCCCCTTGCCGTAGGGGCACATGCTATCCCAGGGCCCTGGGCCCGTAAACCGGTGGGCTGCGCCGCGGCGCCTTTGCTGGCGGCTTCGTGGCGTTCATCGACAGTCTTATCTCGGACATCGCGGTGGCGCCGCCGGTCGATCTGTTGGCGCGCTGGAAGGCTGACGTCGCCGCCGAGAAGGCGGGGATTTGGACCGCTCCGTGAGCCGTTCTAACCCCTCATTCGGAACGCGGGCTTCCAGCCCGCCCTTGCCGCGGATAGGAATAGCAAGCGGCTCTCCATGGGAGTTCTTCACGAGAGAAGCGGGCTGGAAGCCCGCGCTCCGGCCGCGGACAAAGATGAACACTTGAGGTGACCGTGAGTGAGTCAGCCGCCGACATCGCCCGGGTTCGAGGGCGGTATCCAACCTATACCCGCGAGCGGCTGCGCCAGTTCGCCCGGCGCCTCGCCAAGGCGATCTATCCGGAGCGCACTTCGGTTTCGCGGATCGAGATAGCCGGGCCGACCGACCGAATCACCTTGGCCGAGGCCGAGGCGCTCGACTACCAGCCCGTCGCGCTCGGCCAGGGGCTTGGCCCGCAATGGGCGACCTTTTGGTTCAGAGTGGCGGCAACGGTTCCCGAAGATTGGCGGGGCGCGCGCGTCGATCTTTTCTGGGACTCGCGGACCGAGGCGATGCTGTGGCTGGACGGCCGCTCGGCGCAGGGCTTGAACGTCGGCCGGCACACCGCGCGGCTGACCGCCGAGGCGGCCGGGGGCGAGAGCCTCAACTTCACCATCGAGGCGGCGTGCAACCGCGAATTCGGCTCGTCCGACGATCCGACCTTGCCGGGCTCGAGGGCCCAGCCTTACCGGCTGGCGGCCTGCGAACTTCGCCGGTTCGATCCGGCCGCCTGGGCCCTCTTCCACGACTTCGAGGCGCTGCGCCAGCTCGAGGCCGACCGCGCGCCGCCGCAGACGCCGATGTCGGCCGGCGGGGTGGCGCCGAAGATCGTCCGCCCGGCCCTGGATACGACCTGGGCCGGGCGCCTGCTGCACGAACTCAACCGCGTGTGCAATGTCCTGGAACCCGAAGACCCCACTACCTGGCCGGTCGGAAAGACGATCCTGCAAACCCTGCTCGGCTCGTGCAATGCGACGGTGACCCACGAGCTTTCCGCGGTCGGCCACGCCCACATCGACACCGCATGGCTATGGCCGATCGAGGAAACGCGGCGAAAGTGCCAGCGCAGCTTTTCCACCGCCGTGGCGCTGATGGACGACTATCCGGCGTTCAAGTTCGCCTGTTCGCAGGCCTATCAGTACGCGGTGATCGAAGAGACCGACCCCGACCTCTTCGCGCGGATCAAGGCCAAGGTCGCCGCCGGCCAGTGGATCCCCATCGGCGGCAGCTGGGTCGAACCGGACTGCAACCTGCCGTCGGGCGAGTCGATCTGCCGCCAGTTCCTCTATGGCCAGCGCTATTTCGAGCGCGCGTTCGGCGCCCGATCGACCGTGTTCTGGAACCCCGACGTGTTCGGCTACGCCGGCCAGCTGCCACAGCTGATGCGCGAGGCCGGCATGACCCGGTTTCTGACCCAGAAGCTGTCGTGGAACCGCTTCACCACGCCGCCTCACCACAGCTTCCACTGGCGCGGCATCGACGGCAGCGCGGTGTTGACCCACTTCCCGCCAGCCGACACCTACAATGGCATGGCCAGCATGGCCGAGCTTCGCTACCACGCGGCCAACTACAAGGACGCCGACCGCTCGGCCGACGCCTATTATTTGTTCGGCTACGGCGACGGCGGCGGGGGGGCCAACGCCGGCATGATCGAAGCCCTGGCGCGCGCCGGCGACCTGCAAGGCGTCCCGCGCAGCGCCATCCGCACGCCGGACGCCTTTTTCGAACGCCTTGAGGCAAACGCAGCCGACCTGGCCGCGATCGAGGGCGAACTCTATTTCGAATACCACCGCGGCACCTACACCAGCCAGGCGCGGGTCAAGCGTTTGAACCGGCTGGTCGAGGGGCGTCTGCAAGACCTCGACTTTCTCTCGGCGGCCAGCGGGCTTTGCGGGCAAACGGCGCCGAGCCGCGAGACTGTGGAAGCCCTGTGGCGCACGCTGCTGGTCAACCAGTTCCACGACATCCTGCCCGGCAGCGGCATCCGCGAGGTCTATGAGCGCACCGAGCGCGAGCTGGGCGAACTCGCCGACGACGCCCAGGCTCTTGCGCGGGACCTGCTCGATGGCCTGTCGGCGTCTGAGGCGCCGGCCGGCGCGCATCCTGTCAACACCACGGGCTTTCCCCGCGCGGAGATCGCTCTGGACCCGGCCGGAGAGCTCCAGTTCGTCATCGCCCAGCCATTCTGCGCCGGCGAAATCGCCACGTCGGGGGAGCGCGTCACGCTCTCAACGGACGCCGAAGGTCGATACGGCCTGGACAACGGGCGGCTCAGTGCAACGTTCACCGCCGGGGGCGCGCTGCGCTCCCTTGTTCATCAGGCGACGGGGCGGGAAGCCATGGCCGGCGACGGCAACCGCATCGTCGTCTTCGATGACCGGCCAACCGAATACGAGGCCTGGGACATCGATCCCTTCGCCCTGGAAACCGCGCGCGATGCCCCCGGCGCCCATACAACCGAAGTTGTATCGAGCGGCCCCCTACGGGCCGAGATCCGCTTCGAACGCCGCCTCGGGACCGCCAGCCGCATGGTCCAGACCGTGCGCCTCGACGCCGGCGCCGACCGCCTCGAGTTTTCGACCCTGATCGACTGGCGCGAGCGGCGCACCCTGGTCAAGGCGGTGTTTCCGATCGCCTGCAGTTCGACGAAGGCCACGTACGAGACCATGTTCGGCGCCGTCGCACGACCCACGCACGCCAACACCGACGCCGATCTGGCCCAGTTCGAGGTCCCCGGCCACCGCTGGGCGGACCTCTCCGAACACGGCTTTGGCGTCTCCCTGCTCAGCGATTCGCGCTACGGCTTTTCGACCT
This sequence comes from Caulobacteraceae bacterium, assembly GCA_036511515.1. Lineage (GTDB taxonomy): Bacteria > Pseudomonadota > Alphaproteobacteria > Caulobacterales > Caulobacteraceae > Acaudatibacter. Next base: position 5,226 of record DATCCB010000076.1, on the reverse strand, counting down.
TCGGAAACCAGATGGCCCTGAGCCTGGTCCGCGGGACGACCTCGCCCGATCCCCTGGCGGATGTCGGCGAACATCGGTTCAGCTACGCCCTCTTCCCGCACGCCGGCGACTGGCGGACCGCCGGCACGGTCGGCGAAGCGGCGCGCTTCAACCGGCCGCTCTTATGGGCGCCGGGGCCGCCAGCGGCGATCCTGCGCACGCCCCTGGCCGTCGCCAGTCCGGCCCGGGTGGTCATCGACACCATCAAGCCGGCCGAGGATGGCGATAGCTGGCTGGTGCGCCTCTACGAAAGCTGCGGCGGCCACGTCACCGCCGAAATCTCTTTTGGCGTCCCCGTGACGGCGGCGTGGCTCAGCAACACACTCGAAGACAAGGTCATGCCGCTGGCCCTCGAGAACGGCGCTCTGGCATTGCCTTTGCACCCGTTTCAGATCGCCACCCTGCGCCTCGACTGATCCAGCCGGCCGCCGCGAGCCGTAAAACCGCCGCGATGAGCCGATAGCCGGCGCCGGAAATGCCCGCCATGCGAACCCTTGTCTCGACAGCCCTGCTGATCGCGCTGATGGCCGGCGTCGCCAATGCCGCCGTGGTCGAGGTCGCCGTCAATGGCGTGCGCAACGCCAACGGCCGCGTGCATGTCGACCTTTGCACCCAGGCGACCTTTCTCAAGGGCGACTGCCCCTATCATGGCGACGCCGACGCCAGGCCCGGCGCGACCGTCGTCACCATCGCCGGCGTGCCTCCAGGCGTCTACGCAGCCCAGGCGTTCCATGACGAGACGGGTGGGGGCGTCGTTCACCAGGGGCTATTCGGCATCCCCAAGGAGGCCATCGGCTTTTCCAACAATGCGCCGCTACATGTGCGTGGACCGGACTTCGACGACGCCGTGTTCAGCGTCGATCGGGGGGTTGAGCGAATTTCCCTTCGCGTGCGACGTCTGCTGAGGACTGACGGCTGAGCGCGTCTCGCACCATGGCCTGAAAGGCGGCGAGCGCACCCTCGTGGCGGGGAGACAGTCGTCCTGCCTGATAGATGCCCGCATCGAGATTTTCCTGGACGCGCTCGACGATCTCGATGTCTTCGGCGGTCACCTGATCGCTCATCGCCAGGGTCGCGGCATCGACCGTTTCGTCTCGCGGCATCAGGTAGATGTAGTCCAGCCGCGTCATAGCCGCGCCCTGCGGCGAAATGCATTCAAGCATCAGCCCGCGGCCATAGACGTTGACGCCGAGATTGGGCCAGAGCCAGCCCCAAAGACCACCGTAGACGGCCCCGGCGTTGCGCAGCGGCGCATCATGCAGCGCGACCCTTCCTTCCACGCGCACGGCGTAGCGGCTGGAGTCGATCTCGGCGTCCAGGCCGGGGTGGACCAGCGGCACGTGATAGCCCTCGAGATAGTTTTCGACATAGGTCTTCCAGTTGCAGGCCAGAGTGTGGCTGCGCGTCAGGGCGACGCCAAGATCGCTCCACTCGGCGCCCGCGAGCCGCGCTTCGAGCGGCGCCGTCCATGCCGCAAGCGGGCCCTGATCGCCGGCCATGGCCACGAACACAAGGCCGCGCCATGTCTCGACGCCGACAGGGAACAGGCCAAACTCCCTGACATCGAAATCCGCCGCCGGACCGAAATCCCGCGCCGCCTTGAGCCGCCCGTCATAGGCGTAGCGCCAGCCGTGATAGCGGCAGACGATGTCCCCTTCGCAGCGTCCGCTTTCGCCCAGGGTCAGTGGCCCGGCACGGTGGCGACAGACATCGTGAAACCCTCGCAAGCTTCCCTCATCATCGCGAAGCACGAACAACCGATAGCCGGCGATGGTGCGGGCGACCCAGCAGCCCGGGTCGGCCAGGGCGCTCTCGTGGCCGAAAAACTGCCAGCTGCGCGCGAAGATCGAGGTGCGCTCAAGCGTCCACACCGCAGGATCGCAATACAAGGAAGCGGGGAGCGTCGCGCCCCCTCCACCCCCCGCTTCGCGGGCGGTCCCCCTCCCCCGCTTCGCGGGTGAGGATTGTCCTAACTCCTGCCCCGCGAAGCGGGGAAGGTGTCGCGGCGCGTGTCGCGCCGTGACGGAAGGGTCGCAAGGCGGATCCAGCTTCATCGCGGGGCTCCTCACTCCATTTCCGCGGGATCGATCTGGTAGGCGCCGTCAAGCCAGGCGACAATCTCGCGCGCGCCATCGTGATCGACGGCCGCGTAGCGTTGGCGCAGGCGCGCGGCCGCGTCGCCCAGCCGGTCCAGACCGGTGTTCTGAAGAAGGGAAAGATGGCGACGCACGGTGCGGGCAAGGTCCGGACCCAGCACCTCGATGGCCGCGCGCTCGAAGGCCGCTCCATACTGGTATTCGCCCGCCATGGCGTAGCTTTCGGCCAGTGTGATGGCCGGGATGCGGCTCAACACCGGCTGCAGCGCCGGATTGACCGCGTGGCCGGAAAGGTGGGCGCCGATAGCCGCCGGACGGCCGGTGAAGGCGCGCAGGTGCAGCGACTGGCCCATGATCGGCCCGTCGTTCACCGGGTAGTTGTCCCACAGCATCGGTTTTCGGCGCAGCTGGCGCGCGACGCGTTCCAGGTGGCCGGGAGAGTACTCGCGCGAACAGACTTCCTCTCCGGTCCAGAAGATGTCGATGGCCGGGTCGAGCGCGGCGCCGAAACGCTCGAGATAGCCGTCCGGGCGGGCCCCGAAAGCCCGGTCGAGTCCGGGATCGTCCGAATAGTAGGTCGGGCAAACCACGATTCGCGCCGCCCCGGTTCGCTCTGCGATCCAATGCATGATCGCTGCCTGGGTGTCGGCGAGCCCGTCCAGGTCGCCGCGCATATCGTCGAACAGGATAGCCAGGTGTTCGACGCCAAGGTCGTCGAGCGCGGCCAGCTTGCGGGCCAGGGCGTCCTTCGCCGCCGCGCCGAAATCGCGATAGATCTCGAACGGACTGAGCCCAACGCCGAACCGCACCCCTTGACTGGCGCAGACCTTGGCCAATCGCCGCAGGGCTTCGGCTGTTTGCGGCGGATGGTCTTCCTGCCAACGCCGGCGCAAAAACGGGTCGGCCTTTGGCGCGTAGAGAAAAAAACGGTAGCCGTGCGGCGCGAGCACGCGAACGGTCTCCTCCCGCGCCGCCCAGGGCCATGGCGCGCCGTAGTAGCCTTCGATGACGCCAAGTTCGGGAACCATCATCGGCGCCGCGTCAGGCCGCGGCCTGGTGCGCGAGCCAGTCCGCGATCGCGGCGGTGACCGCCGCCTCGCCCTGATAGCCGCGTGCGATCAGATGATAGGCCTCGCCCTCTCGGCCGGCGATCAGGGTCGGAAAGCCGGTAACCCCGGCGCGCTGCGAGATCGCATAGTCGCGCCAGGTTTCCTGTTTGACGTCCTCGGCCTCCATGCCGGCCAGGAACGCCCACATGCCCAGGCCGAACGGGGCTGACAGGTCGGCCAGCACGCCTGGCGATGTCACGTCGAGATTGTGCGCATAGAAGGCCTCGTGCGTGGCGCGCAGAAAATCGAGCGCCAGATCGGGATCCTCCCGCCGGACCAGCACCGTCGCGCGCGCGGCCGGATCGGTGTCGTAGACGAACCCTTCACGTTCGAAAAACGCGTCGTCGAACCCCTGGCCCGACGCCTCGGCGACGTGTGTCCAGTGGCTTTTCACATCCGCCTTCGCCGCCGCGGTCATTGGCTCAGTAGTTCCCGGCCGCAACCCGCCCAAGATCAGCCGGATCGGCAGCCGCTCGCCAAACCGGGCGCGAACGGCCTCGATAACGGGGGAAAACCCCCAGCACCAGGAGCACATGGGATCGGTGAAGTAGATCAGGTGCTGGCCGTCCATGAGCCGATGCCTTAGGCAAAAACCAAGGCGCACCTGACCACTTTCGCTACGGCCCCGCCAGGAAAACGTTGATGAACATCGAGCGCATGGAAACCTTCCTGGTCCCGCCGCGATGGCTGTTCGTGCGTATCGAAAGCCAGGGTCTGGTCGGCTGGGGCGAGGCCAGTCTCGAGGGTCACGCCGAAGCCGTGGCCGGCGCCTTGGAGGCGCTTTGCGATCGCTTCATCGGCGCCGACGCCACCCGCATCGAGGATATCTGGCAGCAGGGATACCGGGGCGGATTCTATCGCGGCGGAGCGGTGCTGATGTCCGCTCTCAGCGGTCTGGACCAGGCCCTATGGGATCTGAACGGCAAGGCGCTGGGCGTGCCGGTGTGGCGCCTGCTCGGCGGCCGGGTGCGCGATCGTGTGAGAGCCTACGCCTGGATAGGCGGAGATCGGCCATCGGAAATCGGCGAGGCCGCCGGCGCCCGCCGCGCGCAGGGCTTTGCCGCGGTCAAGATGAACGCCACGGCCGAGATCGGCATGCTCGAGTCGCCGAGATCCCTGGACGGCGTCGTCGAACGGCTGGCCGCCGCACAGGCCCATGGCCTCGACGTCGGGATCGACTTCCATGGCCGCCTTCGCCGCCCGATGGCCAGGCAACTGGTCAGGCTGCTCGAACCTCTGCGGCCGCTGTTCGTCGAAGAGCCGTTACTGAGTGAGAACCTGGAGGGCCTGGCCGAACTCAAAGCCTCGACGTCGATTCCCATCGCCCTTGGAGAGCGGCTTTATTCCCGCTGGGATTTCAAGCCGATCTTCGAAAAGGGCCTCGCCGACATCGTCCAGCCCGATCTCTCGCACGCCGGGGGAATCTCAGAGGTCAGGCGCATCGCCGCCATGGCCGAGGCCAGCGACATCGCCGTTGCGCCCCATTGCCCACTGGGGCCCCTGGCCCTGGCCGCCTGTCTGCAGATCGCCGCCTGCACCCCCAATCATGTGCTCCAGGAGATGTCGCTGGGCATCCATTACCAGGGCCTGGGCGATCTGACCGCCTTCGTCGCCAACCCCGAGGTTCTGAGCCTTGAGGACGGTTATCTGCCCATCCCGGCCGACCCCGGGCTCGGCCTGACCATCGACGAAGAGAAGGTGCGTGACGCGGCCAAGGCCCCTCACCGCTGGAGAAACCCTATCTGGCGCCAGTCGGATGGCGGTCTTGCGGAGTGGTGACCGCGGAGCGACCCTAGAGCTTACTCAGGCGCCGCCGGTTGGCGCGGACCTTGCGCCGGTAGTGGGTGAGCGTGTTGGCCGCCACGGCCGGCGCGGTCAGACCGAGCGCGCCGGACATCGCCAGCGCCTGCAGGGCGATCCCCGCATCGATCTTCTCGGCGATCATCCGCCGGCTTTCGGCATCTCCCGCCGCGCCGCCCGCC
>DATCCB010000075.1:0-16911 GCA_036511515.1 Caulobacteraceae bacterium | reverse complement strand
TCCCCCGCAAGCGAAGCGCCGCGGGGGAGGGGGACCGCCGGCGCAGCCGGTGGTGGAGGGGGCGCAAGGCAGGTCCACGAATCAAAAATTGGTCGGAGTGGCAGGATTCGAACCTGCGACCCCCGCGTCCCGAACGCGGTGCTCTACCAGACTGAGCCACACTCCGTTTAGTGAGAGCGGGCCTTATAGATGAGGGGGCCCGGCGTTGCCAGAGCCAAGCGCCTGGGCTATCCCACCGCCCGCGCCGCCCTGGGGAATGGTGTAATGGTAACACAGCGGTTTTTGGTACCGTCGTTCTAGGTTCGAGTCCTAGTTCCCCAGCCAGGTCCGCCCCGACGCAAGCCGTCCCGGTCGATGCACAATTTGCCGCACGTTCCGCGGCTGCCCGCGTGGTAGTCTTCTATCAATCTTGTCTCGGCGCCGATTTGGGGGGGCTAGTGAAGAGTAAACGGCGCGATTTCGCGTGCCTGGGGATTTGTGCTTTCGGCGCCGCCATCATCGGCGCGGGCGCCGCGCATGGCCAATCGGCGCCGCTTTCGCACAATGATCCAACGCGGGTTACCCAGGCTCCGACCGCGCCCGCCGCCGCGCCCCTAACCCTGAGCCAACCGACCGCCGCCGCCACACCCCAGGACACGGCCTCCCGTTTCGTGCTGCGGGAGGTGAAGTTCGAAGGCGCGGGCGCGGTGCGCCAGGCCAGGCTCGCCCCGGCCTGGACAGCCTACCGCAGCCGGTCGGTCAGCCTTTCTGATCTGCGCGCCATAGGCCACAACGCCGAAGCCATCTACGCCAGAGCCGGATTTCCGTTCATCGCCGTTCTCTTGAAGGTGCAGGAGGTCGAGGACGGGGTTGTTGATTACGACATCGTCGAGGGGCGGATATCCGACCTGACCATCATCGGCGGCGACCCGGCCGCCCGTCGCCAGGCCACCGCCTACCTTGGGCCCCTGGTCAACCGCACACCACTGTCGCTGGGCGATGTGGAAGGCGCCTACGTGACAGCCCGCAAGGTTCCCGGTCTGGGGATAAGCGGCGCGCTGCGGCGCGGGGAAACCGCCGGCGGCATGGACCTGGTCGTCGACGCCAGGCGCGAGGAGGGCCGGGTCTATGTCAACGTCAACAATCTCTACGCCAACGCGGTCGGTCCATGGGGTGTGCTGGCCGGCGCGGACTACAACGGCGCATCCGAGTTCGGCGATCTTACCTCCGCCGAGGTTTACACCTCGGTCCCCGTCGGCCGTCAGGTGCTGATCCGCGCCAGCCATGAACAGGGGCTGGACAGCCAAGGCCTCAACGCGACCATCTCAGGGCTATGGGGTCACGCCAACCCCCAGGGGGACTTGTCGGTTCTCGACTTGGCCACGGATATCGAGGCCCTGCGCCTGGAAGCCTCCCAGCCGCTGTGGGAGCGGCCCAATTCCACCCTCCTGGCCACCCTCGCCTTCGACGGCAGCGATCAGCGCACGCGGGTGATGCGCAGCGCGGTGCTCAGCGACGACAAGCTGCGCACCTTCAGCGCCGGGCTCGCCGGCGAGATCACCGGGGCTTTCGGCCGTCTCGACGCCACCGCCGAGGTCCGCAAGGGGGCCGATTTCCTCGGCGCCAGCCGCGAAGGCGACGCCAACCTGTCGCGCGTTGGCGGCGATCCGGAGGCGCTGGTGTTTCGCGGCTCGCTGCAGGCCGAGAGCGCCCCGATCGCCCGGCTGCTGCGGCTGGACGTTCGCATCGACGCCCAGCAGGCCGATCACGCCCTGACCGAGCCGGACCAGTATTCGGTCGGCAATCTCTCTATCGGCCGCGGCTATCAACCTGGTCAGGCGCTGGGCGACAGCGCGCTGGGCGGCGCCTTCGAGGCGCGCATCGGGCCGTTTCCCTTCGGCCCACTCACCGCCCAGCCCTTCGCCTTCTATGACGATGTGCGGCTGTGGAACCATGGTGTCGCGCCGTTTCGCGCGCGCACCCTCTCCTCCGTCGGCGGCGGGGTGCGCCTGCAGGTGGTCAACCGGTTCAATGTCGAACTGACCTACGCCGCGCCGCAGCGCGCGCCTCTCGGGCTCGGCGAGCGCACGCCGTCGCCGACCGTCCTTTTGAATGTCACCGTCGGCTTTGGAGATGTCTTCGCGGCGATCCATCGACGGCTCGCCTCGGGAGCTCAGCAATGATCTTTCACCGTCGCCACCAACCCCTCTCCGGCCGAGCGGCCCTGCTCGGTTTCGCGTCCGTCATGGCAGTGGCCGCGTCCTGCGGCGCGGCCGTGGCGGCGCCGGTGCTGCCGACCGGTGGCAAGGTGCAGGCCGGGCTGGCTGCGATCGGCCCCGTCGCCGGCGCGAACCTGACCATCAGCCAGTCGTCGAACAAGGCGATCATCGACTGGGTGAGCTTTTCGATCGGCTCTGGCGCCTCGGTCCGGTTCAACAATGGCGCGGGCGTGACCTTGAACCGCGTCACGGGAGGCGCCGAGGCCAGGATCGACGGCGGCCTCTCGGCTACCGGCAGCGTCTTCCTGCTGGACCCGGATGGGGTGATCGTCGGCAAGAACGGCATCGTCAGTGTCGGCGGCGGGTTTGTTGCGTCGAGCCTCAACCTCAGCAACAGCCAGTTCATGAGCGGGGGCGCCCTGACCTTTTCGGGGTCCAGCGCCGCGCCGGTCACCAACGCCGGCCAGATTACCGCAGCCGGCGGCGACGTCTTGCTGATCGGCGCGGACGTCGAAAACGACGGCGTCATCCAGGCGCCGGACGGGACCGCTGGGCTCGCCGCCGGTCACAAAGTCGCCGTGGCCGAGGCTTCGGGCGATGACGGCAAGATCTCGGTGCTGATTGGCGGGCCTGATACCTCGGTGACCAACGCCGGTCTGATCGCAGCCGCCAATGCCGAGCTGCGAGCCAATGGCGGCAACGTCTACGCCCTGGCCGTGGGCTCAGGCAGCCGGATCGTCGCCAGCGGAATGTCGATGGCCGATGGTCGCGTGTTCCTCGTCGCCGGCGGCGGTGGATCGGTGACCGCGCGGGGCGAGATCGACGCCACCCGCGCCGATGGCTCCGGCGGGGCGGTCGAGACGTCGGGCGCAGCCGTCGATTTCACCGGCGTCACCGTGAGGGCCGGAAACTGGCTGATCGATCCGGTGACCCTGACCGTCGATGCGCCGGCGGCGACGACGATTGCCACCAATCTGGCCACCACCAGCGTCATCCTGCAAACCACGGCGACAACCGCCAGTGGTCCCGGCAATCAGTCGCCGGGCGTCGGGGACATCATCGTCGATGCGCCGATAAGCTGGGCCAGCGCCAACACCCTGACCCTCGACGCCTATCACTCGATCGCCATCAACGCCGACGTCACCGCCTCGGGCGCCGGCAAGCTCGACCTCGTCACCAACGACGGTGGAACAGGTGGACGCTATGGGTTCGGGCCCGGCGCCAGCGTCCAGTTCACAGGCGCGCCGGGCGGCGGACAGGCGCTCAGCATCAATGGGCAGGCCTATAGCCTGGTCTATTCGCAGACCGACCTGACCAACATCAACAACAACCTGAGCGGTTTTTACGCCCTGGCCAAGCCGCTCGACCTGACCGGCACGATCTTCACCGCCGCGCCGATCGCCAACGTCTCTGACGCCGCGGCAGGGTTCACGGGTACGTTCACGGGCCTGGGCAACACCATTTCCAACCTGACCATCTATGACGCCACGCCGGTCCCCCAGACGACGACGCTAAGCACTTTCCCCAACAGCAACGGCGAGGTCGGCCTTTTCGGCATCGTGGGGGCGGGCGGTGTGACCGAGAACATCAATCTTGCCAATGCCCAGGTCACCGGCGGCGATGGCATGCAGGTCGGCGCGCTGATCGGCCTCGGCAGCGGGACCGTGGTCAACGCCTCCTCCTCAGGGGCGGTCACCACCGGCAGCGGCGCCGGCAACGCGAACGGCTTCGCCCAGGCTATCGCGGGAGGACTGGTCGGCAGCTTGGCCGGCACAATCGAAGATTCGCATTCCTCGGCCACGGTCACCGGCGCAGACGCCATTATCGGCGGACTGGTGGGGGTGACAGAGGGCGGGGCCATCACCGGGTCCTTCGCGACCGGCGCGGTCAACGTCGGCTCGCCGCCGGCCAACCTTCAGGAGAATGCCTGGGCGGGCGGGCTCGCCGGCCGTATCGAAAGCGGCGCTGTGGTAACCAGTTCCTACGCGACCGGCAATGTCAGCGGCGGGGCCGGATCGCTCATCGGCGGCTTTGTCGGCCTCGTCGATTCGGCGCAGGTCGGCACGTCCTACGCCACCGGTTCGGTGACCCAGGCCGCCGCCGGCCAAAACGCCGACAACCTCGCCGGCGGCTTCGCGGCCTACGTGGGCGTCGGCGTCGGCGTCGTGACCCAATCCTGGTCCAGCGGGGCGGTGAACACCGTTGGAGGATCGGCCACGGCGGGGTCGTACACCAACGCCGGGGGTTTCGTGGGCGTCATGAGCGGCATCGATTCTGTCAGCAACGCCTATGCGCTCGGACCGGTCACCGTGACGGGCAGCAATCTCGCCAACATCGGGGGTTTCGCGGGCACCGTCAATCAAGGCGCCAGCGCGGACCATGTCTATGCGACCGGCCTTGTCTCCGGCTCGGGGAGCGTGGGCACGGCCAGCGTGGGGGGGCTCGTCGGAGCCGTCGGTTACGGCAGCAGCGGGGCCATCTCCGACAGCTATTGGGATGAAGGCACGACCGGCCAGACTGTTGGCTACAACATTTACGGCGGCGGCACGGCGACCAACGTCACCGGCATCGGCGGTTCGACCGGCATCAGCCCCTATGCCGCGGCCACCTACGCCAACTTCGACATGGCCGGTGTCTGGGCCCTGCTCGAGGGACTGACCCGCCCGGTCCTCCGCAGCGAATATTCAACGACCATCACCAACGCCCATCAGCTCGAACTGATGAACGCCAATCTATCGGCGACCTACACCCTGGCCGGCGATATCGACGCGAGTGAGACAAGCAACCCCTCTGGCATCTGGAATCCAGCCAACGGGTTCGTGCCCGTAGGTGGGAACGGCAACGGCGCAAGTGGATTCACCGGCGTCTTCGACGGCGCGGGTTACACGATTTCCAATCTGACGGTGATCGGCGCGACGCCGACGTCGCAGGCGACGCCGCTCGGCTATCAAACCGACCGTGAGGTAGGCCTTTTCGGCTTGATCGGGGTCGGCGGCGCTGTTCAAAACGTTAGTCTTGCCAATGTCGACGCGGTCGGCGGCGACGGCACTCAGGTCGGCGCCCTGGCGGGCGTCAGCGTCGGCACAGTGACCAACGTCACCACCTCCGGCGTGGTCACCACCGGCAGCGGCGACGACGCCAATTCGGCGCCAGCGGCGGCCGGAGGCCTGATCGGCGGCCTTGGCGGCGCGGTGATCGACTCCCACTCCTCGGCAACGGTTACGGGCGCGGCGGCCCGTGTCGGCGGCCTGATCGGCGAGACGGTGGGCGGGGCCATCACCAGATCCTCGGCCAGCGGCGCGGTCACCGACGGCGACGCTTCGGCGACCGTGACGGAAGGCGTCAGCGGCGGCGGCCTGGTCGGCTACCTGCTCGGCGGGACCAACCCGGCCACGATCGACACCTCCTATGCAACCGGCGCGGTCACTGGCGGCGCCGGCTCGCACATCGGCGGCTTCGCGGGTCTGGTCCAAAGCAGTCAGGTCACCACTTCCTACGCCACCGGTTCGGTGACGCAGACGGCCGCTGGGGTGAATGCGCACGACTATGCCGGCGGTTTTGCCGCCTTCATCGGCGGGGGGGCAATTGTCACCCAGTCCTGGTCCGGCGGCGCGGTGACCACCGTCGGCGCCTCGGGCGGCGCGCCGGTCACAGTCGCGGGGGGCTTCGTCGCCGATGTGTTAGGCGGCACGGTCAGCCAATCGTATTCACTGGGGTCGGTATCCTCGAGCGGCGGCAATCTCGCCTACCTGGGGGGTTTCGCCGGCCTGGTGGAATCGGGCGCGGGAGTCGATCACGTCTATGCCACAGGCCTGGTCTCCGGACCGGGGACCACGGCCGGCCTGGTAGCGCTTCTCGGTTATTCCGGCGACAGCGACACCAGCGGCTCGCTCACCGAGAGCTACTGGGATGAGGGTACGACAGGCCAGACCACCGGCTACACGCTTTCCGGTACAGGCAGTGCGACCAACGTCACCGGCATCGGGGGGTCGACCGGCCTCAGCCCATACGCAACGGCCACCTACGCCAACTTCGACCTGACCAATAGCTGGGGGATGATCGAGGGCGAAACCCGGCCGGTGCTGCTCAGCGAATATTCGACCACCATCACCAACGCCCATCAGCTTGAGCTGATCGGACTTAATCTGTCGGCGCAATACACGCTCGCCAACGACATCGACGCCAGCGAGACAACCAATCCATCCGGGGTGTGGAATCCCGCCAACGGCTTTGTGCCCATCGGCGGTTTTTCGATGAATGGTCCGTTCACCGGAGTTCTCGACGGTCACGGGCACACGATCTCCAACCTGACCATCATTGATGCCCCGCAGCAGGCCTCCCAGACCGTTGGCGGGTTCGACACCTTTGGCGTTGTCGGACTGTTTGGTGTCGTTGGCGCCGGCGGTCTGGTTCTCAATGTCAATCTGGCCAACGCCCAGGTCACCGGCGGCGACGGCGAGTGGGTCGGCGCCCTCGCCGGCGGCAACCTCGGCGAAATCCTGGGCGATTCGGCCGGCGGCGTGGTCTCGGCGGGCAGCAGCCTGAACAACGCGATGAGTGGCGGCAGCGCGATCGCCGGCGGACTGGTTGGCGCGTCCACCGGCTTGATCAGCTCCTCGCAGGCTTCGGTTAACGTCGCGGCAGGCAATGATGCCTTTGTCGGCGGCCTTGTCGGCGCGGTGGCGACCGGCGGCAGCGTCACCGGTTCGCACGCGACCGGCTCGGTCGTCGTCGGCGCCCGGACAGCGAGTAGCGGAGACAATACCCACACCCTGGCCGGCGGCCTGGTCGGCTATCTGTATGGCTATCACCAGGGCGACGTGAATCCGGTGGCCACCCCGATCACCGGCTCCTACGCCACCGGCCCGGTCGCCGGCGGTGCCGGGTCGTTCATCGGCGGATTTGTCGGTCAGGCGATCCAGGGCCAGATCAGCGATTCCTACGCCACCGGCGCGGTGACCCAGACGGCCGGCTCGGCCAACGGCGACAACGATATCGCCGGGGGCTTCGCCGGGGTCATCGACGCAGGCGCGAGTGTATCGCAATCCTTCGCCAGTGGGGCGGTAACGGTCATCGGCGGGATGAATACCCAGGGCGACACCCTGGCCGGCGGCTTCGTCGGCGGCATGCGCCTTGGCGCCACGGTCAGCGATGCCTACGCAACGGGCGCGGTGACCTCGACCGGAAGCGCCTTCGCCGCTCTTGGCGGTTTCGCGGGCCTGGTCCAGCAGAGCGCATCGGTCGATCACACCTATGCGACAGGCGCGGTCACTGGATCGGGCAGCGTCGGCGGGCTCGTGGGTCAGGTCGGCGACACCGACCAGACCGACACCAGCGGATCGATCTCCAACAGCTATTGGGATGAGGGGACCACGGGTCAGACCGTCGGCTACACCCTCGTTGGAACCGGTACTGCGACCGCCGTCACCGGCATCGGCGGGGCCACCGGCATCAGCCCCTTCGCCCAGGCGACCTATGCCGGCTGGGACTTCAACACCATCTGGTCGCCGCCCTCGGCCGGCTTCTATCCCGAGCTTTACGGCGTATCGCACGTGCTGCGGATCACCGTCGGCGATTCCACAGCGACCTATGGCGCCTTTCCGACCTACATGTTCAGCGACTATGGGCTGCAGTTCGGCGACGGTCCGCAGGTTGTCTCGGGCGTCTCGGTGACCGCCGCGGCGGCCGCCGAGGCTTCGTCGGGATTCGTCAACGCAGGGAGCTATGGGCTCGACGCCACTGGGGCCATGGCATCGGATCCGAGCGGGGCCTACCGGCTGATCTACGTCGCCGGCGCGCTCGACATCGCGGCAAGGTCGCTCACCGCATCGCTGACCGGCTCGGTCGAGAAGACCTACGACGGAACGACGGCCGCCACCCTGGCGAGCGGAAACTATCAGCTCTCCGGCGCGATCGCCGGCGACAATGTCGCCCTCAACGACCCGGCGAGCGGGACCTACGACAGCAAGGACGCCGGAACCGGCAAGACGGTGAGCGTCGGCGGCCTGATGCTCACGGGCGCCGATGCCGGCGACTATACGGTCAACCTCACGGCCTCGGCGCCGATCGGAATCATCGATCCGGCGGCGCTGGTAGCCCTGGTCGGCTCGCTGACCGGAACCGTTGAAAAGACCTACGACGGGACGACGACGGCGAATCTCACCGCCGCCAACTATCTGCTGTCCGGCGCGATCGTCGCTGGCGACAGTGTCGCCCTCAACGACCCCACCATCGGAACCTACGACACCAGGAACGTCGGCGCCGGCAAGACGGTCACGGTCACGGGCCTGGCCCTCATCGGCGCCCAGGCCAGCGACTATACGGTCAACGGCTCCGCTTCCGCTGCTATCGGAATCATCGACGCCAAGGCGCTGATGGCCTCCTTGGTCGGCAACGTCGAGAAGACCTATGATGGAACGACTACGGCGACGCTGGCCCCGGCCAATTATCAGCTTGCCGGCGTGGTCGCGGGCGATAGCGTCAGTCTCAACGATCCGACCGCCGGAACCTACGATTCCAAGAACGCGGGGACGGGCAAGACCGTCAGCGTCGGCGGCCTGGCTCTTTCAGGAACCGACGCCGGCAACTACACCGTCGACGCCGCCGCCTCCGATCCGGTCGGCGATATCACGGCGATAATGCTCTCCGCGTCGCTCACCGGCAGCGTCCAGAAAAACTTTGACGGGACGACCTTGGCCATCCTGACCCCAGCCAACTATGTGCTGTCGAGCGGTGTGCTGGCGGGCGACAGCATCGCCCTCAACGACCCAGCCAGCGGAACCTACGACACCGCCGCTTCGGGGACCGGAAAGACGGTCAGTGTCAGCGGGATCGCCCTCACCGGCGCCGATGCCGGAGGCTATCAGGTCAATAGCGACGCCTCCGCGCCCATCGGCTCGATTTCGGCGGTCACCAGCGTGCCGCCCATCCAGACGCAGATCGTCACCGTTTCGGTGATCGCCGAATTGACGGCGGTGGCCGCCACGCCGGACGATGCGACGGCCGCCGCGGCCGCCGGCGCGCCAACCAGCGTGGTTGGCATTTTCCCGGTGATCGGCGCTCCGCCCAGCGGCTTCATCGCCGGCGACAGAACGCCGGTCACCGGGGCCGGCAACGGGGACCTGTGGGCCGGCGCCGGCATCGACGAGGCGTGTCCTCCCGACCGCGATACGGAGTGCAAGCCATGAACCGCCAAACCTGGCCGGCCTTGGGCCTGGCGATGGCCCTACTCGCCCTGGCCTCGCCGAAGATGGCCCGTGCCGCGCAGACAGCCGACTTCGCCCTGGGGGCCAATGCCGAGGCTCAGGCCTGCCGCGCCGTGGCGCGTTTCGATACGCCCCGGGGCGCGCGGGCGGCCGACATCTACTGCGGCGCGTGGGAGAGCCCTTCGGGGCGGGTGACGCTGTTCACCAGCCAGGCGCAAGCGGCTCCGGCCTTGGCGGCGCTTTGCCAGGGCGACGCGACCGCGCTGACCGACGGCGACTTCGCGGATCTGAAGCAGATCGCCTGCGCGCGCACCGGCCAGAGCGGACCGCGGCGGTACGCCATGGTCGGGCGCCGAGGCGGCGCCATCGTCGTCGGCGAGGTCTATCCGTCCGACTGGGCCCCCCTGGTCAGGGCGGCCAAGGTCTTGGCCGGCGCGGCTCATGCGACAACGATCGCCGCCAGCAGCGCGGCCGACACCCCGGGCATGCGGGAAATCCAGGCGGTCTTTCCTTCGGGGCCCCCAGGGCAAGGGGCCGCCAGCCAATACGATCTGCTGCGCCGCCGGGCCTATGAATACAATCTGATCTGGAGCTTTGGCAGCTCGCAGCGCGACTTCGAAGCGCTGCTGCGCACCCATCAGGCCGTGGCCCCGGACGACACCGCGGGCGAGGCGGAAATCCTGGCCGAGATCGGCCTCAACATGTCCAGCGCGCGGCGGTTCAATGAAGCAGCCGAGACGCTCAAGGCCGCCGACGACCGGGCCAGGGCGGCGGGCGATGCGCTGCTGATCACCAAGATCGCCAATTACCGGGCCATCGACCAGCTCAATCAAAGACATTTCACCGCCGCTTTGCGCCTGGCGCTGGCGGCCAACAAGGCGCGCGCGGATCTGGCTCACGGCTCGCAGAGCGGCGGCGCATCGATCAGCGCCAACGATGTCGGCCGCGTCGAACGGCGCGCGGCCAGTTTCAGCCAGCGCAGCCTGCTTGTATCGCTGTCCGACGCCGCTCCGGCGGACAAGGCGGCCATCCTTTCGGCCCAGGGCGCCTACATCGCCGGCGTGGCTGCGCGGGGCCTGGGGCGGCCCGACGCCCGCACCTATCTGACAGCCGCGACGAGATGGCTCAATCAGGTGAGTTCGCCCCCCGCGTGGCTGACAGGCGATATCGCCAACGAGTTGGCCGACGTCGATGCGTCCTCCGGCGACTTCGCCGCCGCCGCCTCCGCCGCGCAAGCGGGCCTGACGACGATCAGGACCGTGGCGCCAAAGACCCGCGGTGAAGCGCATTTGCTGCTGACCCTGGAAAATGCGCAGGCAGGCCTTGGACGAATGGACGACGCCCTGGCCAGCGGTCGCGCGGCCATGGCCATCTTCGCCAGGCAGACGGAATCGCCGGGCCTGCCGCCCGACGTCGCCGCCGGGCATCTGACCCTGCTCGAAGCCGAATGGAGGCGCACCGGGGACGTCCGGCTGGCGTCGGAATATTTCCAGACCCTGGCACTGGTCTGGGACGGCGCGGCCGCCCGCACCACGGCCCAGCTCGCCGCTCGCTTGGTGTTGCGCCAGGCGGGGGACCAGGCCCGCGCCTATCAGGACGCCGAACGCGCTTACCGCGCCGCCTTCGCGCGCCGCCAGCTGCTGGCGGGCGACCCGGACACGCCCAAGGACCAGCTGGCCCTTGCCGATGCGGCCATTCCCGCCGCCGCCGCCCACCTGGCCGCGACCGAAGGTGACCTTCGCGCCGCCGCGCCGGCCTATCTCGAGCTGCTCAACCCGGCGGTATCGACCGAGGATCTGGTCTCGGTGCTCGCCGATCACGAGGCCTATCTGCGCATCGCCATGGCCAGTGGGGGCGGATTTGGCGCCCTGGTCGACAAAAGCGGGGTGCATCCGTTCCTGATCGCCCTGACCGGCAAACAGGTCGACGATCTGGCCGACGGCCTGAGGCGCAGCACCCGCCTGCGCGGAAAATCTCTGCCCGACTACGACCTGGCCGCGGCCCATCAGCTCTACGCCGCGCTCATCGCGCCGGTCGGCGACCGCCTGGCGGACGCCCAGGATCTCGATGTCGACGTCAGCGGCGCCTTGGCCTCTATTCCCTTCGCCGAGCTGGTGGTCACCGCCCCCGATTCGGCCGGGTTGCAGAAGATCAGCGAGGCCCAGGATTATACAGGCGTCGACTGGCTCGCCCGCCACGTCTCCGTGGCGGAAGCCCTCGGGCCGGCCTCGTTCGTTCGGCTTCGCAAGGCGCCACCCGAGCCCCCGACACAGCTTCGCGCGGCCATCTATGGCGACTACCAGCCCAATCCCGCCGAGGTCGCGGCGCGCCTGGTCAAGAGCCAGGGACTCTCCGAGGCCTGCCGCAAGGAGGTGGAGCGCTCGCTCGCCGCCATGGGCGCGCTGCCGGACACCGCCGACGAAGCTCGCGGCGTCGCCGCCAATTTCGCCGCCGCGCGCCTGTCGCTCGGCAAGGACTTCACCGACGCCGATTTCATGCACAGTCCCGACACGGCCAACGCCGACGTCATCCTCTTGGCCACCCACGGCGTCCTGGCTCTGTCATCCTGTTTCGCCGAGCCGGCGCTGCTGACCTCGGTGGGCGACACCGGGGATGGCCTGATCGAGGCGTCCGAATTGCTCGATCGGCAGCTCAAAGCACGGCTCGTCGTGCTTTCGGCCTGCGACACGGCAGGCGGCGGCAAGCTCGATGAAGCGCGCACCGGACTGGGCGATGGCGGCGACGCCCTGAGCGGCCTGGCGCGCGGATTCATCTACGCCGGCGCGCGCGATGTGCTGGCCACCGAATGGACGGTGGATTCGGCCAGCACGGGGGCGGAAATCAGCGATCTGCTGGCCGGCGCCAACCAGCCAGGCGTGAGCCTGCGCAAGGCCCTGTCGGACGCCCAGAGCAAGCTCTACGACCAGCCCGAAACCGCCCACCCGTTCTACTGGGCCGCCTTCATCCTGGTCGGCGACGGCGGAGGCATGCTCGCGCCGCCGCTTCGCACGGCGGATGCGGGAAAATAGGCTGGTTTGTCACGACGGGTCCGTTGCGCCCCCTCCACCACCGGCTCAAGCCGGCGGTCCCCCTCCCCCGCGGCGCTACGCTTGCGAGGGAGGAATTGACCTAAACTCCTGCCCCGCGGAGCGGGGAAGGTGGCGCGGCGCTCTTGCTTGCGCCGTGACGGAAGGGGCGCAACGCGCCTAAGGCGCGGCCTCGTCGTAGAAACGAGCGAGGTCGGCTTTCATCGACTTCAGCGCCTCGCCGTTCAGATAGACCATGTGGCCGGACGGGTAATAGGCGAAGCGCAGGTTGGCGCGCAGGGTTGGATCCAGCTGCATGTGGGCCAGCGCGTACTCGGTGCCGAAGAACGGCGTCGCCAAGTCGTAGATGCCGTTGAGCGAGTAGACCAGTAGATGCGGGTTCTCACGCATGGCCGCGGAGAGATCGAGCTCGACATCGGCCTGGGTTGACCCGCCCCTGCCTCCCTCGCCGCGCGGTCCCCGGTGGCTGAAACTCCAGTGCAGGCCATTGGAATAGTAGGTCGGCCGATAGGTGAGGTCGGTCGCGTAGCCGAGCTGGCGGCCGACATAATCGTGGAAGGCGCCGACGAAGGCCCCGGTGATGCCGGCGTCCGAGGCGTCGAAATCGGGCCTTTCGCCGGCCGGCTGGACGTCGATGCCGGTGAACCGGTCGTCGTAGCGGCCCAGCGTCAGGCGCTGATCGCGCAGCAGCTCCTTGCGGAACTCCGATGGACCGACGCGCAGGTCGTTGGCGAGAATGAACGTGGTCGACAGCCCGGTGTAGACGCTCATCTGCTGGGCGATGGCCTCTCGTTCCGGCTCACCGAGGTCGGCGGCCTTGCCGAGGGCCACGGCATAGGGCCCCCGCGCCCACTCGCGCACCTGGCGCAGGAATGCGGGCAAGTCCGCTGGCTGCGAGGCCAGGCGGTTGTGATAGGCGGCCGCGGCCGCGTAGCTGGGCAAATAGTCGACATAGTCGGCGTCGAAGCCCTCATCCTCGATCCCATAGTTGAGGATCGATGAGAGCAGGATCACGCCGTTGAGCTGCACGCCGTCTTCCTCAAGGCGGTAGGAAAGGCCGGCCGAGCGCGTGGTCCCGTAGGATTCGCCAAAGATGAACTTAGGCGAGTTCCAACGGTCATAGGCGGTCAGGTAGCGTTCGATGCCGCGCGCGAAGGCGTCGATATCAGGATCGGTGCCCCAGAAGGCCGCAAGCTGGGTATCGCCGATAGGCCGCGAAAACCCAGCCCCGATGGCGTCGATGAACACCAGGTCGGACTTGTCCAGCAGGCTGTCGTTGTTGGGCTCCAGGTCGAAGGGCGCATTGTGGGTCGCCTGCGGGCTATCGGTCCGCACCCGCATCGGGCCGATCGAGCCCATATGCAGCCACAGCGTCGATGAGCCCGGTCCGCCGTTGTAGAGGAAGGTCACCGGCCGGCGCGTATCGCGGCCATCGCCGGCGGTGTAGGCCACGTAGAACATGCTGGCGGTCGGCTTGCCGTCGTCGTCGCGGATGGTCAGGGTGCCGGCGGTGGCCGTGTAGGCCATGGCCCTGCCGCCGATCACCGCCGAGTGGCGAGTTACGCGCCGCACCTCGGTGATCGGCGCGGTGGCGATATCGAAATCGCTGAGCTTGCGGCAGCGCGCCCGCTCAGCCCTGGCGTCGGCGCGATGGGGCTCGTCTGCGCCTTCTGTGGCGTCGACCTTCTGGTCGCCGCCCCCATGGGTGTCGCAATCGTGTTCGAACCGTCCGTCTTCGTCGCGGCCTCGCGGCGCGGCGTCGGCAAGGGCCGGCATCGAGGTCGCGCCCGGCTCGTCGGGCTTTCGCGCGGTGGGACGGGCGGTGCGCGCGCGGGTTGACGTTTCCGGCGCGCCCTGCATCTGCGCGGCGGCGCCGGCGTCCGGCCCGGTTTGTGGTTCCTGGGCCCTGCTCGCCGCCGGGACGAGGATCAGGGAAATCGCGATCGCGGCGAGGGCATTGCGCATGGTGTGAAGCCTGAAGAATCGGGACGAGCCGCCAAAAACGGCATTGTGAAGCCAGACACAAGCCGCCAGCGTCGCTTGACCTGCGCTTTAAGTCGCTGCGAGGCGCGAGAATCGATTGACTTGACCCGCCACCAAGGCTGCTATCCGCGCGCCGTGGGGGCGCGGTGCGAAGAACGACATAAACCGCCCGAGGCGCCCTTGATTTGACCTCTCCGTTGGACACTCGCAGGCCGCGCGGCGGCCGTGATGCGGAGGTCGGCGCGCTCAGCCTGCGCCGCTGGATCGCCATTTCGATTGGCTTGGCGCTGCTGCTCGCGGGCCTGACCAGCGCCTACGCCTTCACCCATCTGGGCTCCGCAACCAACGCCCGGCGCGAGGTGGGCCATACCCACCGGGTGATCGAACAGAATCAGGCGCTGTTTTCGCTGATCCAGGACGCCGAGACCGGAGAACGCGGCTACCTCCTGACCCAAGACAGGACCTATCTGGCGCCGTTTGTTTCCGCGTCGGGGGCCATACCGATAGCGGAGCGGCGGCTGGCGCGTCTGGTCTTAGATAACCCACCGCAGCGCGCGCGCGTCGCCGATCTCAATGGCGTGGTTTCCAGCCGCCTTGCCTATCTGGACCGCAGTGTGACCGTGGCCGACCGGCAGGGCTTCGCCTACGCCATCACCACCGCCCACACGGGCGTTGGCGCGCGGGCGATGGTTCGGATCCGGCTTCTTTCAGCCCAAGTCTCGGCCGCCGAAGCGGCCCTGCTCGAGGCGCGCACCAGCGCCACCGCGCGCCAGGCACGGCTCAATCTGGCGCTGGGCCTCTCGGCGGCTGCGCTGGCGCTGTTCGGCCTGATCGGTTCTGTGCTGGCCATGGCGGGCGCCATCTCACGCCTCGGCCGGGCCAGGGACGAGGCCGTCGCCCAGCGTCAGGCGCGCGAGGCCAGCGACGCCCTGACCAACGCGGTATTCGCCAACAGCCCCGATTATCTGTTCGTGCTTGAAATCAAGGAAGGAGACCGGTTCGTCGTCGGCGACGTCAATCCCGCCTTCGAGCGGGCGTTACGGGTCTCGGGCGAAGCCATTCGCGGTAAGTCGATCGATGAACTGATGCCGCCGGACAGCGCCGCGCCGCTGATCGCCCACTATCGGCGCGTCCGCGCCGCCGACGCGCCGGTGCTGACCCGCGACCTCGTGCCGGCGCTCCCGGGCGGTCCGCGGACCTGGGAATCGATCCTGGCGCCCGTGCGCAACGCCGCCGGCCAGACCGACCGGATCGTCGGAGCGACCCGCGACATCACCGACCGGGTGAAGACCGAGGATCGTTTGCGCGACGCCCAGCGCATGGAGGCCGTGGGTCAGCTGACCGGCGGGGTCGCCCACGACTTCAATAACCTGCTGCAAGTGATCCGCGGCAATCTGGAACTGCTGGAGCCGGCGGTGGAAAGCGATCCCGCCGCTCATCGCCGGCTGAGCAACGCCCTGCATGGCGCGGATCGCGCGGCGCAGCTCACCCGTCAGCTGCTCGCTTTTGCCCGTCGCCAGCCCCTGGCTCCGCAAGTGGTCAACCTCTCACGGCTAATCGGCGACATGGCCGACCTTCTGCGCCGGACCCTGGGCGAGGGCATCGAGGTCGAAACGGTGGTCGGCGGCGGCCTGTGGAACACCCTCGCCGATCCGGCTCAGGTGGAGAGCGCCATCCTTAATCTCGCTCTCAACGCGCGCGACGCCATGCCGGGGGGCGGGCGCCTGACGGTCGAGGTGGCCAACGCGGCGCTCGACGAAGCCTATACCCGCGATGCCGAAGACGTGACGCCCGGCCAGTATGTGCTGATCGCGGTCTCCGACACCGGCGAAGGGATGAGCGAACCGACCCGCGCCCGGGTGTTCGAGCCGTTCTTCACCACCAAGGCCGACGGGAAGGGATCGGGTCTGGGCCTGTCGATGGTCTACGGTTTCGTTCGCCAGTCCAACGGCCACATCCGCATCTATTCTGAACCTGGTCACGGCACCACGGTCAAGCTCTACCTGCCGCGGACCAGCCAGGCCGTGGTCCCGACGCTCACCGCCCAGACGATCCCCGACCAGGGGGCCCATCAGACGGTCCTGGTCGTCGAGGACGAACCGCAGGTTCGGGCCAGCGCCGTGGGCATGCTGGGCGCCCTGGGCTATCGCTGCGTCGAAGCGTCCGACGCCGCCTCGGCCCTGGAGATCCTCAAAGCCGGGGCCGCCATCGACCTGGTGTTCACCGACGTGGTCATGCCAGGGCCGCTGAAGACCCGGGATTTCGCCACCCAGGTCAGCGAGCTGTGGCCGGACCTGCCGATCCTGTTCACATCGGGCTATACGGAAAACGCTATCGTCCACCACGGCCGCCTCGACGATGGCGTCAACCTGCTATCCAAGCCCTACGGCCGGCTGGATCTGGCCAGAAAAGTCGCCCAGCTGCTGCAGGGAAGGGGGAAGACGGTCGGCGCGGCAGATCCTTCTCCCCTTGCGGGAG
>DATCCB010000074.1:0-9941 GCA_036511515.1 Caulobacteraceae bacterium | reverse complement strand
GAGATGGACGAGGATTCCGACGAAGGCTGGGCCGAACTTCAGCCGGACGGATCACTCACCGGCGAAATACAATTCCACAACGGCGACGAATCCACCTTCATCGCCCGACCGTGGGCGAGTTCTTCAACAGCCTGCTAGGCCGGCCTGGAGGCCTTTTCGACGGGAAGCGGATCTGCCGCGATGGCCCGGAAGGCGTAGGCTTGCGCCGCGCTGATGATGATCAAGGGCACCACGAAGACGATGGCGCTGAGCAGCGCCGCAACCGCGGCCAGGCCCAGCAATAACGCCCGGCGTCCGAGGTCCACGCCGTGGGGACTGCCCACCGACATCGCGGCCCAGCCGAACAATAGCGCCACCAGGCCGACCATGACGAGAAACGCCCCGATCTGGACGAAGACGATCAGGTAGCCGCCCAGCAGCCGCCAGAAGTATCCGCGCGTCAGTCGCCAGTAGCCGATCACATGAAAGCGGCCCTCGGCGAAGGTATGCACGGCGATCAGCGAAAGCCGCACCGCGATCAGGAACTCCAGGCACACGGTGGCGATGGTGCCGGGGATGACGATCCATCGCCCCAGGGCCGGCACCACAGCCAGCACCGGCTTGATCAGCACCAGCAGGATCAGCGCCGGTCCACTGCCGAAAATCACCACCAGCCCACAGCCGATCGCGGTGATGATCCCGAGCCGAGCCTCGTCGGGCCCCAGCTTGAACAGATGCCACCCGTGTTCATGCGGCCTGATCACCGCCCGGAAAACCGTCGCCGTGGTCATGATCCACAGCACCAGCAGGGTCGGAATGAGGAGCACGGTCAAGGGACCAAATCCCTGGGTCAGGCTGAACCCTCCATGGCCGCCGCGGGCCAGCGAAACAGGTGTGCCGGTGGCCGCCTTTAGGGCGCCGATGACAATCAGCGCGAGAAGCCAGACGGCGATCCAGCCGATCACGGCCTTGGGTTCGCGGCGCATGACCGCCACACCTTCGAGGGCGACGGCGATGGGCGAAAGGGCGATCATACGGGTGGCGAGACTCTGGTTGGGAAAGGGCCGAGCCGGCGGTGGAAATAAGCCATAAGTCCAATGCTTTGCGGAAACCATAGGCCTGCGAGGATGCACCCTTGCGCCAAGTGCGACGCCAGGGATGGCGGGACCAGGCTAGCCAGCGTCCATAGCAACATCGCCGGCACGGCCGCCACGACGATGGCGGCGACCAGAATTGGCGCGCCGGCGTTTCTGGTCTTCGCCCAGCTGGACAGCACGACGACCCGGCCGCCGACGAGGGTGGCCATCGGGGCGAGACTGATCCGCGCCCAGGCCCAGGCCACGCCAAGACCCGCGACAGCGGCGGTCAGATCGACAACCCACCGTCCACGCTCATCGACGGCCCCGGCCCAGGTCGCCGGAGAGGCGGTGATGAAGCCTCGTCCCGACGAAGCCACCCCATAGGCCATGGCGAAGATAACCACCAAAGCCAGCATCGACACGATCGCAACGAAAAGGACCGTCAGGATCCAGACCGCGAGCAAACGTCGAGCGGCCGCCAGCCTTGCCTTACCCGAGGGCTGGATCTCGAGCGCCTCCTGGCAGAGGCCGGCTTGCGCCTGGATGGCCAGACAAACGGCGAGCAGACCCAAAGTAAGCCTCGCCCAACCGGACACGCCGGCCGCGACAGCCATGATCAGGCAGAGCCCGGTCAGCGACCGCCATGACCGACGCCACGCCGGACCAAGAAAGCGCCATGCCGCGAGGGCGCCCGCCCCGACATCAGCCCAACCGATGGGAGCGGCGCCGTCAGACAAGCGTGGGGACGGCGTCGCCCTGCGGGACCAGCTGGCGATAGATGCGCCCGACCGCCGTCCAGGTCATGGCGTTGGCCACGCCGATAATGATGACGAACAAGATCGCCACCACGGCCGCCGCCGGGGCAAACAATGCGACCCACTCGCCGGGTGGGCGGCTGAAAAACGTTTGCGGGTGGCCTATGCCCGGTATCGGCGCCACCAGGGCCAGCACTGCGATCGCGCCCAGGCCATAGACGACAATCTCCAGGGCGATCACCATCACGAAGATCAACACCATGGTCAGAAAAATCGGCCACGCGTGGCCTTTGGTGAGGGTCCAGGATTCGAACAGACGGAACTGGCGCTCTCTAAAACTCATCACCGGGCCCATCGAGAGCCGCGTCCATAGCCAGATCGTCACGCCCAGAATGAGGAATTGTCCGATCAACCGCATGCCCACCGCGCCGGCGACCGTACCCACGAAGGGTCCGGGAACGAAGCCAGGATGCGGGCTGAAGTTGGCGATCACCATTCCGAAGGTGAGGATGGCCAGCGGAATGGCCATGACCATCTGGGCGACCAGCAGCACGACCCACAAGACGAAGTTGACGGCGATCAGCCACAATTCCTCCGCCCCAAATCTCAGATAGGCGAGGCCTGGGCTGCCAGGCTCCAGTTCCGCGCGCAGGGCCGCGGCCATTATCACCGCCCCCAGAACCATGACGCCAAGAAACAGCAGAAAGAAAAACCCGAGCAGGCTGCCGACCAGGGCCAGTATTGTCTGCGGCGCTGGCGAGGCCCCGGGCGTGCTCGCCAGGCTAGCGATGGTCGAGGCCAGGCCGCCGCCAAAGATGGCGAACAGCACGATGAAGTAGACGACCACCAGGGCGCCCCAAACCAGCACCGTCAGCGGCCTTCGCACGGTCAGCTTCAGCCCGGCCATGGCCGCGTCGGCGATGTCGATCTGCGCCATGGAGCCCCTACCCCGCTTAAATCGATGACCAGCATAGACGTAAATCCGGCCATCGCGCCACTTTCGCGCCCGCTCGGGTGAGGTTAGATCGGCGCCATGACAGATCAGCCCGTGCATATCATTGGCGGAGGACTTGCCGGCGCGGAAGCGGCTTGGCAGGCGGCGCGCCACGGGGCCCGGGTCATCCTGCACGAGATGCGGCCGCTGGTTGGCACAGCCGCCCACAAGACCGGCGATCTCGCCGAGCTCGTGTGCTCGAACTCATTCCGCTCCGACGACTGGCGCACAAGCGCCGTGGGGTTGTTGCATGCCGAGATGCGCCGACTGGGTTCCTTGATCCTGGTCTGCGGCGACCTCAACCAGACGCCGGCGGGCGGCGCGCTCGCCGTCGATCGGGAGGGTTTTTCCAGAACCGTCACCAGCAGGCTGCTCGCGCATCCGAACATCAGCCTGGAGGTTGGGGAAATCGCCGGCCAGCCGCCAGCGGCGTGGGGCAACGTCATCGTGGCCACTGGCCCCCTCACCTCGCCCGCCCTGTCAGCGGCCATTCAGGCGCTGACCGGCGAGGATCAGCTGTCGTTCTTCGACGCCATCGCGCCCATCGTTCACCTGGACAGCATCGACATGGAGGTGGCCTGGAAGCAGTCGCGCTACGACAAGGGCGGGCCGGCCGGCGATGCGGCGGCCTATATCAACTGCTCGATGAGCCGCGACGACTACGAGCGCTTCATCGACGCCCTGCTGGCCGCGCCCAAGACCGAATTCAAGGACTGGGAACACGTGCCCTATTTCGAGGGATGCCTGCCCATAGAGGTGATGGCCGAGCGTGGCCGTGAGACCCTTCGCCATGGACCGATGAAGCCCTTCGGCCTGACCAATCCGCGCCGCCCTACAGACAAGCCCTACGCGGTCGTGCAGCTTCGCCAGGACAACGCGCTCGGCAGCCTGTGGAACATGGTCGGCTTCCAGACCAAGCTGAAACACGCCGCGCAGACTGAGGTCTTTCGAACCATCCCTGGCCTTGCGGGTGCGGTTTTCGCGCGGCTGGGCGGACTGCATCGCAACACCTTCATCAACAGCCCCGCCTTGCTCGACAGCGCGCTGCGCCTGAAGACCGAGCCACGCCTGCGGTTCGCCGGCCAGATCACCGGCGTCGAGGGCTACGTCGAGAGCGCCGCGATCGGACTTGTCGCCGGCCGCATGGCCGCCGCCCAGGCGGGCGGCCACAGCCTGGCGCAGCCGCCGCCGACGACCGCGATAGGGGCACTGATCGGCCATATCACCGGCGGTCACCTGGGGGCCGGCGCGCGCTCGTTCCAGCCGATGAACATCAACTACGGCCTGTTGCCGGACCTCGAAACCCCGCCCAGCATCCCTGCCGGCTCTCGCCGGCCTCATGCCGAACGTGGGCGAGCCAAGAAACTGGCCATGGCCGAACGCGCGCTGCGCGATCTGGAGACCTGGATCGGCGCCGAAATGGCCACTGCGGCCTGAGGCCAATCAGAGGCGCCCGCGCGCAGCGGCCCACGACAGGCGGAGTCGTTTCTCCAATTCGCCGGGCGTCCGCGAGGCGAGATCGCAGCGGACCAGAGTGACGTGGAGCGCCGCCGGAAAGGCGGCCACCGAAAGCCTACGCGCCGCCTCGCTCGCCAGATGAAGGCCTTGGAACAGCGCGCGATCGAATTCACTTCCGGCCGCGACGCCTGATCGGCGCAACAGTGCAAGTCCCCAGGCCCTGCCGGCGGGCTGAACCGCGTCAGCGGGGCAGTCGGGATCGAGCACGCGCGCGGCAAGAAACGCCGCCGATCCGCCCACCGCATCGGCCCATTCGACCGCCCCAAGGACCCCAAACCGTGACGTCTCCAAGGCCCTGATCCGGGCCTCGATCATCGCCTCGAGAGGTTCGCGCGGCAGGTTGCGACGCCTTATCGCCTGTTCCATCGCCTGCGCGGCCGGATGGCGGCGCGGGGCCCGGCCCGAGAAGATCGCGTCCACAGCCTCGCGCCACCAGACGAGCCGCATTTCCGAGATCAGCGCATTGGTCGATGCGCGCGCCGCCCGCGCCAGCTGGTGATCGAAGGCGTAGACGGCGATGACGTCCGCCCTGGCCGGCCGATCGCCGATGAAACGGCTGGACAGCCAGCGATCGGGATCGACGCGCCGAAGCTCCCGGTCGAGATCGTCGCTATCGCTCGTGGGCGCTTCGCCGGCGCTGGTCGAGAATCGCTCCTTAGCCGTAGAGCGTCTGGAACATGGCCATCGAAGTCAGCATCGGCAGCGACAGTAGGGTGTTGATACGCGAGGCCTGGCCGGCGAGCTTGGCCGCCGCCGCCTTGGCCTCAGGCGTTCCCTCGACGATGCCCAGGGCGATCTTCTGCTTGGGCCAGATGATCGCCCAGACGTTGAGGAACATGATGATGGCCAGATAGACGCCGATGCCCATCAGCGTGAAACCCCGATCGGCGTCGGTGTAGCCGCCCGCGAAACCGAAGGTGAAAACCTTCTCGGCGTAGTCGCGACCGCGCAGGATGGCGACGCCGAGGCCGGCCAGCACCGTGAACAGCGCCGACCAACGGAACCAGAACAGGGCTTCGGGGGTAATGTATTTGGAAATCGCCGGCTTCAGTTCGGCCGGAATGTCTGGCATTTTCCGCGTCTGGACGAAGTTGAAATAGTAGAGCAGGCCGATCCACAGGATGCCGAAGAATACGTGCATCCAGCGAAATACCGCCTGCAGCCAGGTTCGGTCGAACGCGTGCGGATTGACCGCGCCAAAGGCGATGATCATCAAGATCGCCAGCAGCACGCTGACCACCATCGTGTTGCGGAAGTTCGCAAGAAGCCCGGCCATGATTTGTCCCCCTGATTTCGTTGGATACGGTTTAAGGCAAAACTCGCTCAGATGACAATCAGCGCGGTGGCGAATCTGCGCCCCTGAGAGGCCAGGACGTTGTGCATGCGCGCGGCGGCATCGCTGGCCATCACCTCGAGGCCCAGTCCGGCGGCCTTCAGCGCCTCCCGTACCTCGCGGGGCGCGGGGCGCGCCGCCGTCCCGGCCCCGAGCAGGACGAACTCACACAGGCCAACGCCGCCTTCGACAACCGGATCGAAATCGGCGACTTCGAGTTCATCGAGTGCGCAGGGCCGCCAGTCGCGGGGCGTGTCGTCCAAGATCAGCAGAGATCCCGGCCGCCAGACGCCCGATACCCGAAACCCTCCGGCCCCATAGCCGTCGATCGAAGGAGGATGGCGCACGCCTTCGCGGCGGGCTCAGGGCCGGGCCGGAGCCGGGGCGATCGGGGTTGCGGCTTCGTCGTCCTTTCTGGTTCCCCACAGAAGAATGATCGGCGAGGCGACATAAATCGACGAATAGGTGCCGATGACGATGCCGAACAGCAGGACAATCGACAGGGGCCGCAGAGACTCGCCGCCGAATATGGCCAGGCCCGACAGGGCCAGGAGCGCGGTGACGCCGGTGATCACCGTGCGCGAAAGGGTCTCGTTGACCGAAAGATCGATCAGCTCGCGCAACGGCATCCGCTTGTATTTGCGCCGGTTTTCACGCAGCCGGTCGAACACGACCACCGTGTCGTTCATCGAATAGCCGATGATGGTGAGCAGCGCCGCGATCAGGTTGAGGCTGAACTCCAGTCGTAGGAGGAGGATCAGTCCAAACGACAGGGTGACGTCGTGAAACAGGGCGACCACGGCGCCGAGCCCGAACTGCAGTTCGAACCGGAACCAGATGTAGAGCAGCATCAGCCCGATCGCGGCCAAGAGGGCGCCGGCCCCGCGGATCTTCAGTTCGTCTGAGACTTCCGGGCCGATGACGTCGGTTCGCGAATAGGTCACCTCGCCAAGCGCCTGGGTCACCGCGGTCTTGACGCGCGTGACCACCACCGCCGGATTGGCGCCGGCCAGGGTCTGGAAGCGGACGATGGCGTCGTTGGGTTTTCCGAACGTCTGCACCTGGACGTCGCCGAGAGAAAGACCGTTCAGAGTGCCCCGGAGCTTGCCCAGATCGACCGGCTTGGCCCCCGTGTTCAACTCGAGAACGGTCCCGCCCTTGAAGTCGATGCCAAGATTGAGGCCCGGATAGAACACCCCGACCACCGTGGCGATGACGCCGATGATTGAAAGCGTGGCGGCCAGGCGCGCGAAGGCCACGAACTGGAAATGGGTCTTCTGGGGAAGGATCTTGATCAGCGGCCACATGCGGGAGAGACCCTCTAGGTGATCGGCAGCTTTTTGGGATGAAAGGTGCGAAACCACCAGCCGATCAGCACCTGGGTGATCAGGACCGCGGTAAACACCGAGGTGATCACGCCGATGAACAGCGTCCAGGCAAAGCCCTTCACCGGGCCAGAACCGAACTGGAACATGATCACCGCCGCCACCAGGGTAGTGACGTTGGCGTCGATGATGGTGGTCAGCGCCCGCTTGAATCCCGCATCTGCGGCGCTCATCGGCGGGCGGCCGCCGCGCACCTCATCGCGCATTCGCTCATAGATCAGCACGTTGGCGTCGACCGCCACGGCCAGGGTCAGCACCAGGCCGGCGATGCCGGGCAGCGTCAAGGTCGCCTGGGTCATGCTCATCGCGCCGACGATCATCAGCCCGTTGACCACCAGGGCGATGGCCGCAAAGGTTCCGAACAGCCCGTAGGCCAGGATGATGAAAGCGAAGATCAGCGCCGCGCCGATCAGGATCGAGATCTGACCGGCCTTGACGGCATCGGCCCCCAACTGCGCGCCAACGGTGTTCTGCTGCAGGACGTTCAGCGGCGCGGGCAGCGCGCCGGACTTGAGCAGGATGGCGAGGTTGTTGGCCGTGTCGGTGGTGAAACTGCCGCTGATGATGCCGCTGCCCCCCGGGATCGCCCCCTTGATCACCGGAGCCGAGATGATGTGGCCGTCAAGGACGATGGCGAAGCGTTTGCCGACGTTCTCCGCCGTCGCCTCCGCAAACCTGCGCGTACCCTGGCCGTTGAAGTTGAAGGCCACGGCGGGCTGTCCGTTCTCATCGGTCGACAGCGTCGCCTGGGTCAGCATCTCCCCAGTGACCAGAGAGCGCCGCTTGACCACCAGAGGCTCGCCGTTCTGTTCGTCGTTCGGCAGGGCGACATCGTCGGGGGGCAGCCGCCCGGCCTTCAGATCGTCGACAGGTACGGTGTCGTCGACCATCTGAAAGGTCAGCTTGGCGGTCTTGCCGATCACCGCCTTCAGCCGTTCCGGATCGCTTTCGCCCGGCGCTTCGACGACGATGCGGTCTGTTCCCTGCTGGGTGATCGTCGGGTCCTTGGTGCCCAGAGCGTCGATGCGCCGGCGGATGATCTCGATCGAACGGGTCACCGCCTCGGCGGCCGCCGCCTTGGCGGCGCTCGAAACAAAGCCGATGGAAATCTGCTGGTCGGGATTGGTGCGCAGGGTGACGTCGCGGCCCCCCGTCGGCAGGCGCTCGCCCAGCGAATCGTTGAGCAGCTTGTAGGCGGCGTCGACCTTGGTCGGGTCGGTGATCCGCACGTTGATCGTATCGCCGCTGACCGCGAGGCCGGTGAAGTCGATCTGCTCGGCGCGCAACTTGGTTCGCACGTCTTCGGTGAGGTTGGTCAGTCGCTCTTTTCTCAGCGCGTCGGTGTCGACTTCCTCCAGGAGGAACGACCCACCCTGGAGATCGAGGCCAAGATTGAGCCGCTGACTGGGCATGAAGGCCGGCAGCCTGGCCGCGACGCTGGCCGGCAGCAGATTAGGCAGCGTGAACAGCAGCCCAAAGAGCAGCGATCCGACGACCAGCGCGATCTTCCAGCGGGTGAGAGCGAGCATGGGCTAGGCGCCGGCGCTTAGGCCTTGGCGTCGTTGGCCGCCGCCGGTTCGCCGCGGGCGCGCACCTCGGCGATCATCGACTTGACGACCTTGACGGTGACGTTCTGGGCGATCTCGACCCCGACCTCGGTATCTTCGACCCGCACCACCTTGCCGATCATGCCGTTGGACATCACCACCGTATCGCCGCGCTTGATCGCGCCAATGCGGGCGGCATGTTCCTTGGCGCGTCTCTGCTGAGGCCGAAAGAGCATCAGGTAGAAGGCGACGACCAACAGCACCGGCAGGCCGAGCGACTTCACAAGGTCCGAATCCAGGAACCCGCCAGGCGCCGGCAGAGCAGCCAAAATCACAGCGACGTGCGAAAGCATTGTCTCTCCGACTGGGGATGCGGGGCTCTTAGGCGAGGCCCCAACTCAGCCCGGCGGAAGCTATGCGCTGGCGTGCTCTTTTGCAATGCGGGCGGGGCGGCTAGGAACTGAGGCGATGGACGATAAGCTCGAGGCGGCGCTGGCGCGGATCGCCCAGGCGCTGGAGGCGATGGCGCCGCCCACGGCCGCGCTGGCCTCGTTCGAAGGGGCCCGTTTCTTCCGGCACGATCCCTCGAGCGGAGACTTCATCGCCGCGCCCGACTACGGCCTACCGCTCGCGTTGCTGGTGGGCGTCGACCGCCAGAAGGCGCGGCTGGTGGAAACCCTGCGCAGGTTTGCCGACGGTCTGGCGGCCAACCACGTGCTGTTGTGGGGCGTGCGCGGGACGGGAAAGAGCTCGCTGGCCAAGGCGGCTTTCATGTCGCTCGCGGGCGACCATCCCGCTTTGAAGCTGATCGAGGTCGACCGCGATCAGATCGGCGCCCTGCCCGGCCTGTTCGAAGGCTTGAGGGACCGATCACAGCGATTCGTGGTCCTTTGCGACGACCTGTCGTTCGAGGAGGGCGCGGCGGCGGCCAAGGCTTTGAAATCGGCCCTCGAAGGCGGCGTCGCCGGCCCCCCTGAAAACGCCCTCTTCGTCGCCACATCCAACCGCCGCCACCTGATGCCCCGAGATCATATCGAAACGCGCGGCGCTATCGCAGCGGCCGAGGATGCGGAGGAAGACGTCAGCGTCTCCGACCGATTCGGCCTGTGGATAGGGTTTCCGCCCATGGATCAGGCTGACTACCTGGCGGCGGTTCGCGCCTACGCCAGCCATTTCGGCCTGGGTGTCGCGGACCTCGAACGCCGCGCGCTGCAATGGTCCAAGCTGCGCGGCGCCCGCTCGGGCCGAGTGGCGTGGCAATTCATCCGCGACCTCGCGGGTGAACTGGGGAAGGGCCTGCCGGGCTAGCGGAAGCGCCCTGCGCCCCCTCCACCACCGGCTGCGCCGGCGG
>DATCCB010000073.1:0-5530 GCA_036511515.1 Caulobacteraceae bacterium | reverse complement strand
ATCTCCCGGCCGGCCCGCCTCACCTCCCGGCCAATGAGATCCATCTCCAGGTCGCCGACCTTCAGCAGGGTCTGAACCGAACCGGTCTCGCGCCGCCTGGCGAGGGCCTCCACGCGCGCGATCAATTCGGCGAAGGCATAGGGTTTGACCAGGTAGTCGTCGCCACCGGCTTTCAATCCCGCCACCCGGTCGTTGATTTCCCCCAGGGCCGAGAGGAAGAGCACGGGCGTCTGATCGGCATCGCCCCGCAGCCGCTCGACCATGGTGAGGCCGTCCGTGCGAGGCATCATCCGGTCGACAATCAGAACGTCGAAGCGCTCGGCCCGCGCCGCGCTCAATCCCGCCTCGCCGTCCGGGGCGGTGACACACTCATGGCCAGCCTCCGCCAGACCCGTGGCCATGGCCTGGCAAGCTTCGAGGTCGTCTTCGACGATCAGCACCCGCATGCGCGCGCCCCCTTTGTCGCGGCTCGATCAGCCGTCGATCTTGATCGGCAGGAACAAGGTCCGCCCGCCGCGATTCACCGCCAGCGGAATAACCGTTCGACCCTCTTTTTTCCATTCGGCCACGGCCGCGGACACATCCCCGGCGCTGGCCACTTCGCGGTAGCCGGCTCGCACGATGACGTCGCCGCGATGCAGACCCTTTTCGCCAGCGTCGGAACTCCCCTTGACGCCCTCGATGAGGACGCCATGGACGGCCGCGGCGATGCTGTATTGCTGCCGCGCCGCCGGGTCGATGGGCGCCAGAGACATGCCCAGGATCGCTGAGTTGGGTGAGGCCTTCGGGCCGCCGCCCCCCGGGCTGGAGTCCCCGCCCCCACCCGCGCCGCCGTTCAGGGCCAGTTGGGCTTCCGACGGCCGAAGGCCGGTGTGGATGTCGATCGTCCGCTCTCTGCCATCCCGGTAGAGGTCGAGGTGGGCCACATCGCCGGCTCGGACCTTGGCGATTTCGCGGGTCATTTCACTGTTGCTGGCGACAGGCTGGCCATTGACCGCCACGACGACGTCGCCCGGCTGGATTCCGGCCCGCTGCGCGGGACCGCCGGGGACCAGATCGGCGACCACCGCGCCCTTGCGCCCCGCCAGGCCATAGGAGTCGGCCAGTTCATCGCTCAGGCTTTCGATCGTGGCGCCAATGTAGCCCCGCTTGATCTTCTCGCCGCTCATCAACTGTTTGGTGATGTTATAGGCGATGTCGGCCGGGATATCGAAGCCGATGCCCACCGAGCCGCCGGACGGTGAAAAGATGGCGGTGTTGACGCCGATCACCCGGCCGTAGGTGTCAAACGTCGGGCCGCCCGAGTTGCCGCGATTGATGGGGGCGTCGATCTGGATGTAATCGACGAAATTCTCGCCGATGTCGCGATTGTAGGCCGAAACGATGCCGGCCGTGGCCGTATTGCCCAGGCTGAACGGATTGCCGACGGCCAGAACCCAGTCCCCCACCCGCGGTTTCGCCGAGTTCTCGAAATCAACGTAGGGATAGCCGTGACCCTCGACCTTCACCACCGCGAGGTCCGTGGCCTCGTCGCGACCGACCACGACGCCTTTCAATTCCTTGCCGTCCTTGAGAACGACCTTGATCTCATCGGCATTGTCCACGACGTGATTGTTGGTGACGATGTAGCCGTCGGCGGAGATGAAAAAGCCCGAGCCGGAAGACATCTGCTTGGGCGCCGGCGCGTTGTCGCCGTCGCCTTCCTGGCCCTGGCCCCTGGGCACGATCTCGAACGGAAAATTCTCAAAGCCGGGAATTCGTTTCATCGCGTTGGGATCGGCCTTCGAGGTGACGTTGATCGACACGACGGCCGGCGACACTTTTTCAAAGATGTCGGCGAAGGTCTGCGGGGCGCCGGGGGCCGGGGCGAACACCGGCGAGGTGGACGCCTTGATGAGATTTCCCTGCGCGCCGAAGTTCAGCGCGGGCGGGCGCATGCCCGCTCCCGCCATGGCGGCCACGGCCACGCCGGCGCCGGCCAAGGCGCCCACCAAAACATGCGATCTGCTAACAGCCATCGGTTCGTTCCTCATTCCCGGAAATTGACAGGGCCGGGGCCCGTTCATCTAGTGTCGGATGCCAAAGAGCGCGAGGGCTCACAAGTTACCTTTCGGTTATTCCCGCGGCGTTCTTGCAGCCTATTTCGGGCGCTATCATGTCAAAGGGCGGATTCGCGACCATCGGACGGGCGTGTCAGACCGCCGGCCGCCCGGCGGGCTCCATGTGAGGCTGTTTGGCGACCACCGACACCGCCGCTCCCGAAGCGTAACTGGGTTGGCCGCCCTGCCCGCGCCATTCGCCCTGCGCCTTCAGCGCCCTGGCCAGTTCGCGGGGCATGTAGCGTTCGTCGTGCTTGGCGAGGATTTGCGTCGCCTCGAACACGCCGGACTCATCATAGGCCCCTGACGCAACCACCCCCTGGCCTTCGCGGAAGAGGTCGGGCAGGTCGCCCCGATACGCCACCTTGGAACTCGCCAGGTGATCGCGGATGGCGAAGTCGATTTCTCCGGTCGGCCATTTCGTCACACTGCCGATTTCGACCAGGCCGCCAAGCTGGATCGGACGCCCCGCAGCCACATGCGCGGCGCGGGCCTGCGCGGGCGTGTAGAAATATGAAATCGAGCCTCTCAATCCGAACAGGGTCAAGGCCGCCGCCAGCAAAAGAATGGGCGCGACGGCGGCCACCACCGTCATCCGGCGGCGCGCGGCGCGGGATCTCGGCAGGAAATTCATGGACGATCCCAATGTCCCGCCGCGACGTTTCGAACCGGGGACGCGATGGGATGGCCGACCATTGGCCATTTCTATCGACAAAACGCGGCGCCGGCGAGGGGTGGACGAGGAGGACGAAAACCACACATAGACGCGTCAGCCGTCGGCGCGGGGAAGAACGAGTTCCAGCATCAATCCCCCCATATCCGAAGCGGACAGCGTCACCGAACCGCCATAGGCGCGAACCAGTTCATCGACGATGGCCAGGCCCAGGCCGGACCCCGGCGCGCTCTCATCCAGCCTCGCGCCGCGCCGCAGAACTTCATGACGCTGATCGGCGGCGAGCCCCGCCCCGTCGTCCTCGACGATCAGCGAGAATTGGCGGGCCGAAAGAGCGCGGGCTTGGACCCGAACCCGCCCGATGCACCATTTGCAGGCGTTTTCCAACACATTGCCGGCCACTTCCAGCAGATCCTGTCGCTCGCCCAGAAAGCATAGATCGTCCGGACAACGCCAATCGACGGACAGACCCTTGTCGCGAAATATCTTTTCGAGCGTGCGGCTGAGCTCCTCAAGGACCGGCGCCACGGCGGTGCGCTCGCCCTGACCCTGGGCTCGCGCGGCGGCCCGGGCGCGTCGCAGATGGTGATCGACCTGGTGGCCCATCGCCTCGGCCTGGCGGATCACGACTTCGCCGAGCTTGCCAGGACGTTGGCGCGCCTCGGTGAGCAGCACGGACAGGGGCGTCTTGAGCGCGTGGGCCAGATTGCCGACGTGGGTGCGCTGGCGCTCCACGACCTCCTGATTGTGGGCCATCAAGGCGTTGAGTTCGCTCGCCAGCGGCTCCAGTTCGCTGGGATAGTCTCCCACGACGCGATCGGACTGGCCGGTGCGCATCGCGGCGACCTCACGACGCAGGGCGAACAGGGGTGCGAGGCCGACCCGGACCTGAATGAACACCGCGGCGATAAGTCCGGCGCCCAATAGCACCAGCGCGGCGGCGATGGTCGTGGCGAATTTGCGGACGTCTCGATTGACCGGCGATCGATCTTCCGCGGCCATGAACACCAGGGGCGCGGCCAGATCGGGCAGTCGGCCTTGCAGCGCCGCCACGCGCAGGGGCTGACCAAGGGGGCCGGCGCTGTCGTAGAACAGGGCCTTGCCTTGCGCCTTGGCCAGCGCGGTCTCGCCACCGGGCGGGGAGGGCAGGGCGCGATCCCACAACGAGCGCGAGCGCGCCAGCGCCCGCAGGCCGGTTCCCCCGGGCGTGGCGATTTCCCAATAGTCGCCGCTGTAGGCCCGCAATGTGCGCGGATCGTCCGAAATCGGCGCGATGACCTGCCCGGCCTCGACCGAGGCGCCGGCAAGCAGCCCATCGACGGTGTTGGATAGTTCATCGTTGAAGCGCGCCGTCGCGGCGTGGTTGAAAAACGCCGACAGCGACAAGCCGGCCACCACCAGCACCGCCAGGCTCCACGCGGCGGCCAGAACAATCAATCGCCGAACCAGGGACGGGCGCACGAGAGAGCGTCGAAAAGCGCGAGGCGACCCTGCGCCGTGATCGCTCACGCCTCGCTCGCCTCGCCCTCCAGGGCGATCAGCCGATAGCCCAGGCCTCGCACGGTTTCGACGCGATCAGGGCCGATTTTCTTGCGAACCCGGCCGATGAACACCTCGATGGTGTTGGAGTCGCGGTCGAAATCCTGATCGTAGAGATGCTCAACCAGTTCGGTGCGGCTGATCACCCGACCCTGGTGCATGATCAGATAGTGCAGCAGGCGATACTCCAGCGAGGTCAGGCGCAGGGGCTCGCCGGCCACCGACGCCCGCGCCGCGCGTGGATCGAGGCGAAGGGCGCCGCACGAAAGAGAAGGCGCGGCATGGCCGGCCGAACGGCGCAGCAGCGCGCGCAGACGGGCGAGCAACTCCTCGGTGTGAAACGGTTTGGTCAGATAGTCGTCCGCGCCCGCGTCGAACCCGGCGACCTTCTCGCTCCACGCGCCGCGCGCGGTGAGGATCAGAACCGGCGTAACCAGATTGGCCCGCCGCCAGCCTTCCAGCACCGACGCGCCGTCGATCTTGGGCAGGCCCAGATCCAGCACTATGGCGTCGTAGGGCTCGGTCTCGCCCAGAAAGGCGGCCTCTTCGCCGTCGGGGGCATGATCGACCGCATAGCCGGCGTCACCGAGCGCCAGCTTCAACTGGCGCGCGAGATCGGGATCGTCTTCGACCAGAAGTATCCGCACGGGACTATCCTACCTTTCGCTCAGGATCGCGCCGCTGGCGGCATCGACAATATAGTCGATGCGTTGCCCGTGAGCGGTGATCCAGCGGACACGGTAAACCGGCCGATCGCCGTGATATTCGATACCCGTGTCCAGTTCGCGACCTGGCGCGCGGCGGCCTATCCCCTGTATCACCCGGCCTAGGGGGGCCAGTTGGCCATGCCGGACACCCTGGCGGGCTTCATCCTGCTGTTCGCGCCAATCAGCGCCAAGGGAATTGGCGCCGCGAAACGGCTGTCGATCGAAACCGGGAGGTGACGGTCGATAGGGGATGGCGCGTTGGGGCGGGCCCCGGGCCATACCGGCCTGGCCGCGGCCGTATTCACCGCCGAACCCCCGTGACGGGCGCATCTGCGCTCCAGCCGCGCCGACGAGGGCCGATGAGACCGAAAGGGCAAGAAGCAAGCTGGAGAGCGGGCGCACAGCCAACCCTCTAGGCGGCGCCGGCTGAACATCGGCTGAACGGCCGACCGGGGTCCGCGCTTGAGATCGCCTCATGGCTTTCGCCGCGGCTCGTACGGACGCTCGCTTCG
>DATCCB010000072.1:0-5426 GCA_036511515.1 Caulobacteraceae bacterium | reverse complement strand
GCGACACGCGCCGCGCCACCTCCCCCGCTTCGCGGGGCAGGAGTTGAGGAAAATTCCTCCCCCGCAAGCGCAGCGCAGCGGGGGAGGGGGACCGCCGGCGCAGCCGGTGGTGGAGGGGGCGCAAGGCGGCAATCAACCTGATCGAAATTCGCTCTAGCTCGCGCCCGGTCGAACAGCTTGGAACGCCCCGGGGTGGCTCAGGCGTTGAAGTTGAGCTTCAGCCCCGCTCTCGGCCAGCGGCATTTGTAGAGCTTGCCGGTGGAGCTGCAGGTCACCCAGGCGTCGCGCATGTCGGCGCCGCCAAAGCAGATGTTGGTGGTCAGGATGTCGGGAAAGGCGAAGTGTTCGATGCCGCCCGCCGGATCGAAAGCGGTGACGCCGCCGTTGATGATCGTCGCCACGCACACCTTGCCGCCCGCCTCAACGGCCAGGCTGTCGAGCAACTGGTAGCCTTGCAGATTGTGGATCACCCGGCCGGGCTGAAATGGCGAGGGCGAAGCCAGTTCCCCCGGGGCCGCCAGATCGAAAGCCCACAGCCGGCCAAGGTGGGTATCGGCTACGTAGACGACACGCTCGTCAGGCGACAGGCCAACCCCGTTGGGCGAAATCAGCTGCTCGCGCACGCGGGTGATCTTCGATCCGTCGGCCAGCGCGTAATAGAGCGCGCCGTACTTGCGCCCCTGCGGTGTCGTGCAGCCATGGTCGGTGAACCACAGGCCGCCGGCCTTGTCGAAGACCAGGTCGTTGGGCCCGATCAGCCGCTGGCCATCGCAGGCCTCATAGACGGTCTCGACCCTGCCCGAGGCGATATCGACCCTCTGGACCCAGCCGCCGACGTGGCTGGCCGGCGTCGGTCCGGGAAAGGTCAATCCGTCCCGCTTGAGAAACGCGAACGACCCACCGTTGTTGGTCACATAGACTTTGCCATCCGGTCCGATGGCGGCGCCGTTGGGACCGCCGCCGCATTCGGCGACGACCGATGTTGCGCCATCGGCCGCCACCCTGGTCAGGGTCTGGCGCTCCATCTCGACCAGGATCACCGAGCCGTCGGCCATGGCCATCGGCCCTTCGGGAAACTCGAGGTTCTCGGCGGCGAGTTCGATGTCCATGGACGTCTTTCTTTGTGGTCCGGCGGCCAACCCCTAGGGGCCCGTTCTAGAGCACTTTCCGACCGGATTGATCCGGCCATGCGCCCCTTCCGTCACGGCGCAAGAGAAATGCGCCGCGACACCTTCCCCGCTTCGCGGGGCAGGAGTTTACTAAATTCCTCACCCGCGCAGCGGGGGAGGGGGACCGCCGGTGCAGCCGGTGGTGGAGGGGGCGCAAGGCGGCGATCAACCTGATCGGAATCTGTTCTAGCCCGAGCGTTCGAGCTGGCGAAACACGAAACCAAACTCATCGCCATCGCCCGCGGGATGGATCTCGCGCAGGACCTCTCGCCAATCGCTCTCGTCGAACGGCGGGAAGAAAACGTCTCCGGCCGGCGCGGCGTCGACTTCGGTGAGATAGATCCGCTGGGCGCGGGGCAGGGCGGCGGCGAAGACCGCGGCGCCGCCGATGACGCAGACTTCTTCGGCGCCGTCCTCGGCGGCGTGCTCGCGGCCGATCTGAAAAGCCTGGGAAAAGTCATCGCAGACGAGGCCGCCCGGCGCATCGAAAGCCCCGTCGCGCGAGAGCACGATATTGAGACGGCCGGGAAGCGGTTTGTGGGGCAGGCTCGCCCACGTCGCCCGGCCCATGATCAGCGGCTTGCCCAGGGTCAGGCGGCGAAACATCGCCAGGTCCGACTTCAGCCGCCAGGGCAGGGCGCCGTCCCGGCCGATGACGCCGTTGGCCCCCCGCGCCACCGGTCCCAAGGTCAGATGGACGCTCAAACCGCGATCGGCGCCCTGATCGCCGGATGGGCGCGGTATCCCTCCAGCACGAAATCATCGGCCGTGAAGGCGAAGAGATCGGTCTTGGGGGCCAGACGCATGGTCGGCGCGGGATAGGGCTCGCGGGCCAGTTGCCGCGCCGCCTGATCGCGATGGTTGAGATAGAGATGGGCGTCGCCCAGGGTGTGGACGAACTCGCCAGCGTCGAGCCCCGTCACCTGGGCCATCATCAGGGTGAGCAGAGCATAGCTGGCGATGTTGAACGGCACGCCCAGGAACATGTCGGCCGATCGCTGGTAGAGCTGGCAGGAAAGCCTCCCGCCGGCGACATGGAACTGGAACAGGCAATGGCAGGGCGGCAGGGCCATGGCCTCGATATCGGCCGGATTCCAGGCGCTGACGATGTGGCGGCGGCTGTGCGGATCGCTTTTGATCGAGGCGACGACCTGGGCGATCTGGTCGATGGCGCGGCCGTCGGGCGAGGCCCACGAGCGCCATTGCTTGCCGTAGACGGGCCCCAGGTCTCCGTCCTCGTCGGCCCACTCGTCCCAGATCGTGCAGCCGCGCTCCTGCAGCCAGCGCACGTTGGTGCGTCCGGACAGAAACCAGATCAGCTCGAGGACGATCGACTTGAGATGCACCTTCTTGGTGGTCAGGAGCGGAAAGCCGGCGGCCAGATCAAAGCGCATCTGCCGGCCGAAGACGCTGAGCGTGCCGGCCCCGGTGCGATCGCCACGCTGGGCGCCATCCGCCAGAATTTCGGCGAGCAGATCCAGGTACTGCCGTTCGCCGGTCTTCGTGTCGGTCGCGGGGGCGTTCATGGGGCGGGAAAGCTCCGCTGATTCGCGCGCGCCCGCATCAGCCCGCAAAGCCTCCCGCGTCCAGGAACGCCTGTTCTTCCGGCGTGGTCTGGCGTCCAAGACAGCGGTTGCGGTGAGGGAAACGACCGAAGCGCTCGACGATCTGGCTATGCTCGATCGCCGAACGCAGATCGCCCTCATTGCCGGTCTCCGCCGCCAGCGCGCTGCTCAGAGCAACCGATCTGGCCTGGTCGGCCGCGGACTCCGAATGGGCGAAGGGAAGGTAGAAAAACGCCCGCAAGTCCAGCTTCGTCTCCTTGTCGTGATCCCGGGCGATGGCCAGGTCGGCGACGCGCCGGGCCAGAGGGTCGGTGGCGAAAGCGTGGGCGGACCCTCGCCACAGGTTGCGCGGAACCTGGTCCAGGAGAAGCACCAGCGCCAAGGACCCTTGCGGCGAGGCGGCCCAGCTTTCGTGCTCACCGCGAGCGGCGGCATGGTGCAGAGCCTCGAATCGCGTCCGCACCGCCTCGTCGAAAGCCGGATCCTTGGCGAACCATTTGGCCCGCCCGGCGTTTTGCCAGAAGTCGACGATGTCGGCCGGTCGGGAGTTCATCGAAGGCGGCTCAAGGGTGCGGCCAGGATGAACAGCGGCGACATTCATGTTCAAGACCCGTTCATGCGCCAAGGCGCAGCGTTGTTGACAACAGAGTTACTCCAAACGGCTTGAGGAGCCATGAGATGAAAACTGCTCTCAGTGTCGCGGTCGCGCTGGCCCTTGTGGCCGGCGTCGCCGAGGCCCAATCCAGCGATAACACCAATAACCGCGATCATCGCGGCCAGGCCGCTCCGGCGCGTCCGCAGGCGCGTCCGCCGGCGCAGCCGCAGGCTGGCGCGCGGACCGGCGCCCGC
This sequence comes from Caulobacteraceae bacterium, assembly GCA_036511515.1. Taxonomy (GTDB): domain Bacteria; phylum Pseudomonadota; class Alphaproteobacteria; order Caulobacterales; family Caulobacteraceae; genus Acaudatibacter. Next base: position 1,843 of record DATCCB010000072.1, on the reverse strand, counting down.
AGTGGCTTCACTGGGGGCCAGCACACGCAGGTCATGCCCCAGGGCCGTCCTAGCGGCGTCGCGCCCAGCTATGCTCCGGCCTACCGGGGGCAGAACACTGGTGCGCCTGCCTATAGGGGTCAGAACACCTACGGCGGCCAGCGTGGGGCCTACCAGCCCGGCGGCTATCAATCAGGCCTGCGGGGCGGTAATCAGACCGGCCAGCGCGGATCGGCCAATGTCCAGCGCAGCTTCCGCGCGCAGGATCAGGGACGGCCGCAGTTCAGCCCGGGCCGTTATCAGCGCAGCTACCAGGCCGCCCGGCGGTTCAACGTCGGCGCCTATTACCAGCCCCGCGGCTGGTACTATCGCCGCTGGGGCTATGGCGACTACCTGCCGTTCGGCTGGTTCGCCGCCAGCTACTACCTGAACGGCTTTGACTACGGCCTTCCCGCCCCGCCCATCGGCGCGGAGTGGGTGCGGAACGGGCCGGACGCCGTCCTCGTCGACATCTGGACCGGCGAGGTGCTCTCGGTCGAATACGGCGTCTTCTATTAGGGGCTGCGCGGGCGCTCGCGCCTTGACGGCCTGAACTAAAACCTGTCGATAGCGAGCCGTCTGGGCCGCCGGTTGGGCGGTCTGGGCGCGTTTTCCCGCTTTTCGGAGAGCCGTTCATGCGCGTCTATTACGATCGTGACGCCGACCTCGCCCGTATCCTCGATAAGAACGTCGCCATCGTCGGCTATGGCTCGCAGGGCCATGCCCACGCGCTCAACCTGCGCGATTCCGGCGTCAAGAATGTCGCCGTCGCCCTGCGCGCGGATTCGACGTCGGCCAAGAAAGCGACCGCCGAGGGCCTCGCGGTGATGAGTGTCGCCAAGGCGGCGGCGTGGGCCGACGCGATCATGATGCTGGCCCCCGATGAGTTGCAGCGGGCCATCTACGAGGCCGAGATCGCCCCGCACATCCGCGACGGCGCGGCCCTGCTGTTCGCCCATGGCCTCAACATCCATTTCCGGCTGATCGAACCCAGAGCCGCCATCGACGTCTTGATGGTGGCCCCCAAGGGACCGGGTCACACGGTGCGCGGCGAGTATCTCAAGGGGGGCGGCGTGCCCTGTCTGATCGCCGTGGCGCAGGACGCGACCGGCGGCGCGCTCGATCTTGGCCTGGCCTACGCCTCGGCCATCGGCGGCGGCCGATCGGGGGTCATCGAAACCAGCTTTCGCGAGGAGTGCGAGACCGACCTGTTCGGCGAGCAGGCGGTGCTATGCGGCGGCCTTGTCGAGCTGATCAGGGCCGGGTTCGAGACCCTGGTCGAGGCCGGCTATGCGCCGGAGATGGCCTATTTCGAGTGCCTGCACGAGGTGAAGCTGATCGTCGACCTGATCTACGAGGGCGGCATCGCCAACATGAACTATTCGGTCTCCAATACCGCCGAGTTCGGCGAGTATGTCTCCGGTCCCCGCGTGGTCACGCCTGAGACCAAGCTGGAGATGAAGCGGATCCTCGCCGACATCCAGTCCGGCCGCTTCGTCCGCGACTGGATGGTCGAATGCGCCGCCGGTCAGCCGAGCTTCAAGGCCACGCGCCGCCGCAACGCCGCCCACCCGATCGAGGATGTCGGCGATCGTCTGCGGGCGATGATGCCCTGGATCGCCAAGAACAAGCTGGTCGACCAGGCGAAGAACTAGGGCACTTTCCGACCAGACTGATTTGGCCATGCGCCCCTTCCGTCACGGCGCAAGCAAATGCGCCGCGCCACCTTCCCCGCGTTGTGCGTGTGAAGGATTTCCGGTTTTGCCCGCGGGAAGAGGTGCGGAGCGGCGAGGGTCGCGACGTGGCGGATTGGTGGGAAGGCGCG
>DATCCB010000071.1:0-35569 GCA_036511515.1 Caulobacteraceae bacterium | reverse complement strand
CCTCCAGGTCCACATACGAGAACAAGGCCCCAGATCGACTGTCCGAACCGCGCATCACGCCTCTCCTCGAAGCACTTCGGGAGGGAGTGAATCATGCCGAGTCCGGTCGCGCTACCGACTTCTTCAACAGCCTGCTAGGCGGCGGCGCTCGGTCGGGAAGAAACCCGCTCGCGCCAGGCGACAAGGTTGGATCGTCCGGGTTCGAGCGGCAGGCCGATCTGGCTGGCGAAATCGACCGTCGACAGCGCGCAGATATCGGCCATGGTGAAGGTCTCGCCAACGATGAACGTGCGGCCGGCGAGTTCACGGTCGAGCCAGCGCTGGGCTTTGTCGTAGGCCTCGCGGTTCGATTCGCCGTAGTCCTTGAACTGCGTCAGCAGGGCGGCGGTTCGCGGGTGCGCGTGTCGCCAGAACGCGCCGACGGGGGCCATCAGCACAAACTCCATGCGCCGAACCCACATCTCGACGAGCGCCTTTTCGACGGCTCCTACCCCGAAAAGCGGCGGCTTTGGCTGGATTTCCTCGAAATACCGACAGATGGCCACGGTTTCCGAGATCGTCGTCCCGTCAGGCTCGAGCGTCGGAATCTGACCAAGGGAGTTGCGGGCGCGGTGGGCTGGGGATTTGTGATCGCCGCTCATCAGATCCACTGGCGTCTCCGGCAGGTCGATGCCTTTTTCGGCCAGGAAGATGCGCACGCGGCGAGGATTGGGGGCTCTGGCCAGTCCATAGAGTTTCATCGTCGCCTTTCCTCCGCCGGTCCCGTTTGTCAGACGTGGGCGCCGGCGCGTACGCGTTTCAACGGCGCCGCCCGCGCCGCGTGCCGGCTCAGCACCTCGTTGAGGTAGCGTCCGGTCCAACTGGCCGAATCGGCCGCGACATCTTCAGGGGAGCCAACGGCGACGATCTCGCCCCCGCCGTCGCCCCCCTCCGGCCCGAAATCCAGGATCCAGTCGGCGGTTTTGACCACGTCGAGATTGTGTTCGATGACGATCACCGTGTTGCCGTGGTCGACCAACTCGTGCAGCACCTCGAGGAGCTTGCGCACATCCTCGAAGTGAAGCCCTGTCGTCGGCTCATCGAGGATATAGAGGGTTCGACCCGTCGCCCGCTTCGATAGCTCCTTCGACAGCTTGACTCGCTGCGCTTCGCCGCCGGACAGCGTCGTCGCCTGTTGGCCGACCTTGATGTAGCCCAGGCCCACGCGCTTGAGCGTTTCCATCTTGTCGCGGATCGGCGGCACGGCCTTGAACATGTCAGCCGCTTCTTCCACCGTCATGTCAAGCACCTGGGCTATGCTTTTGCCTTTGAAATGGATTTCCAGAGTCTCGCGGTTGTACCTGTGACCTTTGCAAACGTCGCAGGTGACATAGACGTCTGGCAGGAAATGCATTTCGATCTTGATCAGTCCGTCGCCCTTGCATGCTTCGCAGCGTCCGCCTTTGACGTTGAAGCTGAAGCGGCCGGGTCCGTAACCGCGAGCCTTGGATTCCGGCAGGCCGGCGAACCAGTCGCGAATTGACGTGAAGGCCCCGGTATAGGTGGCCGGGTTCGATCTGGGCGTCCGTCCGATCGGGCTTTGATCGATGTCGATGACCTTGTCGAAGTTTTCCAGCCCTTCGATACGTTCGTACGGGGCCGGGCCGTCGGAAGCGTTGTTCAGCCGCCGCGCGGCCGCCTTGTACAGGGTCTCGACGGTGAAGGTCGATTTGCCTCCTCCCGACACGCCGGTGATGCAGGTAAAGCAGCCGACCGGGATCTCGCCCGTGACGGTCTTGAGGTTGTTGCCGCTCGCGCCCACCACCCGCAGAAGGCGCTTGGTCGAAATGGGCCGCCGCCGCGCGGGAATGGCGATCTGGCGCATGCCGGTAAGATACATCCCGGTAAGGCTGGCCGGAGCGGCCATGATGTCGGCCGGTTTTCCCTGCGCCACCACCTCGCCGCCGTGGATGCCGGCGGCCGGACCCATGTCGATCACGTAGTCCGCGGTAAGGATAGCCTCCTCGTCGTGCTCGACGACCAGCACCGAGTTGCCAAGATCGCGCAGGCCCTTGAGGGACACCAGCAGGCGGGCGTTGTCGCGCTGATGCAGGCCGATCGACGGCTCGTCCAGAACATAGAGCACGCCGGTCAGGCCAGAGCCGATCTGACTGGCCAGCCGGATACGCTGGCTTTCGCCGCCCGACAGCGTGCCGGAGCCGCGCGACAGGCTTAGATACTCGAGCCCGACATCGACCAGAAAGCGCAGGCGATCGTTGATTTCCTTCAGGATGCGGCGGGCGATCTCCATCTGCTTTTCAGTCAGTTCGCGTTCGAGGGTGGCGAACCAGTCGCGGGCCGGGCGGATGGCCAGGACCGACACCTGGGCGATGTCCTTGCCGGCGATCTTCACCGCCAGCGCCTCGGGCTTCAGGCGGGCGCCCCCGCAGACCTCGCAGGGCGTTTCGGACTGATAGCGGGCCAGTTCCTCACGCACCCAGCTCGAATCGGTCTCGCGCCAGCGGCGCTCCAGGTTCGGCAGCACGCCCTCGAAGGTCTTGTTGACCTCATAGCGCCTGGCGTTGTCGTCATAGACAAAGCGGATCTTCTCGGTCTTCGAGCCGTGCAGAATGACCGCCTTGGCCTCGTCGGGCAGCCGCCACCACGGCTCATCCATCGAAAACCCGTAGTGGCGCGCCAGAGCCTGCAGGGTCTGGGTGTAGAGCGGTGACGGGCCCTTCGACCAGGGTGAGACGGTGCCTTTGTGCAGGGTCCGATCCTTGTCCGGGATCACCCGATCGGCGTCGAACGCGAGCTTCATGCCGAGCCCGTCGCAGGCGGGGCAGGCCCCCGCCGGGCTATTGAAGGAAAACAGCTTCGGTTCGATCTCGGCGATGGAAAAGCCCGAGACCGGGCAGGCGAATTTCTCGGAAAATATCAATCGCCTTGGCTCGGTTTCGCCATCGTCGGCCTGCGTCCACTCGGCCACGGCGATGCCGTCGGCCAGGCGCAGCGCGGCCTCGAGGCTCTCGGCATAGCGATTTTCGAGCCCCGCCCTGGTCACCAGCCGGTCGACGACGACGTCGATGTCGTGTTTGAACGTCTTCTCGAGCGTCGGCGCATCCTCGATCGGGTAAAACGTTCCGTCGATCTTCAGGCGCTGATAGCCGCCTTTCTGCCACTCGGCGATTTCCTTGCGGTATTCGCCTTTACGGTCGCGAACCACCGGGGCCAGCAGATAGATGCGCTCGCCATCGGGCAGGGCGGTGAGCTTGTCGACCATCTGGCTGACCGTCTGGCTGACGATCGGCAGTCCGGTGGCCGGTGAATAAGGGATGCCGACCCGTGCCCATAGGAGCCGCATGTAGTCGTGAATCTCGGTCACCGTGCCGACCGTCGACCGAGGATTGCGGCTTGTGGTCTTCTGCTCGATGGAAATGGCCGGAGAGAGGCCCTCAATCAGATCGACATCGGGCTTGCCCATCAACTCGAGGAACTGCCGCGCATAGGCCGAGAGGCTTTCGACGTAGCGCCTTTGGCCCTCGGCATAGATGGTGTCGAAGGCCAGGCTGCTCTTGCCGGAGCCGGAGAGGCCGGTCAGCACCACCAGCTCGCCTCGCGGAATATCCACGCTGACGTTCTTGAGGTTGTGTTCGCGCGCGCCCCGCACGCGGATGAAACGGGTTTGCTCAGACATGCTCTGCTTCAAGAACCATCCGCGCCAGTCGCGGGCAAGCCTTCGTGAACGTAATAGCCGGAGTCGCGGTTACAGCGAGAACAAATCACGAACTTTTGCGTGTCGACTCGTTTCCTCTTCCGCGCCGAAATGCAAGGCCATGCGGCGTGATGGCGCGCCGTGGCTACGGTTCATTGCCCGTTCAGAGGGTTTTGCTATAAGCGCCTCGCCCGATGTCCGAGTGGGGCTTAACGGGAGCGTGTGAGGGGCGATGCAGGCATCTTCGATACTGCTCAAAGAGGCCGCTAACCGGCCATCGGAAAACGAGCCGTTCATGAACGGGCGGCAGGTCGAGTATTTCCGGCAAAAGTTGCTGGATTGGAAGGACGACATCCTTCGTGAATCCCGCGAGACAGTAACCCATCTCCAGTCCGAAACCGAAAACCATCCCGATCTGGCCGACAGGGCGTCTTCCGAAACCGACCGCTCGCTCGAGTTGCGCACCCGTGACCGCCAGCGCAAGCTGATCGCCAAGATCGAGGATGCGCTGCGGCGGATCGATGACGGGGTCTACGGCTACTGCGAGGAAACCGGCGAACCCATCGGCCTGGCGCGGCTCGAGGCCCGCCCGATCGCTACTTTCAGCCTCGAGGCCCAGGAACGCCATGAACGCCGCGAACGGGTTCACCGCGACGATTAGGCGCAAGAGCGTTCTCCCCATGCGGGAAAAGGGCGCAATTGACTGACCGCCTCGTTATCGCCGCCATCCAGGCCAACCCGACCGTCGGCGACATTCGCGCCAACGAGGCCCTGGCGCGCCGGTCGATGGCGCGGGCGACCGAGCTGGGCGCCGACATCGCCGTATTCTCGGAACTATTTCTGATCGGCTATCCGCCCGAGGATCTGGCGCTCAAGCCTGCCGCCCTGGCCGCTTGTCGCGCTTCGCTCGAGGCACTGGCGCTGGACACGGCGCGAGGCTGCGCCGCCCTGATCACCCTGCCGTGCCGCGGCGAGGACGGGCGGCCGAAAAATGCCGTCGCCCTCATCGAAGGCGGCGAGATCAAGGGCTTTTCGTGCAAGATCGCCCTGCCGAACTACGGTGTCTTCGACGAAAAACGCATTTTCGAGCCCGGGGAGAAACCCCGCGCTTTTGAGTTTCGCGGGATCAAGCTCGGCGCGCCGATCTGCGAGGACATCTGGCTGGAAGACGTCTGCGCCGAACTCGGGCGCCAGGGCGCTGAAATCCTGCTGGTTCCCAACGGCTCGCCGTTCCGGCGGTCCTCAGGCGAAGAACGGCTCGCCGTCGCCTGTGACCGTGTGGCCGCCACCGGCCTTCCGCTCGTCTACGTCAATCAGATCGGCGGCCAGGACGAACTTGTCTTCGATGGGGCTTCTTTCGCTCTCCAGGGCGATGGCGAGATGTGCATGAGCCTGCCGATGTTCGAGGAGGCGATCGCCTGTTCGACCTGGAAAAAGCACGCGGGCGGCGCCTGGCGCTGCGAAAGCGCGCGGCGCGCGGTCTGGCCAGAGCCTGCCGAGGCGATCTACCGGGCGATGGTGGTCGGCCTGCGCGACTATGTGACCAAGTCCGGGTTTTCCGGTGTCCTCCTGGGCCTTTCCGGCGGCGTCGATTCGGCCCTCTCGCTGGTCGTGGCTCGCGATGCGCTTGGCCCCGGGGGGGTGAGGGCGTTCATGCTGCCCTCGCGCTATACCGGACCTGAAAGCCGGGAGGACGCGCGCGCCTGCGCCAGGGCGGTCGGCGTCGCGCTGGAGACCATTCCTATCGAGCCGGCCATCGCGGCCTTCGACGCCATGCTGGCCGACGCCTTCGACGGCATGACCGCCGACATCACCGAGGAAAACCTTCAGGCGCGGATACGCGGGGTCACCCTGATGGCCCTCTCCAACAAGCTTGGCCTGATGCTGCTGACCACCGGCAACAAGTCGGAGATGGCGGTCGGCTACGCCACGCTCTATGGCGATATGTGTGGCGGCTACAATGTGCTCAAGGATCTCTACAAGGTCGAAGTCTACGCCCTCTGCGACTGGCGCAACGCCAACGCGTTCGACGATGGGCCGGCCAATCCGATCCCCCGGCGCGTCCTGACCAAGGCCCCCTCGGCCGAACTTCGTCCCGATCAGACCGACCAGGACAGCCTGCCGCCCTACGATGAACTGGACGCCATCCTGCAGGAACTCGTCGAGGAAGACGCGAGCCTCGACGAGATCGTCGCGCGCGGTCATGACCCGCTGACAGTCGAACGGATACAGCGGCTGCTCTACAACTCGGAGTACAAGCGCCGTCAGGCGGCCCCGGGCGTCAAGATCGGCGGCAAGGCCTTCGGCCGCGACCGGCGCTATCCCATCGTCAACGGATTTCGCGACCGGGTGAGCCGCTAGCCAGTCACGGACCGATCGGGGTGGTGAAAACGTCGGCGGGCATCTCTCGCAGGGTGGGAATTATCCCCGCGATGTCGTCCACCGCTCGCCAGCACGCGGCGAACTCGGGGGGAATCAGGGCCCGGTCGGTCATCTGCGAGAACAGGTCGAACAGCTGCGACCAGAACCCGCCTGGGTTGTAGAAGACGATCGGTTTGACGTGCAGGCCAAGGCGCCGCCACGACAGCAGCTCGATGGCCTCTTCCAGGGTGCCGATGCCGCCCGGCAGCACTGCGAAGGCGTCCGCCTCCTCGAACATCCGCATCTTTCGCTCGTGCATCGAGGTGACGACGACGGTCTCGATGTCGCCAAGCGGATGTTCGTGAGCGGTCAGGAAATGTGGGATCACTCCCAGCACCCGGCCGCCGGCATCGTGCGAGGCTCTGGCGCAGGCGCCCATCAGGCCGACCCCGCCGCCGCCGTAGACCAGGCGCAGGCCTTCGCCGGCCAGGCGCAGCCCGAGGGCGGCCGCGGCGTCGAGCAGGACGGGGTCGGCCTGCGGAGAAGACCCGCAATAGACGCAGACCGAGTCCAGGCGCCTGGACAGGGTGGGCATGGATCACGCATCCTTTTGTTAGAAGAAACATCGCGCCCGCGCGCGCCTGGCTGTGCAAATGTCGCCGCTCATCTTCGCGCCGAAGGAAAGACCCATTCAAGTCAAGGCGATGGCGAGGCCGACGGAAATCCTGCTCATGGCGGGCCTTCTCGCGGCGTGCGGGATCAAGGACGGGGCCCAGATCGCCAGGCCTCGGCAGACGGGCTCGGCGCAGGCTGAGCGAGGCTACCTAGCCCCGCCCGCGCTATTGTCGGCATCACGATACGCGGGTGGTCGGCTTGTGCTGCTGGGACGAGGCGATCCGGGCTCGCGGATAAGGATGGCGACTCCGGCAGGCCAAGCGGCCTTCGCCCGCACGGACGCGCGCGGGTTCTGGCGGATGGTCATTCCTGGTGCGGCCGAGGTGCGCCTGTTCGGCCTTTCCATGAGCCAGGGACCCCGAACCATTCAGGCGCAAGGTTATCTGGCGGGGACGCCGGGAGGCGAGTTCGCCCAACTTCGCGCCGGCGCTGGGGCTCTGGCGACGCCTGGGACAGGATCGGGATTGAGAGTTTCCGCCATCGATTTCGACGCCCAGGGCGCGACGGTCGTCTCAGGCTTCGGGGCCCCTTCGCAAGCGGTGGTCGTGGCCGTCGACGGGGATGCGCGTGGGGGCGCCCTCGCCGATGCCGTCGGCCGTTTTACCATGGGGCTCGAACCCTTGAGCCCCGGCGACCATCGCGTAACCGTGGTCCAGGGAGCCGCGCGCGCCCAGGCCATGGCGGGTGTCTCGCCGGCCGGACCGCTGGCCGGCGGTCCGTTTCAGGCTCAGCGGACCGCCAGCGGCTGGCGAATCGATTGGCTGACCCCGGGCGGGGGCATCCAGACGACCCTGCTCCTTACATCGCGGAAGGCCACCTCCTGACCTACGTCCACGCACGGGCCGCGAGGGCCCACGCGGCGCCCGAGACCGGCGCGCCGGCCGGCGCCAAGTTCAACTTCTGGACCTCGATGGCCGATCTGATCAAGCTCGTCCTGCGGTCGAAGGCGAGGGGTCTGAAGACCCGGCTTGGCGTTGCCCTTGGCTTGGTGCTGATCGGTAAATGGACCGGCGTGATCGCGCCCCTGCTGATCCAGAACGCCATCGATCGTCTCAATCACGGCCGAGCCTCGGGCCACGCGGTGTTCGTCGGTTTCGCGGGCCTGGCCGTCGGCTGGGTGCTGCTGCGGTTCGTCTCGGGCGCCACGCCCTACATGCGCGATTCGATCTTTACGCCGGTATCGCAGATGGCTCTGGCGCAGTCGGCCATGGAGACCTTTGGCCATTCGCTGTCGCTGTCGCTGGACTTTCATCAGAGCAAGCAGTCCGGGCGACTCTCCCGGATCATCGAGCGGGGCTCGCAATCGACCGACTTTCTGCTGCGCAGCGTGGTCTTCAACCTCGGGCCCACCCTGCTCGAGCTGTTGATGGCGGCCTTCGTGCTGACCACCCGGTTCAACTGGAGACTGGCCGCGGTCGCCATCGCCACCATCGTCATCTACATCGCCTTCACCTTCGGGATCTCCAACTGGAGGCTGAAGCATCGGCGGGTGATGAACGAGGCCGACTCGGAGGCCGCCGGTCTCGCCGTCGACGCCCTAATGAATTACGAGACGATCAAGACCTTCGGCTCCGAAGAGCGGATCGTCTCCAACTACCAGCGGGCCCTGGTGGGTTACGCCCGCGCGGCGGTGAAGGCCAACACCTCCCTGCAACTACTCAACGCCATTCAGTCGGTGGTGCTCAACCTGGGCCTGGTGACCATCACCCTCTTGGCGGGCCTCGAGGTGCTGCAGGGGACGATGAGCATCGGCGGCGTCACCGCCTGCATCCTCATCCTGCAGCAAGTCTACGCGCCGCTGTTCAACCTGGGGGCCAACTATCGGGGAATCCGCCAGGCGTTCATCGACATGGAACAGATGCTCGATCTGATGGCGGTGAAGCCGGAGATCGTCGATGCGCCGCACGCCAGGGCGCTGCCGCCGGCCTCCGGTCAGGGCGCGCGGCTGGTCTTCGAAGACGTGGCCTTTCGCCATGGCGCCCGCTCGGTTGGGCTGCGCGAGATCAGCTTCTCGACCCCGCCGGGCTCGACGACGGCGCTGGTCGGCACATCGGGATCGGGCAAGACTACAATGGTGCGACTGGCGCTGCGCCTGCTCGACCCCCAGTCGGGACGGGTGCTGATCGACGGCGTCGACCTGCGCGAGGCGCGCCTGGCGGCGCTGCGCGCGGCGGTGGCGCTGGTCCCGCAGGACGTCGCCCTGTTCAATGACACGCTCTACGCCAACATCGCCTTTGCCGATCCAGAGATCGGCGAGGCCGCCGTGTGGGCCGCCGCCGATGCGGCGGAGCTCGCCCCGTTCATCGACCGCCTGCCCTACAAGATGCAGACCCGCGTCGGCGAACGGGGCCTCAAGCTCTCCGGCGGCGAGCGTCAGCGCGTCGGGCTGGCGCGCGCGTTGCTGGCCAATCCGCGGCTCCTGGTGCTGGACGAAGCGACCAGCGCGCTGGACGGACGCACCGAAGCGGCCATCCAGGCCACCTTGCGCAAGGTGCGCACCGGCCGCACCACCCTGGTGGTCGCCCATCGGTTGTCGACGATCGCCGATGCCGACCAGATTCTGGTCATCCGCCGCGGCCGCATTGTCGAGCGAGGCGACCACCCGGGCCTGCTGGCCATGGATGGCGAGTATGCAGCCCTATGGCGACGCCAGACACGCGGCGATGCGCCTACTCCGCCGCCTCGGGCAACCGGTGCGGCCGGCTAGGCGGCTGAACGTCGCGGCGACCTCCACGCCAGCGAAACCTTGCCCGCAGGCCGCCCAGAGACTGGCTTAGCGCCCTTGGCGCGGCCAGGGCGACCGGGGTCAGAAACAGGGTCAGCAGGGTCGCGAAGGTCAGGCCGAAGACCACTGTCGCCGATAGCTGCACCCACCACTCCGACCCGGGGGCCTTGTAGTCGAAACCGCCGTTGCGAAAGTCAGGATGCAGCTGGAACATCAGCGGCAACAGCCCGATCACAGTGACCACCGTGGTCAGCATCACCGGACGAAAGCGCTGGGTGGCGGCGCGGATGGCGGCGTCGTCCGCCGCGTGGCCGGAGCGGCGAAGCTGATAGAAGGTGTCGACCAGCACGATGTTGTGGCCGACGACCACCCCCGCCAGGGCGACGATGCCGGTGCCCATCATGATCGTCGAAATGTAGTCGAAGGTGTGGGCGATGTTGAGGTCGGCGCCGAGCAGCACCCCCACGGTCGACAGCACCACCGCTGAAAGGGTGACGAACACCCCGTAGTAGCTGTTGAATTGCCACAACAGGATGGTGCCCATCAGAAACAGGGTGACGACCATGGCGACCGCGAAGAACGTGCCGGCGTTCTGGTTTTCCTCATCGGCGCCGCTGAACTTCCATCGCACGCTGGAATCGATCGCCGCGTGGGTGAGCCACGGCTTCAGTTCGGCGATCTTCTGGTTGGGCGCCTCGCCCTTGACGTTGGCCTGGACCACGACGAGCCGCTGGCTGTCGCGGCGGACCACGGAGGTGACCTGCTGGGCCGGGGTGATCTTGACGAAGTAACTGACCGGCACCGGGCCTTGCGGGGTGTTGATCTTCAGGTTGTCGAAAGCCGCGACGTTGCGCGCGTCGGGCGGGAAGCGCACCCGGATGTCGAGCTCATCCTGGGCGTCGACCGGCCGGAACTTGCCGACGAGAATGCCGTCGGTGACCAGCTGGATGGCCTGTCCGACCGACAGCACGTCGACGCCGTAGCGGCCGGCCGCGACGCGGTCGACGGTGAAGTTCCATTCGATTCCGGGGGAGGTGCGGCTGTCCTCGAGTTCGATGATCTGCGGGTCGTTGGCGAGTTTAGCCCGCACCAGATCGGCGGCGTGGTTCAGCACGTCGGGATCCTCGCCGCGCAGTTCGACCTGCACATCCTTGCCCACCGGCGGACCGCCCTGCGGCAGGCGCAGCTCGGTCAGGACGCCCGGCGTCTCGCCAATGCGCTTGCGCATCACCGCGACGATGTCGCGACCGGTCAGACCCAGCTTCTTCTCAGCGGCGAAATCGACGAACTCAAGCTGGATACGGCCGATGGTGTCGTTCGGCGGGGGAGAATCGCCGCCGCCGCCGCCGTTGATCGGACCGGAGCGCGTGTAGATGGACTTGACGCCTTTGATGCCGGTCAGCCGGCGCTCGACCTGGGCGACGAGAGCGTCATCGGCCTGAACCGAGAGGTTGCCGCGCGCCTTTACATAGACCGTGGCGTTGTCCGGATCCTGGTCGAGAAAGAACAACACCTTGTGCGGCTGGGCGGCGAACAGGCCAACTACGATCACCACCACCACCAGGGCCGCGCCGGTGACCATGAACGGGTGATGCGCGCCCCTGCTCAGCGTGCGGGCGTACCAGCCCATGAACCCGGTCATGGCCAGCGGATCGCCATGCTCGGACTTTTCGATCTCGGCCAGCTGGCGGGCGTCGACGCCCTGTTTCCGCCCGACCAGCGAGCCGAGGGCCGGAGTGACGATCAGGGCCACGAAGATCGAAGCGCCAAGCACGAAGAACAGGGTCAGCGGCAGAAAGCTCATGAACTTGCCGGCGATCGAGTTCCAGAACATGAACGGCACGAAGGCGCTGAGCGTGGTCAGGGTGCCGTTGACCACCGGCCAGAACATCCGCTTTCCTGACGCCGCGAAAGCATCGGCCTTGTTCATGCCCTCGGCCATCTTGCGGTCGGCGTATTCGACCACCACGATCCCGCCGTCGACGAGAATGCCGACGGCCAGCACCAGGCCGAACATGACCATCTGGTTGAGAGTGATGCCCAGCCGCTGCAGCATCACAAAGGCGATCAGGAAACAGGTCGGAATGGCCGCACCGACCATCAGTCCCTGACGCACGCCGAGCGCCGCGATGATGATCAGCATGACCAGCAAGGTCGCCGTGATCAGTCCCGATTCGAGGATGTTCAACGTCTGGCCGATGAACTCGCTTTCGTCGAAGGTGTAGTCGGCGTGGATGGTCGGCGGCCAGTGCTTCTGGTCGGCGGTGACCGCGGTCTTGACCGCCTTGACGGTGTCCAGGACGTTCGCGCCCGGCCGCTTGACCACTTCGACGGTGAACGCCGGCTCGCCGTTGAAGCGGGTGATGTAGGTCGGCTCCTTGAACGTGCGGCGCACGCTGCCGATGTCGCCGACGGTGATCACCCGGTCGCCGTTTTTCTTGATCGGCAGCAGCAGGATGTCCTGCGGGGTGGCGACGACGCCCGGAAGCTTGACCGCGAACGTGCCTTGGCTGGTCATCAGATCGCCCGCCGGGACCAGCTGGTTGTTGCGGCCGATGATCTGGGCCAGGTCGGAGGCGCTGACGTCGAGGGCTTCCATACGCACCGGGTCGACGTCGACCTCGAGCAGTTCCTCGCGTCCCCCGGAGACGTCGGCGCGAAGCACGCCGGGCAGGCTTTCCAGGTGGCTTTTCAGGGCCCTGGCGGTGGCGTCGAGCATCCGTTCGGGGGCTTGGCCCGCCAGGACGATGCCCAGCGACGGATTGTCGTTGATGTTGGCTTCCTCGATCTGCGGCGGCAGGGCGTCGGGGGGGAATCGGCCGCGCGCCAGGTCGACCTTGGCCCGCACATCCTCGAGCACCTTGTTCTTGTCGAAGTTGACCTCGAACTCCAGCGTGACGACCGCGAAGCCCTCGTAGGCCCGTGCGTTCATCTCCTTGAGGCCCTCGATCGACTGCAGTTCGCGCTCGAGCGGACGGACCAGCAGGCGCTCGGAGTCTTCGGGGCTGACCCCCGGATAGGGCACCACGACCGAAATGAACGGCACGGTGATGTCGGGCTGCGCCTCGCGCGGCAGGGTGAAATAGGACCACACGCCAAACAGGCTGAGGATCAGGGTGACCGCCAGGATCACCTTGCGCCGTTTGATCGCGCCGTCGATCAGGCCTGAGAACATCCGTCTCTCCAAGGGATCGCAAGCGCGCTAGCGCGCCGCGACCCGCACCCTCTGGCCTTGCGATACATAGGATTGGCCGACCGTAATCACCCGCGCCGGGCCGGACAACCCGCTTACCCACACCCCGTCAGGCGTCTCATCGAGTACGGTTACCGGCGCGAAAGCGACGATATCGCCATCGGTGACATAGCGCACGCCCTGGCGTCCGGCTGCGTCCAGAACCAGCGCCGATACCGGTATGAAGTGCGCCGGGCCGACACCCGCTCCGATCTGGATGTCGGCTGAAAGGCCCGAGCGCACGCGCCCCCCCGGATTGGCTGCGGTGACTTCGACCCGGTATGTGCGGGTCGCGGGATCGGCGTCGTGGGCGACGAAGCGCACCCGCCCGGAGATAGTCTCGCCGGTGACCAGCTTGGCGGTGGTCACGGCGCCGAGGTGAACCTTGCCCGTCTCCGTTTCGGGAATATCGCCGACAATCAGCATCGGGTCGAGTTCGACCATCGCTCCGCACGGCTGGCCCGGCGCCAGATAGGCTCCGACCTCGGCTTCGCGGTGGTCGAACACGCCGGCGAACGGCGCGCGAATGTTGACCTGGTCCAGCGTCACCTGCGCGGCGCGGACGCTGGCGGTGGCCGCGTCGAGGCTGGCCTGGTCCGTCAGCACCTGGGTCGGGGAGCGAAAGCCCTTGGAGGCCAGGCTGGCCGAGGCCTGCATCTGAAGGTTTTTTGATTTCATGTTGGCCATCGCCTCGTCCAGAGAGGCGCGGCGGGCGTCGACCGCCAGGCGACACAGGACCGTCCCGGCCCGCACGAAGGTGCCCTGGAGGATCGGCGTCTGGGCGACATCGCCGGCGGTTTCGCTGCGCACCTCGACGGTGCGCGCAGCCTGGGTGCGCCCGCGAACGTCGACGATGTAGGGGTGCATGACCTGCGGGGCGAGCGTGGTCTGGACGAGGGGAGGGGCGCCAGCCTGGACCGCCGTGGCCTTGGCCTGGGCTTCGGCCGACTTGTCGGTGCCGCCGAGAAACGGACGCAGCAGCAGGTAGGCGAACACCAACACCACGATCACGGCGACGACAATGTAGGCGGGTTTGAAGCGCATGCCCCTTCAGCTCTCGTTCAGCGAGCGGCGGTTGTGCCCAGCCCCGAAGGCCAGGGCAAATGAAAACGCGGACAGGTTTCCGCCTGGGGCGTTGTTGTGCATGATGATGACATAAGAAGGAGAGCGATCTTGAGATACCTGCACACGATGGTCCGCGTCGCCGACCTCGATAAGGCGCTCGATTTCTACTGCGCCAAGCTTGGTCTGCAGGAGGTGTCGCGGATCGACAATCCCGGCGGCCGGTTCACGCTGGTTTTTCTCGCAGCGCCCGATGATGTCGACGCAGCCAAGGCCAAGCGCGCGCCGACGGTCGAGCTGACCCACAACTGGGATCCGGAACCCTATGACGGCGGACGCAACTTCGGCCACCTCGCCTATCAGGTCGATGACATCTACCAGACCTGCAAGCGCCTGATGGACGGCGGCGTGACCATTAACCGCCCGCCTCGCGACGGTCACATGGCCTTTGTCCGCTCGCCTGAGGGTATTTCCATCGAACTGCTGCAGAAGGGCGGCGCCCTGGCGCCGGCCGAGCCCTGGACATCGATGCCCAACGTCGGCGCCTGGTAGGCGCCAGTCCCTCTTAAGGTCCGCGCGGGGACCGGGCGGCTTCCGAGCGCAACCAGTCGACGGCCACGTCGATATAGGCCCGGTCGCGGGCCAGGGGAGAAACGTGGGTCGCGCCGACCGCATCGAGAATCCACGCTCGCTGCGCGCGATGGGCCGGGGCGACCTCGGCGGCGCGCCAGGCCCGGGCTGAACCGCGCCTTGGCTGCGTAGCGCCGACGATGACCACCGTCGGGATATCCGCCGGCACGCCGCCCAGCCGCTCGACCTCGGTCAGCCCGGGCACGATCTGGCGATCCTCGTCGCGGGCGACGCGCAGGCAGGGATGGCAGGTCAGGGCCTGTCGCTTGCGCTCCGCCGCGGCGTCGCCCAGCCCCTCGTCCTCGGTCAGCCTGGAGGCGATCAGCGGCGCTAGGCCCGCGCTGGCGGCGGTTACCGCCAGGTCCGACAGCCTGCGTTCGTCGGCGAGGTAGCCGAGCAGCTTTGGGTCGTTCAGGTCGTCGACCCCGACACCATTTACGTAGACCACGCCCGCCACGCGCTGGGGATAGAGTGACGCGAAGGCTTCGACGTAAAGCTCCCCATTCGAGTGGCCGACCAGGATCACGGGCGCGGTCTCGCCGAGCCTGTCGAGAACGCCAGCCAGTTCACGGGCGATCGACACCGGGTCTTCCGCACCAGCGCGGGGCGCCGAAGCTCCAAGGCCGCCGCGGTCATAGGCGCACGCCCGGCCGTCTTTGGCCAGGTCATTCACAACCAGGTCCCAGTCGGCCGAAGTTCCAAAGGCGCCTGCCTCGAGTATCACCGTCGGCGACGCGGTCGGCGCGCCCCGGCAATCGACGTGGATGGGGGCCGTCTGCGTCGCGACCGGGGGCGGCGCCGACAGCTGGGCGCAACCGCTCGCCAAGGTAAGCGCCGCAAGCGAAACGGTGAAGGCAAGGGGCCTGTGGGGCAATCTGGCATCCCTCGGAACCGCCTCGTTTCGCCCCTGAACGACCGACGGGCTTCGAAGTTTTGAAGTGGCTCCCCGGGCAGGACTCGAACCTGCGACCCGCCGGTTAACAGCCGGCTGCTCTACCAACTGAGCTACCGAGGAATGAGGCTTTCTCGAAGGCGGGGCTAATACGCTGGCCCGCGGGCGGGCGCAAGCAAGGCCAAGCCGGGGCAAAAAAAGAGCCCGGCGCGAACGCCGGGCTTTGAAAAGGTGATGATGGTGGGTGTCTTCAAGGAAAGACCAGGCGAGGGTGCCTGTACGTGGTTAAGAACCCGTTAATCCCGGAAGTCGGCGGCGCGGATGCGGCGGCGCGCCTCATGACAGGTCGTCCAGTCTGGAGCATAGTGATCAGACAAGGCGACGCTGGAGGGGAAGCGGAGATGCAGATCACACGCCTGGGAATGACCGCCCTTTGGGCGGCCGCCATCAGCGCGGCGCCGCTGGCCGGCGCGCTCGCCATGGGAGCCGGCGGCGGGGGCGGGGGCCAGATGCCCAGCATCAGCGCTCCCAGCTACGATCCGGTGGCCGAATATCAGCATGGCGCCGCGGCCTACAAGGCCGGCAAGTTCAAGGAGGCCTCGCGCGATTTCGAACATGTCACCGACGCGCAGCCCAGGGTGGCGGACGCCTGGTTCATGCTTGGCATGGCCAAGTCGCAGGCGGGCGATGACCACGGCGCGGCCAGGGCTTTCGAGCGGGCGGTGAAGCTGGACCCCGCTCCGGTCGGACCGCACCGCGAATACGCCGTCTCCCTGGCCAGGCTGAAACAGACCGACAAGGCCGGCGAACAGCTGGCGTGGCTGAAGAGCCAGGCCGGCGCCTGCGGCGACACCTGTCCGCAGGCCGCCGATCTGAAGGCCGCGGTCGCCGCCGTCGAGCAGGCGATGGCTGGAGCGAGCCCGTCGGCATCGCTGCGCACGCCGACCAGTCTTCTCTTCGCCTCCAGCGAGGCGGGGGATGCCGCCTACGTCCGCGCCGTCAGCCTGATTAACGAACATCGCTTCGAAGAGGCCCTGACCGCGCTGGACAAGGCTCAGAGCGCGTTTGGTCCTCACCCCGACATCCTCACCTACAAGGGCTATACTTGGCGCAAGCTCGGCCACCTCGATCGCGCCGAGAGCTATTACCAGGCAGCCCTGGCCGTGGATCCCAACCATCGCGGCGCTACCGAATACTACGGCGAGCTGAAGGTCATCCGCGGCGACATGGCCGGGGCAAAGGCGATGCTGGCCAGGCTGGACGCGCAATGCGCCTTCGGCTGCGCCGAGGCTGAGGATTTGCGGCGTTGGATCGATCACGGCGGCGATCCGGCCTCCTGATCGCAACTGCGGCGCTGGCTTTGGGCGCCGCGGCCCCGGCCCCGCCGCCCTTGAAAGCCATGCGCTGGCTGGCCCCGGGCGCCGACGCCGCGCGGTTGCTGACCCGCATGCCGGTCGAGTGCCTCACGCCATCGACTGACCCGAACCTCGCATACGAGATCGAACTCGGCCGCGCCGCGTTCCGCTCGCCTCTGCTTCTGGGGGGCCAGGCGGCCAGGGCGGGTCTGGCCTGCGACTCCTGCCACCAGAATGGGCGCGCCAACGCGAATTTCGATTTTCCGGGCCTCTCCGGCGCGCCGGGCACGGCCGACGTCACCTCGTCGCTGATGAGTTCCCATCGCGGCGACGGCATCGATAATCCCCGACCAATCCCCGATCTCGGCGGCCCCAGGCAGGCTTTCAAAGTCTCGCGCGTGCCCGGTTCGAGCGATCTGCGGCTGTTCATTGATGGCCTGATCACCCAGGAGTTCGACGGCGCTCCGCCGCCGCCGGCCGTGCTCAGTGGGCTGGCGGCCTACGTGCGCGCTCTGACCCCGCAAGCCTGTCCGGGCGGCGCGGCGTGGCGAGTCCTGAGCGTCGATGACGCTGTCGCCGACGCCCGAAGGGCCGTGCGTACGGCTCTGGGCGCGCTGGCGCGGGGCGACGCGCCTTCGGCGGTGGTGATGATTAAGGCCGCGCGCGCGCAACTGGGGAACATCGCCGAACGCTACCCCGGGGCGTCGCTCGCCCCGCAGCGCCAGGGCTTGGCCGTCGCCGACCTGGATCTCGCCGCGGCGCTCGCCGCTATCCGCACCGGAAACGCAGGCGCCGCGCTTCGCCTTTCGACATGGCTTGGCCGGTCGGAGGGCTGGGCCGCGCCGCTGCGGTCCGCCGAGGGGGCCTCGCTCTATGCCCCCGAGGTGCTGGCGCGCACGGCCGGCGCCTAGTCCGCGCCGGGATTGATCGACACCGGATCGCTGGCCGGGAAAGTTTCCTTCAGGCCATGATCGAGCTGCCTTTCGACGTGCGCTTTTTCATCCGAAACCGGGTCGGCATAGCCGAGCGCCTGGAGATCCTCGTCGGAGACATCGTCGGCCTCGAAGTCGGCTGGCGTGGCGTCGTCGCTGGCTACCCGGTCGCCGTTGTCTGGCTTGTAGCCACGCGGCTCATCGACGCCTTCGTCGGCGGCCAGAAGTTCCTCCAGTTCGGCTTCGTCGGCGTCATCCGGCTCGAAGTCGTCATCGTCGCCTTCGTCTTCGTCGGCGTCGCCCGCGGCGCTGGTGACGTCGTAGACATCGCGCGCCATGTCGGGATGGGCGATATCGTCGCCGTCGCGGGTGATGTTGGTTTCATCGAAGGTCTCCGCCAGGTCCTGGGAGTCGGCATCTTCGTTGACATCGGGCATCGGAGAATCCCTTGCTTTGCGCAGGACGTTCAACCTCGCATTCAGTAAACCCGGGCCGGCCCTCCGTGTTCCGATGCGTCCGGGGTGCAGAGGCACAGACAGCCGCCGCATCCCCGTCTATGGGAAGGCGGTGACAGCATCCCCACCCGACAGGCCGCCTCTGATCCTGGCCAGCGCCAGCCCCAGGCGGCTCGAACTCCTCGCTCAGGGCGGCCTGACGCCGAACCATGTCGATCCGGCGAGCATCGATGAGGCGCCGCTGAGCGATGAGACGCCGCGGCTGGCGGCCCAGCGTCTGGCCCGCGCAAAGGCCGAGGCGGTCGCCGCCCGTCATCCTGGCGCCTTCGTGCTCGCCGCCGACACCATCGTCGCGGTCGGTCGCCGGATGCTCGGCAAGCCGGCCACGGAGGCGCAAGCCGTCGCCATGCTGGCGCTGCTCAGCGGACGCGGTCATCGGGTGCTGACGGGCGTGGCCGTGGTCGCGCCGGGCGGCAAAGTCGCCGCGCGGCTTTCGGAAAGCCGGGTCAAGTTCAAACGGCTGACGTCGCGCGAGGTCGCCGCGTTGCTGGCCAGCGGCGAGTGGCGCGGCGCCGCCGGGGGTTACCGCATCCAGGGCCTGGCGGGGGCTTATGTCACCAGCCTGATCGGCTCCTACAGCGGCGTCGTCGGCTTGCCCCTCTACGAAACCTTGAGCCTTCTGGCCGGCGTCGGCTACGTGGTCGCATGACCGAACGGCGCCTATACCTGGATGTCGGCGTCGGCGAGAGCCGTGGGGTGGTGACGCTCGATGGCCGTCCCGAGCGGCTGATCATCGAGCGTGACGGCGATCTTGCGCGCCAAAGGCTCGGAGCGCGCTGCATCGGGCGGGTGCGCCGCGTCGAACGCGCCTCGGCCCTAGCCTTCATCGATTTGGGCGAGGGGCCCGACGCCGTGCTCAATCTCTCGCCGGCGGACGGCAGGCTGGTCGAGGGCGCGGCGGTCGAGATCGATATCCGGAGCCAGGCGCGCGGCGAGAAGGGCGCGACTGCCCGGCTGGTTGGTCCAGCCGATGGGTCGCCGAGGTTGGTGACGCCGGGACCGGGTCTCGAAGATCAGCTGCGCGCTTTCGCCCAGACCGTGGAGGTTCGCACCGGCGGGGTGGCCCGGTCGATGGCCGACAGCGCCCAGGAAGAAGCGCTGGCGACGGTATTCGATCTGCCGGGCGGCGGGTCGGTGGCCATAGAGACGACGCGGGCGCTTACCGCCGTCGATGTCGATCTTGGCGGGCGGCAGGGCGGGGACGCCAAGCGGGCGGCCAGGGCGGCCAATTTCGCCGCTCTGTCGATGGCGGCGCGGGTTCTGCGCCTGAAGGGTCTGGGCGGCCTGATCGTTGTAGATCTTGTCGGCCGCGGCCACGACGGGCCGGCGCTACTCTCTGGCGCGCGAGGGGCGTTCGGCCCCGACAATCCGGGCGTGGCCATCGCCCCGATCAGCCGGTTTGGAACCATCGAACTGACCGTCCCGCGCCGAGCCCGGCCGACCATCGACATCCTCACCGACGGGGCCGCCGCGGCGAGCGACCGCACGCTGGCGCTCGCGCTGATCCGGTCCATCGAGCGGCAGGCGGCCAGCGATCCGGGGGCCAGGTTTGAAGCCTTCGCCGCGCCGCAGATCGCCGCCGCCGCCCAGCCCTACATGGAGTGTTTGCTGGGCAGGCTGGGCGCCCGGGTGACCTTGACCGCTGATCCAGACCGCGACCGATCGCAGGCAGAGGTGGCGCACCGATGAAGGCGCCGCGCTGCCAGATCTGCGGCCGGCCGCAGGCGCCGGAATATCGCCCGTTCTGCTCGGGTCGGTGCGCCGATGTCGACCTGCAGCGTTGGCTGTCGGGCGGGTACGCCATTCCGGCCGCCAAAGGCGATGAAGACGACAGCGCCGATCGCGCCGCCGACGACGAGGGCTGAGGGCGGCGTGGACAAGTCGGGCGTCGGCGCCGTAAAGCGGCGTTTCTCGCGCCGTGGCCTGGGTAGCTCAGGGGTAGAGCAGCGGACTGAAAATCCGCGTGTCGGTGGTTCGATTCCACCCCCAGGCACCACTTGCCGCCTTGCGGAAACGCGCCTGGACGTCCGGCGACGGGCAGCCGGAATGTCCGAAAGCTCGAACCTTTCCGATCGCCGACCGCCGGTTTGCGAATCATTAGCGGCGATGCTGCGCTGCGAAGATGTCGAGGCCACTAGCGAAACAGAAGCGCCAAACGTCGAGAGTATCGAGTGTTGCGTTGCACTATAGACGCGCGCGCTTCCGTCGCGTGACACGATAAGTTGGCGCGGGGCCCCCTTGACGATGCAAAAAGGGGTTGCCAAAGGACCCCCGCCGCAAGTCTAACAAAGCGGTAAGGTTTTTGGCGGGGCGCCTTGTCTCTCCCAAAGGCGCCCTTGGCTCGATCAAGCAGGAACCGGCGACAGATGCTGCAATCCAGACGAACCTCTCCCATCATCGCTGCCATCGGCGCCCTGGCGCTGCTCGCAAGCGTCCCGGTCCACGCTCAGACCACCACTCCGGCCGCCGCATCGGCCCCGGCCGCCGGCGCTCCCGCCGCGATCGCCCCTGCCGCCGCCGCGCCCGCGGACGCCGCCGCCGCGCCGGTAAACGCCGAAGGCATGAAGGTGGGGGGCGCCGACAACGGCAAACTGACCCCGATCCGGATGTTCCTCCAGGCCGATCTGGTGGTGAAGGTGGTGATGATCGGCCTGTTGATCTGCTCGGTCCTGTCGTGGACCCTCCTGGTCATCAGGCTGTTCGAGTTCCGCTCGCTGAAGACCACCTCCGACCGTTTCCTCGAAAGCTTCCGCGGGGCCCGGTCGATCAACGACATGGGCAAGATCGCCGAATCCGAGGAGTTCGCCGGCAATCCGATGGCCGACATGGCCGCCGCCGCTGCTTCGGAGGTCGAACTCTCCCGCCAGGCGGGCCTGCACGTCAACGGCGAGCACCGCGACTCGACGATCATGCGCGCGCAGACGGCGATCGGCGCCGTGCAGTCTTCTCTGGCCCGGCGCCTTTCCGGCGGCATGCAGTTCCTTGCGTCGGTCGGCTCCAACGCCCCGTTCGTCGGGTTGTTCGGCACCGTCTACGGGATCATGAATTCCTTCATCGGCATCGCCAACACCAACACCACCAATCTTGCGGTCGTCGCGCCCGGCATCGCCCAGGCGCTGCTGGCGACCGGCATTGGCCTGTTCACCGCTATTCCCGCGGTGGTTTTCTACAACATGTTCCAGACCCAGATCCTGGCATACGGCGCCAGGTCCGAAGGCTTTGTCGCCGAGCTGGTCAACGCGATTTCCCGGCAGCTCGACAAAGGAGCGTAAGGGCGCATGGCCGCAAAACTTTCAGGGCCAAGCGGCGGCCGTTACGACGTCGCGCAGAACTCGACGATCAACGTCACCCCGTTCGTCGACGTGATGCTGGTGCTGCTGATCATCTTCATGGTCGCCGCGCCCCTGGCCAGCGTCTCGATCAAGGT
This sequence comes from Caulobacteraceae bacterium, assembly GCA_036511515.1. Classification (GTDB taxonomy): domain Bacteria; phylum Pseudomonadota; class Alphaproteobacteria; order Caulobacterales; family Caulobacteraceae; genus Acaudatibacter. Next base: position 14,069 of record DATCCB010000071.1, on the reverse strand, counting down.
GGCTTTGCCTCCGGCCGCAGCCAAGCCGATGCCTAATCCGCCCAAGCCGGTCTACATCTCGATCAAACAGGATGGCCGCATCTACATCGGCGACGATGAAACGAGTCTGGACTCTCTGGGCGCTGATCTTCACATCGCCGTCGGCGCGCGGGATCCCAGCCGCGAGCGGATCTTCATCCGCGGCGACCAGGAGATGCAGTACCAGGACTTCATGGCCGTGATGAACAAGATGCAGGATAACGGCTTCTACAGCGTCGCCCTGGTCGGCGAGGACAAGTCCGGGCTGAAGAAATGACCGACGCCCCGCCGGACATCGCCCACCCGTCGCACAACCCGTTCGACCTGCCGCGCCCAAGGCGTAACAACGGGGTGGTCGTCGCCCTGATCCTGGCCTTCCTCCTTCACGGGATCATTGGCTATTACCTGTGGCAGGCCAGGTTCAAGATCAAATACCAGGACTATTCGGATCAGAAGACCGAGGCGACGATCATCCATCCGCCTCCGCCGCCTCCGCCGCCTCCACCCCCGCCGCCGCCGCCGAAAAACCTGCCGCCGCCGCCGCCTGTGCAGCCGAGGCCCCCCGCCGTGGTGCCGATGAACATCCCGGCCCCGCCGACGCTGGCGCTGCCGCCTGTCCCGGCCCCGAAGCCCCAACCGCCGGCGCCACCGGCCATCCCCAGGGAAGTCGCCGCGCCGCCGCCTCGCGCCACCGTGGTCAGCAATCCGGTGTTCTCGCAGCGGCCGTCAAACGACGACCTGCAACGGGAGTATCCGGAAAGGGCCCTGCGCATGGGGGTCAACGGCCGGGCTACCCTCCATTGCACCGTCACGGCCAGCGGGAAACTCACCGATTGTTCGATCAGCGGCGAGGATCCGCCCGACCAGCAATTCGGCGACGCCACCTTGAAGATTTCCAGGCTGTTCAAGCTTCGGCCGATGACCCGCGATGGCGTACCCACGAACGGCGGCAAGTTCGATATCGTCATCCGCTGGGAAGTGCCCAAGGGCTGAGGCGTCCGATCGATGGCCGGACTAGGCGCGGCTTGATCGACCGGGCCGCCGCGCTTAAACGACACCCCTTGCCCACGGGCCGCCTTAGCTCAGCTGGTTAGAGCGCTAGATTGTGGATCTAGAGGTCCCCTGTTCAAGCCAGGGAGGCGGTACCATCCTCTTGTCCTTCTCCCCTTGCGGGAGAAGGTGGCGGCGAAGCCGACGGATGAGGGGTTGACGGGCCTTTCCGCGAAGCCCCTCAGTCACCACCGGCGAGCGCCGCGCGACCCCTCATCCGAGCCCCTTCGGGGCCCACCTTCTCCCGCAAGGGGAGAAGGAAACCTACACCACCTCTTCCGGCGATAACTCGCACGGGCTGCCGGTCTCGATCTGGAGGGTGGCGTGGTGGATGGAAAATCGGGCGCGCAGCTGTTCGCAGGCATGGTGGAGCATCTCGTCGTCGAGCGGGGCCGTGGGGCGGACCAGATGCGCGGTGAGGGCAGTCTCCGTGGTGCTCATCCCCCAGATGTGCAGATCGTGCACCTCGGCCACGCCCGGCAGCTCGCCCAGGAACTTGAGCACCGCCGGGCGGTCGACGCCGATGGGCACTCCGGCCAGGGCCAGGTTCATCGCCTCGCGAATCAGCGACCAGGTGCCAAAGACGATCACCGCGCCGATGATGAGACTCACCACCGGGTCTAGCCATCGCCAGCCGGTGACCAGGATCAAGCCGCCGGCGAAGGCGACGCCCAGCGCGACGAGGGCGTCGGAGGCCATGTGCAGGAAGGCGCCGCGGATGTTGACGTCGCCCTTGCGACCCGAAGCGAACATCCAGGCGGTGACCCCATTGACGGCCACGCCGGCCAGCGCCACGGCGATCACCGTCCCCCCGGCCGAGGCCTGCGGATGAACCAGGCGAAGGATCGCCGCCCAGGCAATGCCGCCGGTGACCACCAGCAAGAGAACGCCGTTGCTCAAGGCCGCCAGGATCGATGAGCCGCGCAGGCCATAGGTGTAGCGGTCGCTGGGCGCCTTGCCGCTGAGCCAGGCCGCGAGCCAGGCGACGCCCAGGCCGAGCACGTCGCCGAAGTTGTGCCCGGCGTCGGCCAAGAGGGCCAGGGAATTGGCTAGCACCCCATAGACCGCCTCAGCCGCGACATAGGCCATGTTGAGCGCCATGCCGACCGCGAAGGCCCGTCCAAACGCCACCGGCGCATGGTGGTGATGGTGATGGCCGTGTTGGCCGTAAGAGTGGTCGTGATCGTGAGTCATGCGCCCTGACAGATCTTGATCCACGCGCCGAAGGCAGTGATGAATTTGATCAGAAAGGCGCGCGTGCCTTCGCTGGCGATAGCGCCATCGGCGTCGAACAGCTTGTCCGCGCCTGCGATGTAGGCTTCCGGCTGCTGCAGCATGGGCACGTTCAGAAAAACCATCGACTGTCGCAAGTGGTGGTTGGCGCCAAAGCCGCCAACCGCGCCCGGCGAGACACTGATCACCGCGCCCGGCTTGCCGTTCCAGACGCTCTGGCCATAGGGTCGCGATCCGACATCGATGGCGTTCTTCAGCACGCCCGAAACCGAGCGGTTGTATTCGGGCGTGACGAACAGAACCGCATCGGCCGGCCGCACGGCATCGCGAAATGCGCGCCAGCTTTGCGGCGGGTCCGGGTCGAGATCCGCGTCGTAGAGCGCCAAGCCGCCGATCTCGACGATGCCGAGCTTCAGCTCCACGGGCGCGAGAGCCGCCAGGGCGTGGGCCATCTTCCGGTTGAACGATCCCCGGCGCAGGCTGCCGACAATGACCGCGACGTTTGTGGGCATCACTGCGGCTCCCTGGGGCAAAATTCCTGATACCACGACCAAAAGGCGCCGACCCCCTCAGCGATCGAGGTCGATGGCCGGTAGCCGGTCAACGCTTCGAGTAGGCGCCAGTCGGCGAATGTGGCGACGACGTCGCCGGGCTGCATGGGCATCAGCTCGCGGCGGGCTTTGCGCCCCATGACGCGCTCGATCTCGTCGATGAACGCGGTCAGCTGGACCGGCGCCCCGCAGCCGACGTTGACGGCCCGCCAGGGAGCGACGGGACTGAGGGAATCGTCGGCGCCCGGCGCCGGGCGCCCGCGCTCGGGAATGGCCCTGACCAGTCGCACCACCGCTTCGACGATGTCGTCGACGTAGGTGAAGTCGCGCGCCATATCGCCGTGATTGTAGACCTCGACCGGCCGGTCTTCGGAAATGGCCTCGACGAACTTGAACAGCGCCATGTCGGGCCGGCCCCAGGGCCCGTAGACGGTGAAGAATCGCAATGCGGTTGTAGGCACGCCCCACAGATGGCTGTAGGCGTGGCTCATCAGCTCGGTGGATTTCTTGGTCGCCGCATAGAAGGTGATCGGGTGGTCGGCGCGGTCGGTTTCGCGAAACGGCATGGAGGTATTGTCGCCGTAGATTGAACTGGTCGAGGCGATCAGCAAGTGGCCGAGGTGCATTTCCCGAGCAATTTCCAGGACGTTGAAGGTGCCGGTTAAATTCGAATCTAGGTAAGCCCTCGGATTCTCCAGGCTGTAGCGGACGCCGGCTTGAGCGGCGAGATGGACGATCACCGCCGGCTCGGCCGCCTTCGCCGCTTGCGTCAGGCCGGGCATGTCTTCCAGCATCAGCAGGCATTCGGTGAAGCGGCTTTCGGCTTTCAGGATTGCGTGGCGGGCCTTCTTCAACCGGACGTCGTAATAGTCGGTCATCCCGTCGATGCCGGTGACGTCGCAGCCGTCGGCGAGCAGCCGCCGAGCCAGATGAAAGCCGATGAATCCCGCCGTGCCGGTGATCAGAACGCGCATGGCCTCTTAGCAACACGTGGGCCGCTATTTTGTCCAGCAGGCCCCGCGGCCGCTTCGCGCCTTCTCCGTCACGGCGCAGGGCAGCGCAAACGCGATCGAACTCCGCTAAGGTGATGCACGCGTGTCGCCAAGGCGAGAGGGCCGATGACCGAGCGGGATTTCCGAAAGTCGCGGGTGGGGGCCCACCAGCTCGAACCCGAGACGCTGATGCTGGGATTCGGTTTCGATCCAAGCCTTTCGGAAGGGGCGGTGAAGACCCCGATATTCCTCACATCGACGTTCGCCTACCGGACCTGCGAAGAGGGAAAGCTGCTCTTCGACTATATGAGCGGACGCGCCGACGTGCCGAGCGGATCGACCGCCGGCCTGATCTATTCGCGGTTCAACAACCCCAATTTGCAGATCGTCGAGGAACGCCTGGCTGTGCTCGAGCGGGCGCAGGCCGGTTGCCTGTTCTCAAGCGGCATGGCGGCGATCCTGACCGCGATCCTGGCGGTCGTCGATCCCGGCCAGGTGGTGCTTCGCAGCCGCCCCCTCTACGGCGGCGCCGAGACCCTGTTCGACACACTCCTGGCCAAGATCGGCATCGCCAGCGTCAGCTTTGTTGATGGCGTGGATGCGGCCGCAACGCAGGCCGCGCTCGACGAGGCGATGAAGCTGGGGCCGGTCGCGGCGATCTATGTGGAGACCCCGGCCAATCCGACCAACTCGGTGGTCGACCTGGACTTGATGGCCGGTCTCGCGCAGACGGCTAACGAGCGCCAGGGCCACAAGCCGGCGGTGATTGTCGACAACACATTGCTGGGCCCGCTCTATCAGTCGCCGATCGATCATGGCGCCGATCTGGTGGTCTATTCGCTGACCAAATATGTCGGCGGCCACAGCGACCTGGTTGCTGGCGCGGTGCTTGGCTCGGCCGAGCCAATGCGCAAGGTCCGCTCGCTGCGCAACCTTATCGGCAACCAGCTCGACGTCCACAGCGCCTGGATGCTGACGAGGTCCCTGGAGACGCTGCGCCTGCGCATGGACCGGGCCTTCGAGAGCGCCAGTGTGGTGGCCCGCTGGCTGGGCGAACAGCCGTCCGTCGAATCGGTCGCCTATCTGGGCGCCGCGACGCCAGGTTCGCCCGCCGCGCGGGTCACGGCTCGCCAGTCCGGGGCGATGGGCGCCACCTTTTCCTTCGTCGTCAAAGGCGGCCGCGAGGCGGCGTTCAAGGTTCTCGACGCACTCGAGGTGTTCAAGCTGGCGGTGAGTCTTGGCGGCACCGAATCCCTCGCCTGCCACCCCGGCAGCACCACCCACTCGGGGGTCACCGCCAACGAGCGCGCGGTGCTGGGCATCGTCGAAGGCATGATCCGGCTTTCCGTCGGCGTTGAAGCCCCCAAGGACCTCATCGCCGACCTCGCCCGCGGCTTGGCGCGGCTGGATAACTGAGGGCGGTCCTCCCTCCTTTATGGGGAGGGTGGCGCAAAGCGCCGGGTGGGGAAGTTGGAAGAGCCCGAACAGAATCCGGTGATCGCGAGACATCCCCACCCCGATCGCTACGCAATCTTCCCTCCCCATGAAGGGGAGGGAGGTTTTCACGGCTTCCTGGCGTCGGAAATCGGGTCGCCGTCGCGGGAGATCAGCACGGCCAGCCAGCGCGAGCCGTCGAATTCGGCGGCTATGGCCATGACGGTGACGGTGAGGGGCGTCGAAAGCAGGACGCCGGGAAATCCCAGCATCGCCGCCCAAAATCCGATGGAGATCAGCACCAGCAGCGGATCGATGTTCAATTCATCGCTTTGCAGCTTGGGCATGACCACATTGTCGATGAACGCCGCGATGCTGGCCAAAAGGCCGACAAGGATCGCCGGCCGGGCCAGATCGCTGAACTGGGCCAGCGCCACCAGGCCGGGGAAGATCGAGCCGGCAATGGCGCCTACGATCGGCACATAGGCCGCTAGAAAGACCAGGAAAGCCACGAACAGCGCGTCATTGACGCCCATCAGCACCATCAGCCCCCATGCAGCCAGAGCGATCATCAGCGCCTTGAGGGTCTGCAGACGCACATATTGCTCGACCGCGTTGCGCACGCTGGCCAGCACGCGACGGGCGCTGTCGCGCTGGCCGCCCGTTCCGTAGAGGCGGTCGATCTTCTTGCCAAAGGCGGTGCGGGAAGCGACCAGGAAACCGAAATAAATGATCACCAGGAATCCATAGGAGATCAGGCTTCTGGCCGTGGCGAAGCCGCGAGCGAGCATGCGTGACGGGTCGGACCCGTGGAAAATCTGCCGGATGGTCAGCGGTTCGGCCCCGGCCAGGGTCATCGCCCTGGCCAGGACCAGGTCCAACCGCGGCGCAAGACTGCGGATGTGGCTGGCGAAACGCGGCGCCTCGAACACGAACAACCCGCCGATCGCGCCAAATCCGATCAGGATGATCGCTCCGGCGATCCCGGCTCTGAGCCATTCGGGGGTTCTTTTCAGCCGCCTCTGCATCACCCGCGAGACCGCATCGATGAGCAGCAGCAGGAAGGTCGCGACCACCAGGGGGGTGAGAATGTCCTGAAAAAACCGCACGAGGGCGAAGGCCACCACCACCGCGATGAACACTACGGCATTGCGAAGGGCGGTGAAGCCTGCCGCCGTCGGCCTCGTCTCGCGGCCGACGGCTGCGACGGGGCTAGTTGACGGTGGGACGCCCATTATCGGGTCCTGGGGGACGGCGTGTTCGATGTCGGTCAGGCCGCCACCAGATGCGCCGGACGCCGCAGGTCGGCAGCCAGACCCTCGCCCATCAGGTCGATGAAGTTTTCGCGATAGAAGCGGTCGACCGTCGGGGCCGGAAGCCCGGCCAGGGAGTCGCCGAAACGCTTGAGCGGATTGCGGCCGCCTTCGACGTGGGGAAAGTCCGACGAAAACAGGCAGATCTCCGCGCCGCTGTTGGCGATGATCCAGCCGCTATCCTCGTGCGGGTAGGGGGTGACCCGCACCTGGCGGCGAACGATCTCGCTGGGCCGGGCCGACAGGCGGTGCAGGCGATCCTCGTTCTTGAAGAAGGCCGCGTGGGCGGAGTCCATGAATCGCATCCAGCTGGGCAGCCAGGACGCGCCGAGCTCAATGGTCCCGACCTTCAGGCGCGGAAAGCGGTCGAGCACCCCGTCGATGATCATAGCGCCCAGGCTCTCCATCACCGACCCGGGGATGGCCATGAAGCTCACCGATGTGAAGTTTTCCTCGCCGCCATGGAAGTCCTTGACCCGCGGAAGGCCGTTTTCGAAGTAGTCCGGATTGAGTTTTTCCTCGCCGCCGACGTGGAAAAGCACCGGAATGCCGGCCTCCTGCGCCTGCGCCCAGACCGGATCGAGGGCCACGTGGCTCGGCGAATGGCCGCGCGGGCAGCGCGAGGGAACCAGCAGCGCCTTGGCGCCAAGGGCGATGGCCTCGGCCGCCGCCGCCTTGGCGCGTTCGAAATCTACCAGCGGCACGTAGGCCGTGGCCAAGAGCCGCCGGTCGACCTGGCAGAAGTCGGTCATCATCCGGTTGTGCGCCTGGGCGGCGGCATAGCAGAGGGCCATGTCGGAGCCTTCGTCGAGGCCGAAGTTGCCCAGGCAGAAGGTGGTGAACACAAGCTGGCTGGCGAAGCCCAGTGCGTCGATCGCCGCCGGCCGGTCTTCGCGGCTGAAAGCGCCGAGCGCCTCCTGGTTCTTGCGCAGCAGGATGTTTTCGACCGCGCCGGCGCGAAAAGCGGGATCCTGCTGGCGGCTGCGCGCCTTGTCGGCCCACCCGACCGGGCCAAACTTGCGCTGAAAGGCGGGCAGGGCATGGAAAGCGCTCTTCAGCGCTGGATCGAACCACGGGTCCAGACAGTCCGGCAATTCCATCAGGTGGGAGTCTGCGTCGTGGACGATGCGGTCCTGCACATAGGGCATGAGGTTTGTCTCCGGCTGCACGCGTTTAGTTTCACCGCCAAGCGGCGGCGAACACAACCGGCAAATTCGCCGCGTCGACCGCGATTGGCACGCGCCGTTTGAGCGTCGCCGACCAGTCCTACGTCCGCGCGGCGCCGGCGGGGCCCGCGTCCACGGACGCGGCGGGCGGGACATCGACGAAGCTTGGCGCGCGCTTCTGAAGATTGGCCATCACCGCTTCGACCTGGTTGAGGCCGCCGATCAGGGCGACCTGCTCCCGGGTTTCCTGGATGAATCCTTCGGCGGGGCCGGTGTTGACGGCATCGTTGAGCAGTCGCTTGGCGCCGCGGATGGCGTGGGGGCTCTTGGCGGCAATCTCGCGGGCGACCGTCATCGCCTCGGCGTGGGGATCGGCGCAGACGCGGGTGGCGAAGCCCATCGCCAGGGCTTCCTCGCCCGAGAAAATCCGGCCCGTATAGGTGAGCTCGCGCACCACATCCTCACGCGCGAGATGGCGCATCAGCTGGGTTCCGGCCATGTCGGGGACCAGGCCCCACTTGATCTCGAGCACCGCCATCCGCGCGTCGGGCGCGACGAAGCGCATGTCCGCGCCGAGCGCCAGCTGGAAGCCGCCACCGAAGGCGACCCCGTGAACGGCGGCGATCACCGGCACGGGGATCTCCCGCCAGACCCAGACCGCATACTGGGCGCGGTTGGCGATACCGTGGGTGCGCCCGGTCAGCGACCGCTCGTCGCCGCTCCGCGCCGCCGGCCGGGGACCGCTGCGCGCCATATCCCCAAAGCTGCCCATGTCGAGGCCCGCGCAGAAGGCGCGGCCTTCGCCCGACAGCACGACGGCCCTCAGCCCGGGCTCGGTCTTCAGCCGCTGGCCGGCGCTGATCAGCGCCTCGAACATGGCATTGTCGAGGGCGTTCATCTTGTCGGCCCGGGTCAGGCGGACGTCGGCGACGCCGCCCTCGATGGTCATCGTAACGCGCTCATCCATGTCTCTTAGATCTCCACCATTTCGAACTGCGCCTTGGCCATGCCGCACTCGGGACAGATCCAGTCTTCCGGTATTTCCGCCCACCTTGTGCCGGGCGCGATCGCCTCTTCGGGAAGGCCCAGCGCCTCGTCGTAGATGAAGCCGCAGGTCCCGCACTGAAAAGTCTTGTAGGGCGTCTGCATGGCCAGAAAGCCTTAGTCCCTCTACCGCCGTGCGCCGCGCACCACGCCAACAACCAGCGCCAGGGCGACCCCGGCCGCCAGGATGAAGGGGACCCGGACCGGGGAGAAGATATGCGCGCGCAGGCCGATGGCGCAAATCGCCACTGTCGCCAGGGCGATCAGGGTCAGCCACAGGTCGGCGGCGAACATCTTGCCGATGGTCGCCAAAAGCGCCTTGAGCGAACTCATCGCGCCGCTCTCGCCAGGCGGCCACGCACCAGCGCCGCCAGACCCAGGCCTGCCGCGAGATAGAACGCAACCAGGCCGACGATGGCCAGGTCGCCACCCGGCCATGGCGCGCCAAGCCCTTCGCAGCACCAGAAGACGCCAAAGCCGGTCAAAAGGCCGCCGACCACGAACTTGAGGCTGTTTTCGGGGATTTTCGACAGCGGCGCGCGCAGGATCATCCCCGCCGCCAGAACCAGGATGCACGCCGCCGCCGCGCCCAGAGCCGCGGGGGCCAGCAATCCCGGCCTCGCGCCAACGGCCAGGACGATGAACACCACCTCCGTTCCCTCCAGCAACACCGCCTGGAAAGCCGTCACGCCGCCAAGCCAGTCGGCGGTCCTTCCGCCGTCCCGGCCTCTCTCCTGGCGCAGGCTCTGGGTCTCCTTGGCGAAAGCCGCAGTCTCGTCGTGCAGGGCCAGGGCGCCCCCCGCCCGGAGCACCGCCTTGCGCAGCCAGCCGAGGCCGAAGACCAGCAGCAAGGCGCCGATGGCCAGCTGCAGACCGTGCACCGGAACGGCGCCGAGCAGCGGCCCGAAGATCAGCACCACCGCCGTCAGCACCGCCAGGGCCGCGATGGCTCCCAGGACCGCGGGCCTCGGGCCGCGGACAACGCTGACCGCCAGCACGATGGTGAACGCCTCGACCACTTCCACCGTCGAAGCGATGAACGCGGCCCCGACGACGGGCGCGGCTGTGGCGAGGCCGATCATTGCGCTCCTCTATGCCGAAAGCCGGCCGGCAAGCAAAGGCCGGCGCTTGCCTCCACGGGCGCCCGGCCGCATCGTCGCCCCAGCACTCGGAGACATCGGTGAACGCACCCGCCGCCCTCGCTGGCCTGAAGGTTCTCGACTGCACCCACGTCATCGCCGGGGCGTGGTGCTCGATGATGCTGGCCGACCTCGGCGCCGACGTGGTCAAGATCGAGCCGCTGAGCGGGGAAACCACCCGCGGCCATCCCAAGGCAAGGTTCAAGGCCTTCGATTTCGTCAATCGCAACAAGCGCTCCCTGGCCATCGACCTTTCCGCCCCGCGTGGGGCGCAGGCGATCCTCGCGTTGGCCAGAACGGCCGATGTCTTCGTCGAGAACTATCGGCCAGGCGTGCTGGAACGCATGGGGCTCGGCTACGCGGCGATGAAGGCGGTCAACCCGGCGCTGGTCTACTGCTCGGTGTCAGGCTTTGGTCTTACCGGCCCCTATAGCGAGCGAGGTGGTTTCGACCTGATCGCCCAGGGAATGAGCGGGATCATGAGTTTCACTGGCGAGGCGGGCGCAAAGCGGCCGAGCGCCTGCGGTGTGCCGCTCAGCGATCTCAACGCCGGCACCTTTGCGGCGCTCGGGGTGCTGGCGGCCCTGCGTCACCGCGACACCACCGGCCAGGGCCAACACGTCGAAACGTCGCTGCTCGAAAGCGCGCTCGCCTACACGGTCTGGGAAAGCGGCGTCTATCTGACCACCGGCGAGGTGGCTGCGCCGCGGGGTTCGCGCCACCGTCTCGCGGCGCCGTACGAAGCCCTGAAGACCGGCGATGGCTTCATTGTCGTCGGCGTCAACAACCAGCGCCTGTGGGAGCGATTCTGCGCGGCGCTCGGCGACGACGATCTGGTGAGGGATCCGACCTTCGCCGATGGCCGCGCTCGGGTGATCAACCGCGACGCGTTGCAGGCGCGCCTCGAAACAATCCTCGCCTCGGCCGGCGCCGACGACTGGATCGCCCGCCTGCTCGCTAAGGGCGTCCCCTGCGGTCCGGTCAACACCATCGCGCAGGCGCTGGCCGACCCGCAGGTCGTCGCGCGCGGTCTGTTGGCGCAGGTCGACGGCCGAAGTTTCGTGCGTGCCCCTATCGGGCTTTCCGCGACGCCCGTTGCTGTCACGCGAGGCCCGCCGCCTCTGGGCGCCCATAGTCGCGAGGTGCTATCGCAGGCTGGCATGACCGGCGATCAGATCGATGACTTGGTCGAGGGCGGCGTGCTCAGCGAAGGAACGGGTGAGGGGGCGTGAGCGGGACCATCCACATCGAGCGTCCGGCACCCGCGATCGTGCGCCTGACCATCGACAATCCGCCGATGAATCCGCTCGGCGTCGCCATGCGCCAGAGCTTCATGGCCGTGCTCGACGAGATCGAGGCCGACGGCGATGTGCGGGCGATCATCGTCACCGGCCAGGGGCGCGCCTTCTGCAGCGGCGACGATCTGAAGGATGTGGCCCCGCGCGGCGAGGATCTGGCCGGTTTCGGCCGCCTGCTCGAGCGTCTCGACGCCAGCCGCGCGCCGGTAATCGCGGCGATCAACGGCTGGTGTGTCGGCGGCGGGTTCGAGCTGGCGCTGTGCTGCGATCTTCGCATCGCCTCGGACGATGCGCGGTTCGTCTGCGCCGGAGTCAACATGGGCCTTATGGTCTCCGCCTGGCGTCTGCCACGGCTGATCGGCGTCTCCCGCGCCAACGCCATGCTGCTCACCGGCTCGCCGCACGACGCGGCCACGGCCGACAAGTTCGGCCTGGTCACCGGCCTTCATTCTCCCGGCGACCTCCCCGCCGCCGCCCTGGCCCTAGCCGAGCGCATCGCCTCGCGCGCGCCGCTGTCGGTCGAGGCGACCAAGCGGGTGGCGGCCCGCGCGCCGGACCTGTCGCCCGAGGACGCCGCGGCGATGCAGGCGGCCGAGCTTCGCATCCTGCGGCGCAGCAGCGATCACCAGGAAGCGGTCGCCGCGTTCCGGGAAAAACGCCAGCCGACATTTTCGCGCAACTGAACGATCAGCCAACAAAGGGACTTCCGATGAACCGACTTTGCACTCTGCTCGCCGCCACCGTCCTCGCCGCCGGGGCGCTGGCTCCGCCGGCGCTCGCCCAGCCGGCGGCCGGCGCGTCGGGCCTTCGGGTGGTTGCGCACATCCCCGGTCCCGATGGCGGCTGGGACTACACCAGCTTCGATCCGGCGCGCCGGCGAGTCTATGTCGCCCACGGCATGACGGTGATGGCCATCGACGCGGAGACTGGCAAGGCCAACCCCGCTTTCGCCGCCGGCAACCGGCTGCACGCGGTGGTGCCGGTGCCCGCGACCGACCGCATCGTCACCACCAACAGCGGCGACAACTCGGCCAAGATCATCAGCGCCGTCGATGGCAGGCTGCTGGCCTCCGTGACGACGGCGAACGACGCCGACGGGGCGGTGTACGATCCGGCTAGCGGCCTCGTCCTGGTCATCTGCGGCGACGCCGGCGAGGTCGACCTGATCGATCCCAAGGCGATGAAGTTGGTCGGCTCGATCAAGGTTGGCGACAAGCTGGAGTTCGGCGCGGTCGACGGCAAGGGACGGCTCTACGTCAATGTCGAGGACAAGAATGAAATCGCCGTGGTCGACATCGCGGCGCGCAAAGCGCTGACCCGGTATCCCTTGACCGGATGCACGCGCCCCACGGGTCTCGCCTATGTGATGGGCGCCCGCCTGGTCGCCGCCTGCGGCAGCGGCGCGGCCGAAATCCTTGACGCGCCCACCGGACGCGACATCGCCACCCTGAAGATCGGCGCCTTTCCCGACGCGGTGCTCTACGATCCGCATCGGCGGATCGCCCTCATCCCCTCGGCGATAACCGGCACGCTGGCGGTGATCGCGCTCGACGGCAAGGACGACAACACCATCGTCGACACCGTCTCAACCCAGATCGGCGCCCGCACCGGCGCGGTCGATCCGAGAACCGGCCGCGTCTATCTGCCGAGCGCCCAGTACGAGCTTCCGGCCCCCCCCCCCGGCCAGCGCCCCAAGCCCAAGGCCGGCACGTTCGAGGTGCTGGTGCTCGATCGTTAGTACAGTCTCAGAATGCGTATTCCGGGAAAAAGGATCCTGCGCGCAGGACCGCTAGGCGACAAGTCACTCTTGCCTCCTTCCTCCGCCTTCAAAAATCGACCTGATGAGGTTTATCGTCCGTTATAATGCTATCACTATACGTCGCCTCAGTCTCGTTTACTTGGTTACCTATCTCTCGTAAAATTAATTTGCCAGTGACAAAACACCATTCAAATACCTGATCGTCCAAGCTTGCGCCTGACACGTTCTGCCATTTATCAACGCGATTAGCACACGGCTTCCCGTATCTTTGACCGAATAGGTCAAGCAAAATGGGAAACGATTTCCTGGCGGCAGTTATATCTAATTCAGATAGCGTGTTGTTAATGAGGGTAATTTGAATTACAGCTGGCTCGCCGCCAACGTCGCCGTTTGGCATGCAGACTCGTTTTGGTCCGACCTTTATAAAGCATCCGAGTTTGATCTTAGAATCAACCTGCTGACCAGCAGTTATTCCCCTGAACGTGAATTCGGTCGGAGTTTTGGTAGTCTCTTCGGCTGCTGTTTGGCCAATCAGCGCCGCCGCAACCAGTCCTGTTGCCAACAACATTGTTCACCTTCCTGTCTTTTCCACAAAGCGTAACATTAGCGGGTGTGGCCGCAATGAATTTAGGGAGCTGGGCTCCATGGGGTGAACCGACCTCCGGCGGGCACCAAGGCCCACCGAAGGTCGACGACGCGTGCCTCAGATCACCTACGTGACCGGAGGATCAAGGCGAGAAGCAGAACGACCAATTGCGGATCGAGATGCATAACACACTCCTTCAACGCCGGGCGCTAAGCGCCAGTCGATGTATTGGGTGATGAGGTGTTACAGTGCCGAAGCCGGCGTTGAGTCATTAAAAGCGGCTGCCATCTGCAGTCGCCTATTTCACTATGATCAGAGCAATCGAATCGTCAAGCACCTGTTCGGGATCCCAGGGCTGCGAACTTGGGTTAACGCGGTTTACGGCTGGTCGTCCGGCTGAATCTATGAAGGCTCGCTGATTCGGAGAGCCTCCATGGATTTTTCGCCGCCCGAGCTTGGAGAGCGTTCGCGCCTTCGGGTGCTGCT
>DATCCB010000070.1:0-9663 GCA_036511515.1 Caulobacteraceae bacterium | reverse complement strand
TGCGCCGTCGCGGTCCCCCTCCCCCGCGGCGCTGCGCTTGCGGGGAGGAATTTAGCTAAACTCCTGCCCCGCGAAGCGGGGGAGGTGGCGCGGCGCTTTTGCTTGCGCCGTGACGGAGGGGGCGCACGGCCGAACCAGTCTGGTTGGAAGGTGCCCTAGGGTGTCGGTCCCGCGGGGGGCTCAGGCGACGGGTCTGGCGTCGGCGGCTCGGCCGCGGGGTCTTGGCCCGGCGCGGGCGCGTCGAGGGGGGTGGCGCTGGGCGTCTCATCGGGCGCAGTGGGCGGCGCGGAGACCGCCGGCTCCGGTGTGGTTGGCGGCGCGGCGTCGGCGTTTGGGCCCGGCGGGGGCGCTGTGGCATCCACCGGGGCGGCGCTGGGCGTTTCATCGGGCGCAACGGCCGGCGCTGAGATCGCCGGCTCTGGCGACGCCGTCGGGGGCGCAACAGCGGCGGGTGTCTCGTCGGGCGTTTGCGGGCCGTCGGGCACGCCCTGCTCGGCCGGGGCGGTGGCCACCGGTCCCGGTTCGGGAGTCGGCGCGGCCGGAACCTCGGCCGGCGCCGGCGTTGGAGCCTCCGCGTCCTTGGGCGGCGCCATCGGGTCCTTGGCGGCGTCGGGGGAGGGTGTGTTGTAGGTCAACGCCTGGCCGAGCAGGTTGGCCTTGACGGTCAGGGCCCGCGCGGTCGCATCGCAGCGATCGGGCAGGCCCCAGGAGAGCCAGGCGCGCGCCAGTTCCCGCCGGGTCTTGCTTTCGGCCGGCCGCCAGATCGACTGGCCAAGCTGGATCGACTTGGCCCCCTCGGGGGCGATCGGTCGCGGGCTGGCTTTTTCAGCCGCCTCGAGGGCCCCGGCGAATACCGTCAGCTCGACCCGCGCCGCGGCGATATCGGAGGCGTAGGGTTCTTTTTCGTTCTTCACCGAAGAGCCGAACATCCGGTCGATATCGATCAGGTCGGGCTTAACCTTGTCGTAGATCTGCAGGTATTCGCCCAGGGCCCCAAAACACCACGCGGTCAGGGCGTAGTCCTCGGTCGGCGCCCCGGCGGGCAGGGGCTCTCCGGGCGCGTCGGGCGGCGGTTGGTCGGCCGCGAGCAGCGTCAGCGCCAGGACCAGGGCGAGGGCCATCTCAATCCTTCTCTCGTTCAGACGCCGCCGTCATCGATGGGCAAGACCAAATCCCCCACCCCCGGGGGTCTCGATCTCGATGACGTCGCCGCCGCGCACGACTACCGAAAAACAGCCCGCCAGTTCCTTTACCCTGCCGTCCCGCCCGATCAACCGTTGTCTGCCAGGGGCGCCGGCCCCGCCGCCCTCCAAACCCTGGGGCGAATGCTCACGGCGCGTCGATAGGAGCGCGGTTTCCATCGCCTCGAGGAACCGGATCCGCCGCACCGCGCCATCGCCGCCACGGTGCGCGCCGGCCCCGCCCGAACCCCGCCGCACCGCGAACGACTCCACCCGCACGGGAAACCGTCGCTCGAGAATCTCCGGGTCGGTCATGCGCGAATTGGTCATGTGGCTGTGGATCGCGCTGGCCCCGGGGCCGCCCGCCGTGGCCCCGACGCCGCCGCAGATGGTCTCATAGTACTGCCGCTCGGCATCCCCGAAGGTGAAGTTGTTCATCGTGCCCTGGGAATTGGCCATCACGCCCAGCGCCTCATAGAGCGCGTCGACCAGGTGCTGGCTGGTCTCGACGTTCCCGGCCACGACCGCCGCGGGCGGGGCCGGGTTCAGCATCGAGCCTCGCGGCGCGATGATCTTCAGCGGCGCCAGGCAGCCGGCGTTCAGCGGAATGTCGTCGTCGACCAGGGTGCGGAACACATAGAGCGCGGCGGCGTCGACGATCGAGGCGGGGGCGTTGAAATTGGAGGCCAACTGCGGGCTCGATCCGGAGAAATCGAGGATTGCCTCGCCGGCCGCGGGGTCGACGCTGACCGTCACGGCGATCGTCGCCCCGCCGTCCATCGGCGCGCGCGCGGCGCCGTTGGCCAGCCGGCCCACCGCCCGGCGCACGCAGGCCTCGGCATTGGCCTGGACGAAGCCCATGTAGCGGGCGACGGCCGTGCGGCCATGGGTTTCGATCATCGCCAGCACGGCGCCCGCGCCGGCCTGACAGGCGGCGATCTGGGCCTTGAGGTCGCCGATGTTGCGCCCCGGAGTCCTGGCGGGCCAGGGGCCAGCGGCGAGCGCCGCGGCGACATCGGCCTCCATCAGCCGCCCTTGCCTCAATACCGGCAAGGCGTCGAGCATGACCCCCTCCTCGTCGATGGTGCGCGAAAACGGCGGCATCGAGCCTGGCTGGATTCCGCCGACATCGGCATGGTGGCCGCGGGCGGCGACGAAGAAGCTGGGCGAGGCGTCCCCATCGGCGAACACCGGCATGACCACGGTGATGTCCGGCAGGTGCGTGCCGCCGGCATAGGGATTGTTCAGGGCGAAGGCGTCGCCGGGCGACAGATGCGGATGGCGGGCGCGCACCGCGCGGACGCTGGCCCCCATGGAGCCCAGGTGCACCGGCATGTGCGGCGCATTGGCCACCAGGCCGCCGTCCGCATCGAAGAGGGCGCAGGAGAAATCCAGGCGTTCCTTGATGTTCACCGACTGGGCCGTGCGTTCGAGGGCCGCGCCCATGGCTTCGGCGACGCCCATGAACCGGCGGTTGAACAGTTCGAGGGTCACCGGGTCTGGAGCGGCCGCATCGATCGCGGTTCGCGCCGGGTGGCTGAACCGGTTCAGGCGAATGAGCCCGTCGGCGCCTGGCGAAGCCCGCCAGCCCGCCTCCAGCCATATCTGGGTATCGCCGCGCACGATCAGCGCTGGGCCGTCGGTTGCGCTTTGCAGATCATCCGCCAAGACGATCGGCGTCTTGCCTTCCTTTGGCAGCGCATGGGGCGTGTCGATCGCGGGCGCCGCGGCGCCCGCGCCGGAGTCGCGAATCTCCGCACGTTCCTCGGCCTCGACCTCGACGCTGGCGATGACGATGGGGTGGCCCGGCTGGGTGAAGCCGAACAGGCGCTGGTGGGCGGAGGCGAAAGCTTTGCGCACCAGCGCCAGGGGGCCAAACGCCGTGATGATCGTCGAGTCGACGCCATCGTAGCAAAGCGCCAGCCGCAGCTCGAGGGCGCCGATGTCGGCGCCCTGGGCGCTCAGGTCAGCCTTCACGCGCTGCGACAGAAGTGCCCCAAGGCGCCTAGCCGCCGCGATGCCGGCGCGGTCCAACGGTTGGCCGAGGCCCGCCTGCGCCGTGGCCCGGATCTTGGCGTGGCCGATTCCCCAGGCGCTGAGCAGGCTGCCGTGGCGCGGGCACAGCACCTCGTCGATGCCGAGCGCCCCGGCGACGTCACAGACGATCTGGCCGGCGGCGCCGCCGAAGGCGACGAGGGCATGGCCCCTCGGATCGAAGCCGCGCTCGGTCGACACCCGGCGGATGGCGCCGGCCGTCTGCTCGACCGCGACGGCGATAAATCCGGCCGCGGCGGCCTCGGGGGTCTCGAGGCCCATGGCGCCGGCAAGGGTCTCCAGCCGGTCTCGGGCCGCGCCGATATCGAGGCCGGCGTGGCCGTCTGCGCCGAAAACCGGCGGGAAAAACCTGGCGTCGAGCCTGCCGAGCACGAGATTGGCGTCGGTCACCGTCGCCGGCCCGCCCAGGCCGTAGGCCGCGGGGCCGGGAATGGCCCCGGCGCTCGCCGGTCCCACTCTGGCGCGGAGGCCATCGAAGGCGAGGATCGAGCCGCCCCCGGCCGCGACGCTTTCGACATCGAGCATCGGCCCGCGCAGCCTGATCCCGGAAATCGCGGCGATGTCGCGCCGCTCGAGAGCGCCGGCGAAGCGGCAGACATCGGTCGATGTCCCGCCCATGTCGAAACCGAGCACCGCCGCAGCTCCCGCCGCTCCCGCGATATGGGCGACCCCGACCACGCCGCCGGCCGGCCCCGACAGAACCGCGTCGCGCCCGCGGAACGCCCGCGCGCGGACAAGACCTCCCGCCGAGGTCATGAAGGTCAGGTCCGCATCGCCGACCGCCGTGGCGACCGTGTCGACATAGGCGCGCAGCACCGGGGTCAGATAGGCCTCGACGACGGCGGTTTCGGCGCGCGGCAGAAAGCGCGGCAGCGGCGAGACTTCGCTGCCGATGGCCACGAAGGCGATGCCAGCGGCGCGGGCCATGGCGGCCGCGCGCAGCTCGTGGCCCGGATTGAGGTCGCTGTGCATGAAGGCGACGGCGGCGCTCTCGAAGCCTTCCGCCACGGCGGTTGCCAGCGACGCAACCAGGGCCGCTTCGTCCAGCGGTCGCACGACCGATCCGTCGGCCGCCAGGCGCTCATCGGCTTCGATCACCGTGTTGAACAGCGGCGCCGGCCGCACGACGCCGAGGGCGAAGAGGTCGGGCCGGCTCTGGTCGCCGATGATCAGCGCGTCGGCGAAGCCCTTGGTGGTGATCAACAGCGTCCTTGCGCCCTTGCGTTCGAGGAGGGCGTTGGTGGCCACCGTGGTTCCCAGGCGAATCGCCGCGACGCGGTGCGCGGGGAACGCGTCTCCGGGGGGCACGGCGAGAAGCCGGCGCATGGCCTCGATCGCCGCATCGTCATAGTCCGGCGAGCGGGACGGCAGCTTCAGGGTCAGGGTCGCACCCTCGGGCGAGCGACCGATGACGTCGGTGAATGTGCCGCCGCGATCGATCCAGAAGGTCCAGCGGGCCGGGGCCGGCTTGGCGGTGCTCATGGCTGCCTCTTGCGCCCACTTTCCGACTTGAGGCATGGTTGACCATGCTCCGGTCGAAGGAGGAAGGTTTCCTCTTGAGTTTCGATGCGCCGGAGCCTGGAGCCATTGGACCGGTCGATGCAGACCCTTACACGCGCCTCGCGACCGGTCGTTCGCGCCATTGCCTGGACCGGCTCGGCGCTCGCCTGGCTCGCCGCCGGCGCGGTTGGCGCGGTCATGGCCATGGTGCTGGCCGTCACGGTGGTGACGATCGCGGTAATGGGCTCGCTGGTGGTGACCCTGGCCGGCGCCGGCCTTCGCGCCCGGCGCGTGGTACGTCGCAGAGCCGATCCCCAGCTGATCGAAGCCAGACGCATCGGCGGTCACTCCTGGGTCGCCTACGGCTGGGACGGGCCCGCGTGATTAACCCCTTGGGAGAAGCAGATGATCGGCGTTGTGGCGACCCTGAACGTCCAGGACGGCAAGAACCAGGAGTTCGAGGCGGTGTTCCGTGAGCTGCAGGCCAAGGTCCGCGCCGGCGAGCCCGGCAATATCGCCTACCAGCTGACAAAAAGCCGCGCCCATGCCAACACCTACAAGGTGCTCGAGCTCTACAAGGATCAGGAAGCCCTGACCGCTCACGGCCAGAGCGACCATTACCGGGAACTCGGCCGCAAGATGGGTCCGTGCATGGCCGGGCGCGCCGAGGTCGAACTGCTCGACGGCGTGGAATAGACGCTGAAGTCACCAGAGCGGATTTCCGATCAGGTTGATCGCGGCCCTGCGCCCCCGCCACCACCGGCTGCGCCGGCGGTCCCCCTCCCCCGCGAAGAGGCGGGTGAGGAATTTTCCTTTCTGAACTCCTGCCCCGCGAAGCGGGGAAGGTGTCGCGGCGCGATCAGCGCCGTGACGGAAGGGGCGCAAAGCCGGACCAATCTGGTCGGAACGTAGTTCACCGGCGACCTGTAGGCGGTCGGCGCGGCGGAGGTCTTGCAGCTCCTCGACGGTGTTGGCGCCCCTGAGACGGGCCCGCGCGTCGGGCGGCGGCGTCAACTCATTGAGGCCGGCAAGATCGACGAAGCGCCGCAGCGGGGTGTCAGGCGCAAGATCGCGCGGGATCGCCGCCGTGGCCACGACCATTGGCAAGGGATAGGCGAGGTAGGCCGCGCCGGTCCCCGCGGCCGCGAGCAGCGGCTGGAGGTCGTCGACGCAGAGCGTCGGCGCGTCGACCGCCAGGACAAGTATGCGCTCCGCGTCGCCGACCGAGCTGGCGGCAGCCAGCAGGCCGCCGACCGGCCCGCCGAAGGCGATGGGATCCTGCACGAAGGTGAGGCCGTAGTCCCCGCCGGAGACGATCACCTTTCGCGCTCCGGCCGCGCGCGCGAGCCTGGCGAGACGCTCGACCGCGGTCCTGGCGCCCCAGCGGATGGCCGCCTTGTCCTGACCCATCCGCCGGGAGCGGCCCCCGGCCAGGATGATGGCCGCAAGCCCGCTCACGGCTGTTCGATCGCTTCCGGCTGCGGCCGCTCGGTCAACGCTGAGCGGGAGAGACGCACGGGCGTCGCCTTGTAGGCTGGCGTGCGGGCCTGCTTGTCGTGATGCGAAAGCGGCACCAGGGCGTTCGCTTCCGGGAAGTAGGCGCCGATGCAGCCACGGGGGATGTTGTAGGGCACGATCCTAAAACCGTGCGCAACGCGTTTGACAGCCTCGTCCATGGCGGTCTCCAGGTCGACGAAATCGTCCGGCCCAAAGCCCAGGGCCGCGATGTCGGCCTCGTTCATGAACACCACCATCCGTGTGCCCTTCACGCCGCGGAAGCGATCGTCGAAGCCGTAGACAGTGGTGTTGAACTGATCGTTGCTGCGCAGGGTGACGAGCTGCAGCACGCCCTCGCGGCCGAAGCTTTCGGCGTCGCCGGCGAACAGTTGGCTTGGGATGACGAAGTTGGCCTTGCCGGTGCGGGTGTTCCACTTGCGTTCGCGCGCGGCCACCGGGCGGACGATGCCGCCGGGGTCGAACATCTTCTCGTTCAAGCCTCTGAAGGTGGCGGTCCAGGTCTTCTCGATGGCCGTGCGCACCTGACCGTAGTCCCCGACCCAATCGTCCCAGGGCACGCGCGGGTTCTTTTCGAGCGCCGCCTTGGCGATGCCGGCGATAATCGCCGGTTCGGACCGCAGGTGCGGCCCGGCAGGCTTCACCTGGCCGCGGGAGCCGTGGAAGTGGGCGAGGCTGCTTTCCATGGAAACCGCCTGCGGGCCGCTCGCCTGCGCGTCGATCTCGATGCGACCGAGGCACGGCAGCACATAGGCGATCTCGCCATGGACCACATGGCTGCGGTTAAGCTTGGTGGCGATGGCGACCGTGAGCCGGAGCGTCTTCCATGCCGCCTCGATGCGCGGCAGGTCCGGCGCGGCGCGCACCACGTTGCCGCCGAGCGCGATGAAGGCCTTTATCTCGCCTAAGATCATCTTCTCGCACGCGGTGACGATGGTCGTGCCTTCGCGACGCGGCGGTTCGAATGCGTAGAGTTCCTTCAGCTTTTCAAGCGGCGCCAGCTCCGGCTTCTCGGTGATCCCGACGGTGCGCTGGCCCTGGACGTTGGAATGGCCGCGCACCGGGCAGACCCCCGCGCCAGCCTTGCCGATGTTGCCGCGCAGCAGCAGCAGATTGGTGACCATCAGCACATTGTCGACCCCGGCGACATGCTGGGTCAGGCCCATGCCATAGACGATCATCGTGCGATCGGCGGCCATGTAGTCGCGGGCGATCTCCTCCATGGCGCCGCGGCCGAGCCCCGACACGCATTCCAGTTCGGCCCAGTCGGAGGCGCGGCAGTGGGCGGCGAACGCCTCGAAGCCGTGCGTGTGCTCGGCGATGAAGTCGTGGTCGAGGACCGGGCGGCCGGTCTTGGCGGCGGCGGCGGCCTTTATGGAGAAGCCCGCGTCGTCCTTCGTCTGCGCCAGCAGGCCCGCCCGGTCCATCGCGTGCGCGTCGCCCTTGGCCGCCAGTGCGTCGTCGGTCTCGATCAGCCACTTGCAGACCCCGGTGAGCAGGGCGATGTCGCCGCCGTTGCGGACCTGGTGGATCGCGGAAGCGATCTGGATCTCCTGCGGCGTCAGCATTTCGCGGGGGCTCTGCGGGTTCTTGAACCGTTCGAGGCCGCGTTCGCGCAAGGGATTGATGCCGATGATCTTCGCCCCGCGCCTGACCGCGGCCTGCAGCTGGTGGAGAATGCGCGGCGACGAGGTCCCCGGATTGTGGGCGATGTAGACGATCAGGTCGGCCTGCTCGAAGTCCTGCAAGGTCACGGTGCCGACCGAGACGCCGAGGCTCTGCGGAAGCGCCACCGAGGTGCTTTCGTGGCACATGTTGGAGCTGTCTGGCAGGTTGTTGGTCCCGTACATGCGGGCGAGCAACTGGTACATGTAGCTGGCTTCGAGGCTGGCGCGGCCGCTGACATAGAAGACCGTGGCGTCGGGCGTCGCGCCCAGCGCCTGCAGTTCAACCCCGATTTCCCCGAAGGCGCTCTCCCAGGAGACCGGCGCGTACTTATCGGTCGCCGGGTTCCAGCGCATCGGCTCGGTCAGGCGTCCGGCTTCTTCCAGCCTGTGGTCGGGCCAGGTTTCCAGTTCGCGCAGGGTGTGGTTGGCGAAGAAAGCCTTGTCGGCGCGTTTGCGCGTCACCTCCCAGGCGGTGGCCTTGACGCCGTTCTCGCAGACCTCGACAGGGTGAGGCTGGGCGGGCTTGCCCCAGGCGCAGCTGACGCACATGTAGCCATCGGCCTTGTTCTGCTTGAAGATCAGCTCGGCGCCTTCGAGTGGGACGCCCTCGCGCAGCAGGATGTCGGCGACGGACATGACCGAGCCGTAGCCGCCGGCTGGCCCCTTGTAGGGCTTGATGCGAGGCGTCTTCGAGCTTTTGGCCATGGCGTGCGTCCGGTCTTTAGCGTCTAGGCTATCAACACTCCCGAGCCTTCGACGATGCAACAGGGCTCGAGGTTTTGTGGCCTCATGGAGGCAGGCGACCGAATGACGATCGAGACAGCCATTGCGGCTCGGCGCCTACGCTGGCGTCCCGGGGGCGCCGACGAAGGCGTGCGCCTGGTGGCCGAAGAAACGGCAGTGGCCCTCGTCCACGACGGCTCGACCACCGCGGTGATGATGGCGAGCCCCGCCGATCTCGAGGATCTTGGCGTCGGCTTCAGCCTGTCGGAGGGCCTCATCGAGCGTGTCGAGGAGATCCGTGACATCGAGCTTGTCCAGTCCGCCCTGGGTCTTGAGGTGCGGATGTGGCTCACGGCCGACCGGAGCCGCCGGCTTGCGGCGCGCCGCCGCCATCTGGCGGGACCGACGGGCTGCGGGCTTTGCGGGATCGAAAGCCTGGAGGAGGCGATACGCCCGATCCGTCCAAAAGCCGCCGACGCGTTCGTGGTGACCGGCCACGCCTTGCTGGCCGCCATGGCGATGCTGGAGGACGCCCAGCAGATCGGGCGCGTCACGCGGGCCGTGCATGCGGCGGGACTCTGGCGGCCCGATGCTCCCCTGATCGTCCGCGAGGACGTCGGGCGACACAACGCCCTCGACAAGCTCATCGGCGCCACGATGCGAGAAGGCCGGTCGACGCAGGGTGTTCTTCTGCTCACCAGCCGCGTCTCGGTCGAGATGATCCAGAAGGCGGCGGTCCTTGGCGCGCCCGTCGTCTGCGCGGTCTCCGCGCCCACCGCCCTCGCCGTACGCACGGCGGAGGCGGCGGGCCTGACGCTGGTCGCCGTCACCCGCTCGGACGGCTTTGAAGTTTTTGCCCATCCGCGACGCGTCGACCTCGACTGATCTCCGGCACGCTGGGCGCGCGCCAGTTGAGCATCTTCCGACCAGGCTGGTTCGGCCATGCGCCCCCTCCGTCACGGCGCGACACGCGCCGCGCCACCTCCCCCGCTTCGCGGGGCAGGAGTTGAGGAAAATTCCTC
>DATCCB010000069.1:0-16841 GCA_036511515.1 Caulobacteraceae bacterium | reverse complement strand
GGCCTGCGGCGAAAGACCGCCAAACCCAGGGCGCCCCGCAAAACGCCAATCAAACGCCGCAGAAAAATCGCCGGCTGGAACCCCGACTATCTCGCCGCCATCCTACAGGCGCCGGCGTGTTAACCCGGATTCGGAGCCCTGGAATGGGCCTGGAGAGCGGCCTTACCCCGGCGCCACCCTCTGCCGCGACCGTGGGAACATCCAGCACGCCTAGCCCTTGCCGATTGCGTCCAGGCGGGCGAGCGCGTCTTCGGGCAGCGCAAGGCTGGCCGCCGCGGCGTTCTCGCGCAAATGAGCGAGCGACGAGGTGCCGGGAATGAGGAGGATGTTGGGCGCCGGTGGAGAAGCCAGGCCAGGGCTGTCTGCATCGGCGTGGCGCCCAGTGACTTGGCGACCTCGGACAAGGCCGCCCCCTGCAGGGGCGCGAAACCGCCGAGCGGGAAGAACGGCACATAGGCGATTCCCAGACCGGTCAGTTCGTCGATCAGCGCGTCGTCCTCGCGGTGGACCAGGTTGTAGTTGTTCTGGACGCAGGCGATGTCGGCGATGCCGCGTCCCTCCTTCAGTTGCGTGGACGTCACGTTGCTCAAGCCCAGGCAGCGGATCAGACCCTGCTGCTGAAGCCCGGCGAGTACGGTGAGCGGCGCCTCGATCGATCCCTCGCTCGGTCCGTGCACCTTGCCCATGATGCGCAGGTTGACGACGTCGAGGGCGTGGAGGCCGAGGTTGCGCAGGTTGTCGTGAACCGCGCTGGTCAGCTCGGCTGGCGTCATGGCGGGGTTCCACGATGCGTCTTCGCCCCGCAGGGCGCCGACCTTGGTCACGATCACCAGGTCGTCCGGATAAGGATGCAGCGCCGCGCGAATGATCTGATTGGTGACGTGCGGGCCGTAGAAGTCGCTGGTGTCGATGTGGTTGACGCCGATTTCGACGGCATGCCGCAAAACGGCCAGCGCCTCGGCGCGATCCTTGGGCGGTCCGAAGACGCCAGGCCCGGCGAGCTGCATGGCGCCATAGCCCATGCGGTTAACGGTGCGGGCGCCCAGCCGAAAGGCGCCGGCGGCGGCGAGCTCTGTCATGGGAGGGTGTCTACGTCCAAGCCGATACCAGCGCCATGGGGGTAGTCGGCGTCCCGCCGCCGATGCGGGCGTGGGCGAGGACTCTGACGCCGGAGGTCACGGAACTCCATGACTTGACGGGCGAAAAGCTGAAGTGGCCGTCAAGCCAGCAATTCGACGGGCGGGACATCCGAAAGCGTCTTCGCCCGGCTAGCCATTCTCCGATCGAAGGTGACGAAGCTGGACGCCCGTGAACTGCGCGCCAGGTGCAGCGCGTCCGCGAAATCCATGCCTTGAGCGAAGGCGTCGATGGCCGTCAAAAAGCCGGCCCGATCCTCGATGGAGACATGTTCGATACCGGCGAGGGCCAGCATAACCCTCGCGATGTCTGTGGCCGCCAGACCGTAGAAGCCGCGCATCACCCATTCGAATTCCAGCAGAACGGTGACTGGGACGAACGACCGCTCAGACAGTGCGGCGATGGCCGCTGGCCTTTGGCTAGCCGCCTCCGGATCATCCGGATCGTCGATGAAGAAGCGGGCTAGGACGTTGGTATCGAGCGCCTTCACCCGCTTCCCACCTGCCGCGGACCCAGCAATGCGGCAGGATCGAAGTCGGCAAGGCTGCGCGGCATCCCACGGGTCGGTGCGCGCGCCAGACCGGCCAGCCCAGCCAGATCGCCTTTTCGAACCGATCGGACGACCCGCAATTTCACTCCATCGGATTCTTCAACCAATTCGATCTTCGCGCCCGCGCCCATCCCCATGCGTCGCCGAATGGCGGCAGGCAGTACAATCTGCCCCTTCGAGGACACGGTCAGCATCGACATTTGGTTTAGCTCCTTGGATCGCGATCTGAGCCAAGATGGGGCGGCTTACCAGGTAAGTCAACAATGGTGCACCTCGCGATCAACTGGTCGCCGCCATCTCACGCTCCACGTCATCCAGTCGATCCTTGCCGAAGAAGAGTTCGTCGCCCACCCGAAACGAGGGGATGCCGAACGCGCCGTGCGCGAAGGCGTGCTCGGTATTGGCCAGCAGCTGGGCCTTGACCTCTGGGGTCTGGGACAAGGCCAGCAGGCGCTCGGTCGGCAGGCCCGCCTCGGCGAGGGCCCCGGCCAGCACCTCGGGATCGTCGAGCTTTCGCGGCGCCTCCCACATGAAGTGGAACATGGCCTCGACGTAAGGCTGGAACGCGCCCGCTGCCTCGGCCGCGACCGCGCCGCGCATCAGCTGCAGCGTGTTGACCGGAAAGAACGGGTTCATCACGAACGCGGTCAGCCGATGGCGATGGATGAACCGCTGCGTCTCACGGCGCTCGTAGGCGAGTTTCGCCGGGACACCGGCATAGGCGACCATCGGGGCCTGGTTGCCGCTCAGTTTGAACAGGCCGCCGAGAAGCACCGGCACATAGGCGAAACGGCGTTTACCGCGCTGTTCGATATCCGGAATGACCCTGTGGGCGAGGTAGGCGTTGGGACTGCCGAAGTCGAAATAGAAAATCGGATCCATGGGCGTCATCTCACCAGTTTTCCGCGAAGGGGCGCAAATCCAACTCATGCGTCCAGGCATCGCGCGGCTGGCGGTGCAGTTGCCAGTAGGTCTCCGCGATCGATGCGGGGTTCATCAACGTATCGGGGGGCAGGGCGGCCTCCGCGTCCGGCCCGCGCGCCGCGGCGATCCGCTCACGCACCCACGCGGTATCGACGCCGGAATCGATCACCAGATGCGCGACATGTATGTTTTGCGGGGCCAGCTCGCGGGCCATCGACTGCGCCGCGGCCCTCAGCGCGGCCTTGGCGGAAGCGAAAGCC
Organism: Caulobacteraceae bacterium; assembly: GCA_036511515.1. Lineage (GTDB taxonomy): Bacteria > Pseudomonadota > Alphaproteobacteria > Caulobacterales > Caulobacteraceae > Acaudatibacter. The sequence continues at coordinate 13,970 of DATCCB010000069.1, read as the reverse complement.
GCGTAGCCCTTTGCGCCGCGCATCGAGGCGGTGGCCCCGGTGAAGAAGATCGAGCCTCCGCCGCGGGCCAGCATCAGCCGCGCGGCTTCTCGCCCGGTCAGGAACCCCGCGTAACAGGCCATCTCCCAGACCTTGCGAAACACGCGCTCGGTGGTTTCGAGCAGCGGAAAATTGACGTTGGCGCCGACGTTGAAGATGCAGACTTCGAGGGGTGCGGAGCCGTCCGCGGCGCGAAGGAAGGCCCCGACGGCTTCCTCCGACCGCGCATCGAGCGTGTGACCGGTGAAGCTGCCGCCCGACGCCGCGATCTCTTTTTCGAGCGGCTGCAGCTTGTCGCCCTGCCGACGCCCGCCATGAACGAGGTAGCCCTCGGCGGCGAAGCGCCTGGCGATCGCCGCGCCGATGAAGTCGCCCGCTCCGACGATGGCGACGCTGGCCTGGCGACCGCTCATGGCAATCTCCGTCCTTCAGGGCGCGGCGACTCTATACCGGCGTAGAGGCGCCTTACCGCGAATTCACTTCGGAAAATGCATCCAAACGCGCATCTGATGGCCTCTGCTCTATTAGAAGTCGCGGCAATCCTGGCCGGCCGACCGAGCGAGAAGAGGAGACTACAATGTGGCTGGAGCATCTAACCGGCATGATCTTGGGCATCGCGTTCTGGGTATTTCTGGGCGCGATCATTCTGGTTCCGGTTTATCTGAAGTCGCGTGACCGCGCGCGGATGCATGAAACCCTGCGCGTTGCCTATGAAAAGGGCCAGCCCGTGCCGCCCGAACTGATCGCGGCGCTGCAAAACAACGTCACCCAACGGCAAATGGCCACGCCCGAACGCGATCTTCGCAATGCGGTGGTTCTGATCGCCACCGGTCTTGGCCTCTGCTTCCTGGGCTATGGCCTCTGGTACGGCCTGATGGCGGCCAGCGATACGGCGGCCTACATCACCGGCGGCTGCGTCGCCGGCGCGGGGGCCATTCCCGGACTGATCGGAGTGGCCTATCTGCTTCTGTGGCTGGGCAAGCGCAACACGCCCAAGGCGTAGCGGCGATGCCTGACGGGGGCATGCCCATGGGGGAGACCACAGCTTCGCGGGCCGCGGCTCACGATCTGGACCTTGTCGCCCTGGCCGCGGGCGGCGGGCGCGAAGCGTTCGGAGAACTCGTGCGCCGCCACGGATCGGCCGTCCGTTCCCTGGTCAGACGCATGGGCGCGCAGCCGGCCCTGGCCGACGATATCGCCCAGGACGCCTTCCTCGCGGCCTTCGAGCGGATCGCCGAGTTTCGCGGCGAGGGCACTTTCCAGGCCTGGGTAAAGCGGATCGCAGCACGGCTCTATGCCAAACGCTGGCGCCGCGAAGCCATCGCCCGGCGGGCGGCAGAGGCGTTGGAGGCTGACGACGATCCGCGGGTCACGCAGAGCGGCGTTGCCGCCAGGATCGACCTCGATCAAGCCCTTGCCTCGCTGGGCGCCCTCGAGCGGCTGTGCGTGAGCCTTTGCTATGGCGCCGGGCTCTCCCACAGCGACGCCGCCGAGGCGCTGGGCCTGCCCCTTGGCACAGTCAAGTCGCACGTCAAACGGGGCCTGGACAAACTCAAGGCGCGGTTGGCGCCTGCACAAACGGTCAGGGATGCGGAAGAGGCCAATGGCTGACCTCGAATTCGAAGACAGGATCGACAGGATGTTCGCGCAGGCGCCGACGTTCGGCGACGCCGATCTGTTTGCTCTGCGCCTCGACGAGCGGCTCAATCGCGGCTGGACCGCGCGGCGCATGCTGATCGGGGGCCTGGGCCTGGCCGGGGGCCTCGTGGGCGGCGCGCAGGTTATCGGCTCGGGGGTAATCTCGCGCTTCGATGAGATCAGCGCCCAATCCGGCCGCCTGCTCACCCAACGGCTGTCGGAAGTCGCGCCTTTCGACCTGCTGCCGGTCGGTTTCGCCGTCGACGGCCAGATATTGTGGATGTCCGCGGCGCTGGCCGCCGTGGCCATCGGCTTCGCCGTGGCCAGGGCCGTGCGGGAAATCTGACAGGCCACGCGCCGCCATTGCGTTGCAGCCGGCCTCGCCAACCGATAGGTTCGCGTCGCCTCTGATGGCGTCAGCCTAGTGCGGAGTTCCGTTTTCGTGGTCGATTTTGTTGACGAGGTCGAAGAGCAGCTGCGCTCCGACCGTTACCGGGCGTTGGCCAGGCAATATTTGCCGTGGGTTGGCGCCGCGCTGGCGGCGATGGTCATCGGCTGGCTGGGCGTGTGGGGGTACAACGCCTGGCAGAGCCGCAATGTCGGCAAGGCGTCGGTGGCCTACGACAAGGGCGTGACAGCGCTGTCGTCGGGAGACGAGACCGGGGCCTACACCGATTTCGAGACCATCGGCAGATCGGGCCCGCGCGGCTATAAGACCCTGGCGCTGATGCAGGAGGGCAATATCCGGCTCGCGGCCAACAAGCCGCTGGAGGCCGCCAGCTTCTACGACGCGGCCGGCAAAGCCGCTCCCAATGCAATCCTTGGCGATCTGGCGCGCCTGAAGGCGGCCCTGGCGCTGCTCGAAACCGCCCCCTATCCCCAGCTGCGGACGCGTCTGAACGCCTTGATCGGCGCGGGCAAGCCCTACGATCTTTCGGCCAAGGAGGCCCTGGCGATGGCCAAGCTGGAGGCCGGCAAGTATTCCGAGGCCCGCGGCGACTTCAGCGCCCTTTCGATCACCCTGGGGGTCACCGACGCCATGAGGGCCAGGGCCCAGGCCGCGATCGCCCTGATCGATTCGGGCCAGGGTCCCGTGGCCGTGCAGGTCGTCAGAGCGGCCGCCACATTGCCGCCGCCGGCCCAGCCCACTTTCCCGGCATCGCCCCAGGGCGCCGCTCCCCCGGCCGGTCAAGCCCGCGCTCAAGCTCAAGATACGCCTTAGGACCTCTTAGATGACGACTGCTCGCACGGCTGGGCTGATTGCCGCCCTCGCCGCCCTTGTGCTGGGCGGCTGTTCCACGGTGTCGAAGGTCGGCGCCGTCAGCCCGTTTCATCGCCGGCACGTCAGTCTGGCGGCGAAGGGCAATCGCATTTCGCTATTGGCGCTGAACGATCAGTTGAAGGTCGCGCCCGACCTCAAAGGCCAGGATTTCTTCCTGCCGGCGCCCCAGCCGATCACGGACTGGCCGCTGCCGGGGGGCACGCCCGAACAATCCATCGAACACGTCGACGCCGCGCCCGCTTTCGAGGTGGCCTGGAAGCGCAGCTTCGGGGCCGGCGCCTCGCGCCGGCGCCATGTGACCGCCCCGCCCATCGCGGCCGGCGGCCGCATCTTTGTCATGGACGGAGGCGCTTCGGTATCGGCTCACGATGAGCGCACGGGCGCGCAGATCTGGCGCACCAACATCACGCCCAAGTCCAAGCGCGACCGTGAGGCCTGGGGCGGCGGCGTCGCCTTCGCCGATGGAAAGCTCTACGCCTCGTCCGGGTTCCGCGAGGTTGTGCAGCTGGACGCCGTCACGGGGGCCATCGGCTGGCGTACACGCGCCGAGGCGCCGCTGCATGCCGCCCCGACGGTGTTCGGCGGCCGCGTCTTCGTCGAAGACGTCAACGACGAGTTGCTGGCGTTCGATGCCGCGACCGGGACCAGCGACTGGACCTATCAGGCCCTTACCGAGCCGGCGCGGATCCTCGCCGCCTCGAGTCCGGCGGTGGCCAACGACACCGTGGTGGCGTCCTTTGCCTCCGGTGAGCTCGTGGCCCTGCGCGCGGAAAACGGCAATGAGCTGTGGAACGAGAGCCTGTCGCGCACGACGCCGACCAACGCGCTTTCCGAGATCCGCGATATTGCCGGCCGTCCGGTGATCTACAAGGATGACGTTTTCGCCGTCAGTCACTCCGATGTCTTCGCCGCCACCGACCTGCGCACCGGCTCGGCGCGCTGGACGCTGCCGGTTTCGGCGACCACCACCCCGTGGCCCGCCGGCGATGTGGTGTTCGTCGTCGATCAGAGCGGTCAGGTGATCTGCGTCTCCCGCGAGAGCGGGCAGGTCTATTGGATCCGCGATCTGAACGAGGGCCTGAAGAAGAAACAGCGTGGCTACTGGTCCAGTCCGCTCTTGGCCTCGAACCGTCTGATCGTGCTCTCCAGCAAGGGCGAGGCGGTGGCCATCAACCCCAAGACCGGCGTGGTCGCGAGCCGCCTGCGGCTCGGCTCGGACGCCCTGATCGGCCCGATCGCGGTTGGCGGGATGATCTATGTCGCCAGTGACGCCGGCCAGTTGATCGCCATTCGCTAGGGCGCGAAACAGGCAAGACATCCCATGGTCAGGCTTGCCATCGTCGGGCGCCCCAACGTCGGCAAATCGACCCTGTTCAATCGCCTGGCCGGCCGCCGCCTGGCGATTGTCGACGACCGGCCGGGCGTGACCCGCGACCGACGCTTCGCCACCGGGCGCCTGGGCGACCTAGACATCGACCTGATCGACACCGCCGGGTTCGAGGATGTCACCGACGACAGCCTCGAAGCGCGGATGCGCCGGGGGACCCTGCTGGCCGTCGCCGCCGCGGACGCGGTGCTGTTCATGTTCGATGCGCGCCAGGGCGTCGTGCCGCTCGACGAGCTTTTCGCCGAGGTTCTGCGCAGGAGCGGCAAGCCGGTCATCGTCGTGGCCAACAAGACCGAAGGCCGCGCGGGCGATGCGGGCGCCCTTGAGGCCTACCGCATGGGCCTGGGTGAGCCGATCAGCATTTCGGCCGAACACGGCGAGGGTCTTGGCGATCTCTACGCGGCGGTGATCGAGGCCACTTCGGCCGGGGCCGACGGCGCCGACGAAGACGGCAAGGACGCCGATAAGCCAATCCGGATCGCCATTGTCGGGCGGCCCAACGCCGGCAAATCCACCCTGGTCAACGCACTCATCGGCGAGGAGCGCCTGCTCACCGGCCCGGAAGCCGGCATTACCCGCGACGCCATTCCCGTGGATTGGGACTGGGAGGGACGCGGCGTGCGCCTGGTCGACACCGCGGGCCTGAGGCGCAAGGCCCGCATCGAGGAAAAGCTGGAGAAGCTTTCGACCCAGGATTCGATCCGCGCCATCACCTTCGCCGAGGTCGTGGTGCTGGTGATGGACGCGACCCATCCCTTCGAGACCCAGGACCTGCAGATTGCCGACCTGGTTGAGCGCGAGGGACGCGCCCTGGTCTTCGTGCTGGCCAAGTGGGACCTCGTCGACGATCCGTCCATCCGCCTCAAGGCGTTTTCCGAACACGCCGAACGGATGCTGCCGCAGCTTCGCGGCGCGCCGGTGGTGGCGCTGTCGGCGGAGACCGGGCGGGGCCTCGACAAGCTGATGCCGGCGGTGTTCAAGATTCACGCGGACTGGTCGACCAAACTGAAGACCCGCGATCTCAATGACTGGCTGAAGATGGCCGTCGAGCGCCACCCGCCGCCCGCGGTTGGCGGCCGGCGCGTCAAACCAAAGTACATGGCGCAGACAAAGGCCCGGCCGCCGACCTTCGTGCTCTTCGCCAGTCGGGCCGACAAGCTGCCGGACAGCTATCGCCGCTATCTGGTCAACTCCCTGCGCAACAGCTTCGAATTACCCGGCACGCCGATCCGGATCACCGTGAAATCGGGCGCTAACCCTTACGCCGACGAGACCGGCGATCCTGTCAAGGCGTTCCAGGCGAAGCGGCGCCGCGCGCGGATCGCCAGTCGCTGAACCGTATGACTTGGCTGGGGGCCGGCAGTTCTTCTGCCATGGCCAGCTCGACGATCAGCGGTCCGATCTCGCTGGGGTGTGTCAGGGCGCCCGGGTCTTCGCCTGGGAAGGCCTGTTCGCGCATCCTCGTTCGCATGGCGCCGGGATCGACCAGGGCGACGCGGACCGGCGAGATGGCCACCTCGTCGGCCCAGCACCGAGCCAGCGCCTCGAGTGCGGCCTTGGTGGCGGCGTAAGCGCCCCAGAACGCCCGCGGACGGACGGCGGCGGCCGAGGTCAGGAAGATGGCCCTGCCCGCGTCGCTCGCCCGCAGCAGCGGCTCAAGAGAGCGGATCAGGCGAAATGCGCAGGTGAGGTTGGCGGCCAACACCCCATCCCAGATCGCCGGCGGGATATGGGCCACCGGCCGCAGGCCGCCGAGCACGGCGGCGGCATGGACGAGGATGTCGAGCCTGGCGTGGCGCTGAAAGACGGCAAGGCCCAGCTGGTCGATGCCTCCGCCGTCGGTGAGGTCCATCGCCACCAAGGTTGCGCGCGCGCCCGTGGCCTTCAGAATCTCATCGTCAAGCTCCTCGAGCGCGCCTTGGGTGCGGCCGACGGCGATGACGTGAGCGCCGGCCCCAGCGAGAGCGAGGGCGGAGGCGCGGCCGATGCCGCGACTGGCGCCGGTGACCAGGGCGATGCGGCCGCCGAGAGGCGCGGGTTCGACGGTCATCGCGGGTCCAGAATCGCCGGGCTCGCCACGGCGGCGTCCGCGGCCGGGCGGCCCGCGTAAGCCTGGGCGATCAGCGCGCAGGCCATCAACTGCAACTGATGAAAGATCATCAGCGGCAATACCATCAAACCGACGCTGGGCGGCGGAAACAGGATGCTGGCCATCGGCACGCCGGACGCCAGGCTCTTCTTGGAGCCGCAGAAGACGATGGTGATCTCATCGGCCTTGGCGAAGCCGAGCACGCGGGACCCGAGGGTGGTTGCGATGAGCACGATGGCCAGGAGCAGGCCGCAGACCACGGCCAGGACCGCGATCTGGACTGCGGAAACCTGGCGCCAGATGCCTTGCGTCACGGCGGCGCTGAAGGCGCCGTAGACGACCAGCAGGATCGACCCTCGGTCGACCCAGCCGACCAGCCGAGCGTGACCGGCGATCCACCCGCCGATCCATCGCCGCGCCAACTGGCCGGCGACGAACGGAATGAACAGCTGAACGATCACCGCCTCGAACGCTCCCGCCGAGAAAGGCGCGCCGTGGGTGCGCAGGGCGACGGCGACCAGCAGCGGGGTGATGAAGATGCCAAACAGGTTCGAGGCCGACGCGGCGCACACCGCGGCCGCGACATTGCCTCGGGCGATGGACGTGAAGGCGATCGACGACTGCACGGTCGAGGGCAGGCAGCAAAGGAAGAGCACGCCGGCGCTGAGGGAACCGGGCAAGATGGCCGCCGGCAGACGCTCGGCCGCCAGACCTAAGAGCGGAAACATCACGAAGGTCGCCGCCAGCACGGTCAGGTGCAGACGCCAATGGGTCAGCCCGGCAATCACCGCCTCACGGGAAAGCCTCGCCCCGTGCAGGAAAAACAGCAGCGCGATCGCCGCCTTGGTCAGAATAGCGAAATCGGCCGCCGCAACGCCGCGCACCGGAACCAGGCTGGCCAGTACGACCATGGCGATAATGGCGAGGATGTAGGGGTCTGGGGCCAGACGGCGCGACCAGCCGCGCCGCGCGCCGATTTCAGGGCTCACGCATCGACCAGGAACGACAGCTGCCTCTCGGTCTGCTCATTGCGGCCCTGGGCGATCTCGCGATCGAGCAGGCGGGTCGGGTAGTCCCCGGTGAAATAGTGGTCGGTGAACTGGGGAGTCGCCGGATCGCGGGGGCCAGCGTCCATGGCCCAATAGAGTCCGTCGACGGTGAGAAACGCCAGGCTGTCGACCTCGAGGAACTGGGTCATTTCCGCCAGGCTGCGGGTCGCGGCCAGCAGCTTGTCGCTGTCTGGCATATCGATGCCATAGAAGTCCGGCCATTTGAGCGGCGGGCAGGCCGATCGCAGATGCACCTCGCTTGCGCCGGCCTGACGGACCATGCGCACCACATGGCGACTGCTGGTGCCCCGTACGATCGAATCGTCGATCAGCACCACGCGCTTGCCGGCCAGAACGCTCTTGTTGGGGCTGTACTTCATCCGCACCCCCAGTTCGCGCGCGCCTTGGGTCGGCTGAATGAAGGTGCGTCCCGCATAGTGATTGCGAATGATGCCCATTTCGAAGGGCAGGCCGCTGGCTTCGGCGTAACCCAGCGCCGCCGGCACGCCCGAGTCGGGCACGGGCGCCACCACATCGGCGGCCACGCCGCTTTCCAGCGCCAGGCGCTGGCCCATGCGCTTGCGCACCTCATAGACGGAGCGGCCATTGACCACGCTGTCCGGCATGGCGAAATACACGTACTCGAACACGCACGGGCGCGCCTTGGCGGCCGGGAACGGGCGGATCGACGCAATGCCGTCCTCCGAGACCACCACCATCTCGCCATGCTCGACGTCACGGACGAAGCGCGCGCCGACCATGTTCAGGGCCCGCGTCTCGGAGGCGAATACCGCCCTGCCGTCGAGGTCGCCCAGCACCAGGGGCCGGATGCCCAGAGGATCGCGCACGCCGATCAGCTTCTTGTTGGTCAGGACGACCAGCGCATAGCCGCCCTCGATCTGGGAAAGCGCCTCGATGAAGCGATCGACCACCTTGGTCTTACGCGACCGGGCGATCAGCTGCAGGATCACCTCGGAGTCCGAGGTCGACTGGAAAATCCGGCCCTCCGAGACAAGCTGGTCGCGAAGGGTGAGGAAATTGGTCAGATTGCCATTATGGGCGATGGCCACGCCCCCGGCCGCCAGGTCGGCGAACAGCGGCTGACCGTTGCGCAGGAAGCTGCCGCCGGCGGTGGAATAGCGGGTGTGGCCGATCGCCGACGATCCAGGCAGTCTTCGCGCCAGATCGCCGCCCGAAAATGCCTCGGCCACGTGGCCCAGATGGCGCTCGGTGTAGAAGCCCTGACCATCGAACGAGGCGATCCCGCACGCCTCCTGGCCGCGGTGCTGCAACGCGTGAAGGCCAAGCGCCACCACCGACGATGCGTCGGGAATTCCGAAGACCCCGAAGACGCCGCACTCCAGGCGCAGCGCGTCGTCGTCCGGGTCCCGCCAAGGCTCGGTCTGTGGGTTTTTCAAGCTCACCGCGATTTCTCTACCAGATCGTCGAGGGATTTGCGCTCATGGAGGCTGTAGCCGCGCCCGTGCGAAAGTTTTCGCTGCGGCGGGGTATCGCCGGGCGCCGGCCCGGTGATCTCTGGCGCCACCGCGTGGGCCGCGTTCAGGCCGCGGGGGGCCAGGGACTTCAGGGCCGCGCCGGCCTGGCTGGCCAACGGATAGAGCTTGGCGCCGACGATCCACGCCGGGCGACGTTCGGCGGGCGTCGCCGCTTCGATGAGCAGGGCGAAGGCGCCGATGACCACCAGGCCGCGAACCACGCCGATGGCGAAGCCCAGCGCCCGGTCAAGACCCGAAAGCGCCGCCGTCTGGCGGACCCGGCGGGTCAGGGCCCCCCCGATCAGGCGCAGGACGACATAGGCGAAGATGAATACGATCAGCACCGCGGCGGCGTTGGCCATCCAGACCGTGTGGATGGAGTGGCCGGCTATTGGACCGGTGAAGCGCAGGGCCAATACGGCCGCGACAATGGCCAGCACAAAGGCGATGGCGGTGGTGACTTCGCGCGTCGCGCCACGGGCATAGCCGAAGATCCCCGACACCAGCAGGACCAAGCCCGCGCCCAGATCGAACAGGGTCACGCCGTCAGTCCCACGCCGGCTCGCCGATGCGCGTGATAGCCTGGGACAGGCGCGAGACGCCCGTGACCCGCACCCCGCCGCCGTCGGCGCCGCTGGGCGCCAGGGCGCGCGAAAAGCCGAGCTTGGCCGCTTCCTTCAATCGCACCTCCATCCGGCTCACCGGCCGCACATCGCCAGACAGACTGATCTCGCCAAACACGACGCAGTCCTGGGGCAGGGCCGTTTCCAGGGCCGAAGACACCAGCGCGGCCGCGGCCGCGAGGTCTGCCGCCGGTTCGTTGATTCTAAGGCCTCCGGCGACATTCAGGTAGACATCCCGGGCGCCAAATCCAAGCCCGCAGCGTGCATCGAGCACCGCCAGCACCATGGCCAGGCGGCCGCCGTCCCAGCCGACTACCGCTCGCCGCGGTGTTCCGTAGGCGGACGGGGCGACCAGCGCCTGGAATTCGACCAAAACGGGACGCGAGCCCTCGATGCCGGCGAACACCGCGGCGCCGGCCGCGCGCTCCCCGCCCTGGTTCAGAAACAACGCCGAAGGGTTCTTGACCTCGGCGAGGCCGCCTTCGCCCATTTCGAAGACGCCGATTTCCTCGGTGGCGCCGAACCGGTTCTTGGCCCCGCGCAGCACCCGGAACGGATAGCCCCGCTCGCCCTCGAACCACAGCACCGCGTCGACCATGTGCTCGACGACGCGCGGCCCGGCGATCTGGCCATCCTTGGTCACATGGCCGACCAGCACCACGGCGACGCCGCGCCGCTTGGCCAGTCTCACCAGTTCACCGGCGCAGGCGCGGACCTGGGTGACCGAGCCTGGCCCCGCTTCGTGCGCGTCGCTCCACAGCGTCTGGATAGAGTCGATGACCACAAGATCGAAAGCCTCGCGTTTCAGCCCATCGACGATCGCCCGAAGCGCCGTTTCGGCGGCCAGTTTCACCGGCGCGGCGTCGATGCCCATCCTCTGGGCGCGGGCGCGGATCTGTTCGACCGCCTCTTCGCCGGAAATATAGGCGCAGGCGGCCCCGCGCGCCGCCGCCGCGGCGGCGACCTGCAGCAACAGCGTCGACTTGCCGACCCCCGGATCGCCGCCGAGCAGCACCGCGGATCCGGGCACGACCCCGCCGCCGAGCACCCGGTCGAATTCAGCGATGCCGGTGACGATCCGCTCTGGTGAGGGCGAATGGGCGTCGAGCGCCTCGAATTCCAGGCCGTGAGACTTGCCGCCGCGCGCTGGCGCCAGCGCCCCGGGCGGCCGCGAAACGATCTCTTCGCTGAGCGTGTTCCAGGCGTTGCAGGCCGTGCACTGGCCGGCCCACTTCGCATGGACCGCTCCGCAGGACTGGCAGGCATAGATCGCGCCGTCCCTGGCCATGACGTTCCCGATTCGAAAGGCTCGCCATCCAAGGTAACCCGCGCCGGGTCGTTCCGTCACCAAGGCTTCGCATAGCCAAGGTTCTCGCCATGGCCAGGTCTTTGAGCTAGCCTCCGAAGGGGACTTAAGGGGAGGGGCGATATGACGGTTGTCGAAGGACCAAGAAGCGCGGGCCTTGTGGCGCGCGTGCAGGCCATCCTGTTTCGGCCCAAGGCCGAGTGGGAGGTCATTGACGGCGAAGCCGCCACCGCGCGGGGCCTGTTCACGGGCTATGCCTGCATATTGGCGGCGATCCCGGCCGTGGCCGGGCTCATCGGCCGACAGTTGTTCGGTTTCGGCGCCTTCGGCGTCAGCTATCATCCGGCGCTGATCGGATCGATCGTCGGGGCCATCGTCGCCTATGGGCTTTCACTGGTCTCGGTATTCATTCTGGCGCTGGTGATCGACGCGCTGGCGCCCAGCTTCGATGGCCATAAGAGCCAGATCCAGGCGCTGAAGGTGGCTGTCTACTCGTCGACGGCCGCCTGGGTGGCGGGGATATTCGACCTGTTTCCGCCGCTGGGGATCATCGGCGGCCTGTGCGCGCTCTATGGCCTCTATCTGCTCTACCTTGGCCTGCCCAGACTGATGAAGGCGCCTCAGGAAAAGGCGCTGGGCTACACCGTCGTCACCATCGTCGCGGCCGTCGTGCTCTACATCATCGTCGGCGCCGTGGTCAGCGCCGTGGCCAGCGCCGCGGTGCTCGGAACCGGCGCCGGCGCCTACACCAGCGTGCGCAATGATGGCATGGGCGGCACGGTCCGGGTTGGCGGGGCCAGCGTCGACCTGGCCAAGCTGCAGGCCGCTTCGGCGCAGATGGCCGCGGCGGCGCAAACGGCCCAGACCGGCCGCGCCGAGGGCAAGGCGATCGTGGCCATCGATCCGGAAAAGCTCAAGGCCTTGTTGCCGGACACCGTCGCCGGCCTTCCGCGCACCGAAGTCTCGGCCACCGGCATGGGCGCGGCCGGGTCCGGCGCCTCGAGCGCGGAGGCGACCTACGCCAAGGATGCCGCGCGCATCACCTTGACGGTGTCGGATCTCGCCGCCGCCCAGGGTCTGGCGGCCATGGCCGGCGCTTTCAACGTCAACTCCAGCCGCGAAACCGCGACCGGCTATGAGAAGGTCGCCAGCGTCAACGGCCGCATGACCACCGAGCGATGGGACCGCGTCTCCAGGAACGGTGAATACAGCATAATCGTCGCCGGCCGCTTCACCGTGGCCGCGCAGGGCGAGGCCGGCAGCATCGATGACCTCAAGGCCGCGGTGAATGCCGTAGGCCCCGATCGGCTCGAGGGCTTGGCCAAGGGCTGACGCGCCAAAGACCCTGGCTAGTCAGTGCGGGTCGAACCGGCCTTCACGGGCGTGGTTGCTGAACTTGGTCAGGTCTTCATTGAAGTGCAGGCGGACGACGCCGATTGGGCCGTGGCGCTGCTTGCCGATGATGATCTCGGCGACATTGCGGATCGGGTCGAGCTTTTCCTGCCAGGCCAGGTGTTCGACCGTGCCCTCCTTGGGCTCGGTGCGTGAGAGATAATAGGCCTCGCGATAGATCGACATGACCACGTCGGCGTCCTGCTCGATTGATCCCGACTCCCGCAGGTCGGCCAGCTGCGGGCGCTTGTCGTCGCGGTTCTCGACCTGGCGCGAGAGCTGGGCGCAGGCGATCACCGGCACCTCGAGTTCCTTGGCCAGCGCCTTCAGCCCCTGGGTGATCTGGGTGACCTCCTGAACCCGGTTGTCGTTGCGGTTGATGTCGGTCGCGGTGACCAGCTGCAGATAGTCGACGATGATCAGGTCGAGCCCCGCCGTGCGCTTGAGCCGTCGCGCGCGCGCCGCCAGCTTGGCCATCGAGATGCCGCCGGTGTCGTCGATGTAGAGGGGCGCCTGGCCGATTTCGATCGCGGCGTCGCGGATGCGCCCATATTCCGTTGCGGTGATTTCGCCTTTTCGGATCTTGTCGGAGGGGACGTCGGTGACTTCCGCCAGTATCCTCATGGCCAGCTGTTCGGCCGACATTTCGAGGGAGAAAAGCGCGACGACGCCGCCGTTGACGGTCTTGCGTGAGCCGTCGGGGCCGATTTCGACCTCGTATCGCCGCGCGACATTGAAGCCGACGTTCGCCGCCAGGGCCGACTTGCCCATCGACGGGCGCGCGGCGATGATGATCAGGTCGGATTTGTGGAGGCCGCCGAGTTTCTGGTCGAGCTCCACCAGCCCCGTCGACAGGCCTGAAAGGCCGCCGTCGCGCCCGTAGGCCTCGGCCGCCATCAGCACCGCGCCGGCCAGCGCGTCCGAAAAGCCGCTAAGGCCGCTGGCGACGCCGCCGGTCTCGGCCAGGGTGTAGAGTTGCTGTTCGGCCGCCTCGATCTGGTCGTGGGCGGTCAGTTCGGGGTCGCCGCCCTGCGCGGTCGCGGCGATGTCGCCACCGATGCGGATCAGGTCGCGGCGCAGCGCCAGATCGTAGATCACGCGCCCGTAGTCGCGGGCATTGGCGGCCGGCGGCGCGCGGTCGACCAGGTCGGCCAGATAGCGCACCCCGCCCATGGCCTCGAAGGCCGGGTCGCGCTGGAACTGTTCGGCCAGCAGGATCGGCTCGGCCAGCTGGTTTTGCGCTATCTGGACCCGTACGGCGTCGAACAGCCGGCCATGAAAGGGTTCGAGGAAATGGGCGCCGCGAAGCTGATCGGTCAGGCGTTCGTAGGCGCCGTTGTCGTAAAGGAGGATGCCGAGCAGGGCCTGTTCGGCCTCGATGTTGCCCGGCGCCTGGGCGAAGTCGGGCGCCGTCGTCGCCGGTCGCAGATCGAGCAGGGGAGCTAAGGCCATGGTTACCGATAGCCTAACGTCGGGGCGCCGCGCACCGCCGCATCACTTCGACTCACAGGAAACTTTGTACTGTGGATGAACTGGACGGAATTGGACCGCCTTGCGCCCCTTCCGTCACGGCGCAAGCAAAGGCGCCGCGCCACCTTCCCCGCGTCGCGGGGCAGGAGTTTAGAAAGGAAAATTCCTCCCTCGCAAGCGCAGCGCCGCGGGGGAGGGG